>DATBHU010000182.1:0-4820 GCA_036557265.1 Polyangia bacterium
AGTACTGGTTAATCCCGGTCAATTCCGCGGTCAGGATGTCGTTCAACGCCGCAATCACGTCGGGGTCTCCCTGCATGGCGCGGAGAGTCTAAGCACGACCGGGGGAAGACTCCAGTTGAAACTGATAATGACTTTCAATACTATTGGTCGGCATCCTGGAAGGTTCACTTGCTGGTCTGTCATTGCAACAAGGTCTGTGATCGCGTGATTCGTGAATGCGTCGACCGCGGCGCGCGATCGGTTGAAGAAGTTGGACGCGCGTGCGGCGCCGGCACGGCGTGCGGCGGCTGCCGCCCGACGATCCGCGCGCTGGTCGCCGGCGAGCCGCCCGACGCGGGCATCGTCAGCCTGGGGAAGGCGCGCACCCGCGAGCCGGCGCCTGCGCCCGTCGCCGCGGACGCGGACGCCCTGGCCTCCTGACGCCGGCGCTCGACCGGGATCAGCGCAGCCCGAGCCGTTTGCGCAGCTCGCGCGCGGCCTGGCGCGAGATCTCCACGGCGCGCCCGTTGCGCGTGCGCGCCGTGTAGCCGCCCACCTCGTTCGGCTCCAGCCGCACGACGTGCTCCAGGTTGACCAGCGCGCGCCGGTGGACGCGCGCGAAGCGGTCGCCCGGCAGACGGGTCTCCAGCTCCTGCAGCGACAGCGCGGACAGGTACTGCGCGTCGGCCGTGTGAACGGTGACCAGCTCGCCGTCCAGCTCGGCGTGCGAGACCTCCAGCGGATCGAGCAGCACGATCCCCTGGCGGGTCGGCAGCGCCAGCCGATCGAGCGGCTTGTCGTTCCCTTGGCCCTGGGCGGCGCGGCCCTTGAAGCGCGCCAGCTCGTCCGCGTAGCGGCGGCGCGCGTCGCGGTCGCGCGCGCGCTCCAGCGCCTTGCGCAGGCGGGCGGCCTCGATCGGCTTGAGCAGGTAGTCGATCGCGCCGACGTCGAACGCGGCGACGGCGTGGGCCGTGTGGGCGGTGCAGAAGATCACCACCGGCCCGTCGGCGGGAAACAGCTGCAGCGCCTCCAGCCCCGACAGCTCCGGCATCTGGATGTCGAGCAGCACCGCGCCGATGCCGCCCGCGCGCACCCGCTCCAGCACCTCGTGCGCGTTCGCGCATTCGCCCGCGACGGCGACGTCGGGCATCGCCGCCAGCAACCGCAGGAGGCGCTTGCGCGCGATCGCCTCGTCGTCGGCGACGAGGACCCGCAGCGGCGCCGCCGCCTCATCGGTCACGTCGGCGCTCCCGGCAGCTGCGCCGTCATCGGCAGCGTCACCTCTGCTCTCGTCGCGTCGCCCACGGCGGCGATGGTCAGCATCGCCTGACCATCATAAGCGAGGGCCAGCCGGCGCTCGACGATTTCGATGCCGCTGCCGCCGGCGCGCCGCCCCCGATACGCCCCGGGGTTCTCGATCGAAACCACCAGACGCCTGTCATCGGTGGTGCGCGCCGCGAGCACGATCTCGCCAGCGTGGCCGGCCGCCGGCCCGTGCTTGACGGCGTTCTCGGCCAGCGGCAGCAGCAACATCGGCGGGATGGCGACGTCGGGCAGCGGCGCCGGCAGCCGGCGCGTCACCCGCACCCGATCGGGATCGCGCAGCCGGTGCAGCTCGAACAGCGTGTCGAGCAGCGCCAGCTCCTCGGCGAGCGGCCAGGTCGACGCCCGCACGCCCGCCAGCACGGTGCGCAGCATCGCCGACAGCCGCATCACGGCGCGCTCGGCGGTCTCGCCGTCCTCCCGGCACCACTCCGCGATCGCGTTCAGCGTATTGAACAGGAAGTGCGGATCCAGGTGCGACCGCAGCGCGAGCAGCTGCGCCCCCTCCGCCTCGCGCGCCAGCAGGGTGGCGCGCGCCTCGGCGCGGGCGAGCTCGTTCTCCAGCCACATGTCGCGGCCGAGCCCCCAGCCGCCCACCAGGAACAGCGCCAGGCAGACCACGACGCTGGTCGGCGCCGTCAGCAGCGTGCTCCCCATGCCGAGGATGCGCGGGACGACGATGCCCAGCGACCAGACCACCCCGGCCGCGATCGTCCCGTAGAGGATCAGGCGGATGCCGCCGTGGCGCAGGTTGAAGCGGTCCGGGAACAGCACCCGCCACGACACCGGCGCGACGATGACGAAGGCCACGCACATCGCGATCCCCAGCGGGATCGCAAACGGATCGCGGCTGTAGTTTCCCTGGGCGGCCACCAGCGACGACGACAGCAGCACGATCGGGATCAGCCGGCGCGGGTGCAGCAACGCGCGCAAGGTGCTGCGGATGATCGACGGCTCGGGCGGGCCCGGCGGGCTCGGAGGCTTGCGCACGCCTCCCTATCATGCGCGTTCCATCCGCCCCGGTCACGAGGGGCGCCGACGGCTCGACCGCGGCAAGCGACCGTTCGCGGAGATCCCGGTCCCGGCCCGGGCCGCGACGGTGTTCCCTGGAGTGAGGAGGAGTCGCCGCTTGAACCCGCTTCCCGAGCACGTCGCGATCATCATGGACGGTAACGGCCGCTGGGCCGCGGCGCGCGGGGGCCGCCGCGGCGACGGGCACCGGCAGGGCGCCGAGGCGGTGCGTCGGGTCGTGCGCGCCGCGCGCGAGCTCGGCATCCCGGTGCTGACCTTGTACGCCTTCTCGGCGCAGAACTGGCAGCGCCCGGCGTCCGAGATCGCGGACCTGATGCGCCTGCTTCACCGCTTCGTGATCGAAGAGCGCAGCGAGCTGGCCGCGCGCGGGATCCGTCTCACCACCATCGGCGAGCCCGCGCGGCTGCCCGCGTTCGTGCGCGGACCGCTCGCGGCGCTGACCGAGGCGACCCGGGCCAACCGCGGCATGACCCTCTGCCTGGCGCT
The DNA here is from genome assembly GCA_036557265.1 of Polyangia bacterium. Lineage (GTDB taxonomy): Bacteria > Myxococcota_A > Polyangia > Fen-1088 > Fen-1088 > JADGRB01. The sequence goes on from DATBHU010000182.1 coordinate 2,821, forward strand.
CTCTTACGGCGCCCGCGAATCGATCGTCCGGGCGGCGCAACGGTTGGCGCGTGCCGTCGCGACGGGCCGGCTGCGCCCGGAGGCGATCGGCGAGGCCCAGCTGGCGGCCGCGCTGGACACGCGCGCGCTGCCGCCGCCCGACCTGGTCATTCGCACGTCCGGCGAGCAGCGCCTCTCGAACTTCATGCTCTGGGAGGCGGCGTACGCCGAGCTCTACTTCACCGACGTGATGTGGCCGGACTTCGGTCGCGATGAGCTGCTGGCGGCGCTCGCCGCCTACGGCCGCCGCCAGCGCCGCTTCGGACGGATCACCGAGTCCGTCGCCTAGGGAGTGCGACATGCCGGCCGCCCGCGGCATCCAAACCAGGGTGGTCGGGTAGGGGACCGGGCAGTGGCCCCGGCGATGGGCCCCGGCTGAGCGTAACCTCCGGACCCGATTGACTTTCCCCCAGGCCGCGGCTAGCTTCCGCAGCTTCCAATCAGTTCGCGCGATCTTCGAATGGTCGAAGAGCCGCGCCATGACAACCCAAACCCCTGCGCGAGGCGCGGGACCAAGAGTAAGACGCCCGACCGTTCGACTTCTCGAAAGCGAACGCGAGGGTCGAAAGGCAGAGGCATACCGCATGGTTTCTATGGCAACCGAAAACAACAACAACCAGGAGGAGAACTTCGCGGCTCTCTTCGAGGAGTCGCTCAAGCACGAAGACGTCAAGGAAGGCGACATCGTCAAAGGCCGCGTCATCCACGTCGGCAAGGACCACGTGGTGGTCGACATCGGCTACAAGTCCGAAGGAACGATCCCCCTCTACGAGTTCACGCAGGCCGACGGCACGGTCGCGGTCAAGGAGGGCGACGAGATCGACGTCTTCCTCGAGAGCCGCGAGAACGAAGACGGGCTGTGCGTGCTCTCGAAGGAGAAGGCGGATCGGCTGAAAGTTTGGGACGAGATCTCCGGCGCGTGTGAGCGCGACGAGCTGATCGAGGGGACCATCAGCGCGCGCGTGAAGGGCGGCCTGTCGGTCACCATCCGCGGCGGCGTGAAGGCGTTCCTGCCCGGCTCGCAGGTGGACCTGCGCCCGGTGCGCAACCTGGACGCGTTCATCGGCAAGCAGCACCGGTTCAAGGTCATCAAGTTCAACAAGAAGCGCGGCAACATCGTTCTCTCGCGCCGCGTGCTCCTCGAGAAGGAGCGCGCCGAGCTGAAGGAGATGACGCTCGAGAAGCTGAAGGAAGGCCAGATCGTCGAGGGCATCGTCAAGAACCTCACCGAGTACGGCGCCTTCATCGACCTCGGCGGCATCGACGGCCTGCTGCACATCACCGATATGTCGTGGGGCCGCGTCACGCACCCGTCCGAGCTGTTCCAGGTCGGCGATCACGTGCGCGTGAAGGTGTTGAAGTTCAACGCCGACACCGAGCGGGTCTCGCTGGGCCTCAAGCAGATCAGCGAGGATCCCTGGACCCACGCGCAGACCAAGTACCCGCCCGGCACGGTCGTGCGCGGCAAGGTCGTCTCGCTCAAGGACTACGGCGCGTTCATCGAGCTGGAAGAGGGCATCGAGGGCCTCGTCCACATCTCCGAGATGTCGTGGACCCGCCGGGTCAAGCACCCGTCGAAGGTCGTCGCCGTCGGCGACACCGTCGAGGCGGTCGTGCTCGACATCGACCCGCGCCAGAACCGGATCAGCCTCGGCATCAAGCAGCTCGAGCCGAATCCGTTCGCGTCGCTCAAGGAGAAGTACCCGCCGGGCACCGTCGTCAAGGGCGTGGTCCGCAACATCGCCGACTTCGGCATCTTCGTGGAGATCGAGGAGGGCATCGACGGCCTCGTCCACGTGTCGGACCTGTCGTGGACCCAGCGGGTCAAGCACCCGTCGGAGCTCTATCAGAAGGGCGACGAGGTCGAGTCGGTCGTCCTCAACATCGACTTCGACGGCGAGAAGCCGAAGGTGTCGCTCGGTATCAAGCAGCTGGTGCCGGATCCGTGGGATCGCATCCCG
>DATBHU010000183.1:0-3885 GCA_036557265.1 Polyangia bacterium
GGGCGGCGAGCGCCAGCTGGTAGGCCTGCGCCCGCGCCGCGTCGCCGACGGCGAGCGCGGCGCGCGCCGCCGCCTCCAGCGCCTCACGGTTCGCGGGCTCGGCGGCGATCACCCGCTCCAGCTCGGGCAGCGCCTCGCCCGGCTGACCGATCTCCAGCAGGCGGCGGCCGAGCGCGATGCGGATCTGCACGCTGTCCGCCGCCGACAGAGCCGCGCGCAACGCCATGACGACCGGATCCGAGGACATCGCCGGTTACCTCGGCCTCTACTTTATCGCGATCGCGGGTCGGCCGGGCGCGACATGCGCCCGATGCGCGCCGCGTGCGCCGGGTAGCGGGCAGCCAGCTCGGGCCCCGCCGCCAGCTCGAAATCCGCGAAGTCGAAGCCGGGCGCGACGGTGCAGCCGAACAGACAGTGCGACGCCTCCGGCGCCAGCTCGACGGCGAACCAGGTGCCGGCCGCGATCACCAGCTGGGGCCGCTCGCCGCCTGCCACGTCCAGCCCGAGCCGGCGGACCTCGCCCGCGCCTGTCGCGCCGAGCAGCAGCACCTCCAGCGGTCCGCCTTCGTAGAGGTGAAACAGCTCGTCGGACTTCAGCCGGTGCAGGTACGTCGTCGGCTGGTCACGCGTCACCAGAAAGTAGATCGCGGTGCTGGCGGCGCGGGCGCCGCCGTGCGGCAGCCCCGCAACCGCCAGCGGCGCGCGATAGGTCTCGACGTAGAAGCCCCGCTCCGGGTGCGGAATCATGCCGAGGCGATCGATCAGCTCGCGCGCGCGGTTGCTCATCTTCTCGACGTTGCCGACGTCAACCTTACCGCCGCCATCATGCGAGCTCGGCCGCGCCGAGATCAAGATCAGGGAGAGCCTCGACAGGCAGACTTCCAAACCTAGCTTTGAGGCGAGGGGTAGAGGAGGTCGCCATGACCCCACGCATTTTCAACGTCTTGCTCGGGACCTGGCTGTTCCTGTCGTCGTTTGCCTGGCCCCACAACTCGCCGGCCTACGTGGCGGCGCTGGTCTGCGGCGCGCTGACCGTCGGGCTGTCGCTGGCAGCCTTCTACGTTCCCGGCCTGCGCTACCTGACGGCCGTGGTCGCGGTCATCCTGCTCGTGGCGTCGCTCTCGACGAGCGCGTCGCGGTGGGACCGGACCTTCTGGCACAACTCCATCGTCGCGGTCGCGATCTTCATCGCGGCGCTGCTCGACCGGGGTCCCGCGGCCGCGCGCCACGAGCGCGAGATCTACGGGAAGATTTGAAGCGGACCCTCACCCCAACCCTCTCCCCGCCAGGCGGGGAGAGGGCGCCGGAGCCGAGCGGGGCCGGGGCCGCGCGGGACTCCGCAGCGGCTAGTCACGCATGAAGTGACAGGTGTAGCCCCCCGGGTTCTTCTGCAGATAGTCCTGGTGGTACGACTCGGCCGGGGTCCAGGTGCCCGCGTCGACGATCTCGGTGACGATCGGCTTCTTCCACCGCCCCGACCTGGCCGCCTGCTCCTTCGCCGCCTCGGCGATCTTCCGCTGCGCCGGCGACGTCACGAAGATGGCCGACCGGTACTGCGAGCCGACGTCGTTGCCCTGCCGGTTCCTGGTCGTCGGGTCGTGCATGCGGAAGAACCACTTCTCGAGCAGGTCCGCGTACGACAGCTTGCTCGGGTCGAACACGACGCGCACCGCCTCGGCATGGCCGGTGGTCCCGTCGTGGACGTCCGCGTACGTCGGGTGCGCCGTCTTGCCGCCCGTGTACCCGACCTCGATCTCGAGCACGCCCGGGATCTTGCGCAAGATCTCCTCCATCCCCCAGAAGCAGCCGCCCGCCAGGATCGCGGTCTCGCGCGTCTTCGTCTCGGCCGGCTTCGCCTCGCCCGCCTTGCCGGTCGCGCCTGCCTTCGCCTGCGCCGCCTCGCCGGGCTGCGGGAACAGCGCGCGGTACGCGCCGTAGCCCTCCGCCTCCAGCCGGTCCGCCGGCACGAACCGCAGCGACGCCGAGTTGATGCAGTAACGCTGATGCGTCGGCCCCGGCCCGTCGTCGAACACGTGGCCCAGGTGCGAATCACCGCCTTGCGAACGGACTTCGGTGCGCGTCATACCGTGGCTGCCGTCGCTCTTGGACGCGACCCGCCCTGATTCGATCGGACGCGTGAAGCTGGGCCAGCCGGTGCCGGAGTCGAACTTGTCCGTCGAGCTGAACAGCGGCTCGCCGCTGACGACATCGACGTAGATCCCAGGCTTGTGGTTGTCCCAGTAGGCGTTGTGGAAGGGCGGTTCCGTCCCGCACGCCTGCGTCACCTCGTACTGCTCCGGCGTCAGCTTGTTCTTGATGTCGCCCGCCGGGGGCTTCGTATACGTCTTCGTGGACATGGTCCTCTCCTTCTGAGGCGCGGCCGGCCTCGCCGCCACGTTTCCGCGGTAGAGAGCCGCAAATCCCGCCAACGCCGCCAGTGAAACCGTGAATAACAGCGCGTGATTTGAACGCATACCCGTACTACGCCCGGAACGGTTGATTGGTTACGCCCCCGGCCGGGATGACGCGGACCCGCTTGACCTCCCGGGGCGTCGCCTCCAGCACGACCAGCACCGACCCGTCGCCTGCGGCCAACCTGGCGTTCCGGTTGGGGATCCCGCCCGCCAGCGCATGGCAGAGGCCGGCGATGCTGCTGACGCCGGGCGGGACCTCCAGCTCGATGCCGAGCTCGCGGTTCACCTCCCGGATCGGCGTGTCGCCGCGGACCACGGCGCTGCCGTCCGGCTGCCGGGCCAACGGCGGGACCTCGTCGTCGTGCTCGCTGAAGATGTCGCCTACCAGCTCCTCCACCAGATCTTCGAACGTCACCATGCCGGACACGGTGCCGTGCTCGTCCAGGGCGACGGCGATGCGCTGCCGCTCCCGCCGCATGAAGCGCAGCACCTCGATCGCCTGCACGGTCTCCGGGAAGACCTTCACGCCGCGCACCAGATCGGGGAGCACGACCGGCCCGCCGTCCCAGGCCAGCGACACGATGTCCTTCGCGCTCGCGTAGCCGAGGATGTCGTCCAGCGACTTGTCGTAGATCGGGATGCGGGAGCGCCGCTCCTCGAGCAGGAAGCGCCTGATCTGCTCGGTGGTCGCGCGGATCGGCAGCGCGTCGATGCGCGCGCGCGGGATCATCACGTCGCTGAGGCGCAGGCGGTCGAACTCCAGCGCGCGCGAGGCGAGCTCGCTGGCGTGCTCGTGGATGGCGCCGGTCTTGGCCGCCTCGTCGACCATCTGCTCGATCTCTTCCTTCGAGATGCGCGATTCGGAGAAGTTGGTGCGGTCGGAGAACGGCCGCAGCACCAGGTTCGACGTGGCGGTCAGCAGCCAGACGATTGGCTTGGCGATGCGCGACAGCCAGGCGATCGGCTTCGCCATCAGCAGCGCGTAGCCCTCGCTGTGGCGAAGCGCGAGCGACTTCGGCACCAGCTCGCCCAGCACGAGCGAAAGGAACGACACCAGCACGACGACGATGGCGAGCGCGAAGCCGTCCGGATCGCGCCCGAGGAGGGGCAGCGGCCGCAGCAGCGGCTCCAGCTGCCGCGCCATGCGCGCGCCGCCGAACGCGGCGGCGGTCGTGGTGACGACGGTGATCCCGACCTGGACGGTGGCGAAGAAGCGCTCGGGCTCGGCGCGCAGCGCGGCGATCGTCCGCGCCCCGACGCGCGACGAATCCACCAGCTGCTGCAGCCGCGTCGGCCGCAGCGACACGATGGCGATCTCGGCCCCGGCGAACACCCCGTTCAGCACGGTCAGCGCCAGGATGACGATCAGCTCCGTCAGAATCATGGTCTCCCCTTCGAGTCGAAGCTAACTCCCGGTCATCGCAGCGGTAAGCGCACGCCGAGCTCGGCGTGTAAGGTATAGCTCGACCGC
>DATBHU010000184.1:0-11887 GCA_036557265.1 Polyangia bacterium
CGGCGATCATCTTTCCGCTCACGCGGCTGCGGTACGTCGGCGCGCCCGCGATCGAGCGCGCGGCGGCCTGCCAGCGCTGGATGCAGCGCGCGTTCGTGCTGCTGTTCGATTACATGCGCGCGTGCGGGCTGCTGCACTTCAACCCGCGCGGCGTGGACGCCTCGACGCCCGCGCCGGCGTTCGTGATGGTCGCGAACCACCCGACCCTGGTCGACGTCGCGGCGCTGTCGGCGCTGTTCGGCCGTGTGCTCTGCTTCGCCAAGCCGCTGCTGTTCCGCGTACCGATCGTGGGCGCTGTCCTGCGCGGGTGCGCCTACCTCGAGGGCGGCGAGGCGGAAGGGCTGGCGGGCGGCGTGGCGGTGAGCCGGGCGCTCGATCGCATCGCGGAGTCGATGCCGCTGCTGGTGTTCCCCGAGGGGACGCGCTCGCCGGCGGGCGGGCTGCGCCCGTTCCGTCGCGGCGCGTTCGAGATCGCGTGCCGCGCGGACGTTCCGGTGGTGCCGGTCCTCATCCGTTGCGAACCGCCCGCGCTCGGCAAGGGGACGCCGTGGTACGATATTCCGCTTCGAACGGCAATTCTCACGGTGACACGTCTCCCGGTCATGAGCCCGGCCTCCTTCGGAGGGGACGCGAGCTCGCTGACCGCGGCCTGCGAGGCGACCTTTCGCCGTCACCTCGGGCTGCAAGAATCGGATAGACCCTCGGATCCAGCAGAGATACGCGCAAATCATGAGTGAAATCGAAGACGAGCTGAAAAGCATGATCGTGCAGACGCTCATGCTGAAGGACGTCCAGCCCCAGCACATCGACGTCGACGCGCCCCTGTTCGCGTCGGGCCTGGGCCTGGATTCGATCGACGCGCTGGAGCTGGCCGTCGAGATCGGGCGCCGCTACAAGGTGCAGATCAAGGCCGATGACGAACGAAACCGCGAGATCTTCCGATCGGTGCGGTCGCTGGCGGCCTTCATCGCCGAGGAGCGCGGCCGCGCGGAGCGCGCGAAATGACCCGCGACGAGATCTTCGCGCACGTGCAGGAGCTGCTGACCAAGACGTTCGGGCTGCCGGCCGAGAAGATCACACCGGCCGCGAAGCTGCAGCAGGATCTGGATCTCGACAGCATCGACGCGGTCGACCTGGTGGTTTACCTGCAGGACTGGACGGGGCGCGAGGTCCCCGAGGAGGCGCTGCGCGCGGTGCGGACCGTCGACGACGTGGTCTCGATGGTCGAGACGCACCTGGCGGGCGGCCCGGCCCCGGAGGGACCGCCTCCGGGCACGGGGTAGCGGCGGCTCGCCGCGCGTGAGTCCGCGCAGATGCTGGCGCCTCGGCAGCGGGATCCGGATTCACCGTTCGCGCTCGGCGACGAGCCGCGCGCGTGGCGGCACCTGCTGGCCGACGCGGCCGCGCTGGCGCGCGCGCTGCCCGCCCACGCGGCAGCCGAGACGATGGTCGCCTGCGGCGATCGCTACCTGTGCGCCGTGGCGCTGCTGGCGGTCTGGCGCACGGGCGGGATCGCGGCGCTGCCGCCCAACAGCCGGCCCGAGACGATCGACCGGCTGTGCGCCGAGCGCGGCGTCTCGCTGATCCTCCACGACGGCGGCGGCGAGGGCGGCGTCGACGTGCGCGGCCGGCTCGCGGGCGCGGCTGCCCGCCCTGGTGGCGCCGCGCCGGAGCCGCCTCTCACGTTCGCGCCCGAGCGCGCGCTGGTCTCCGTCTACACCTCCGGCTCGACCGGCGCGCACGTCCGCTGCCCGAAGACGGCGGCGCAGCTGCTCGGGGAGGCGGAGGTGCTGGCGCGGCTGTGGAACCTGGGACCGGAGACGCGCGTGCTCGCCACCGTGCCGCCCCATCATCTATATGGCCTGCTGTTCGGGGTGCTGGTGCCCTTCATGGGAGGCGGGAGCCTGGTGCGTACGACCCCGCTGCACGCCGAGACCATCGCCGCCCAGGCGCGCGCGCATCGCGCCAGCGTGCTGGTCAGCGTCCCCGCCCACCTGCGCGCCGTGGCGGCGCTGGCGGCGGGGGCGCTGCCGCCGCTCGCGCGCATCTTCTCGTCGGGTGCGCCGCTCGACGCGGCGACAGCGACGGCGGTGGCCGCGGCGGCGCGAGTCCCGGTGACGGAGGTGCTCGGCTCGTCGGAGACGGGCGGCATCGCCTGGCGCCAGAGCGGCCAGGCCCGAGAGAACGACGGCGGCGACGGCGGCTGGCAGCCGCTGCCCGGCCTCACCGTCGCGGCCGACGAGGACGGGACGATGCTGCTGCGCTCGCCGTTCGCCGCGACTGATGCGAGCGGCTGGTATCGCGGGGCCGATCGCATCCGGGCCCGCGCCGACGGCCGCTTCGAGCTGCTCGGGCGCAGCGACGGCGTCGTCAAGATCGGAGGCAGCCGGGTCGCGCTCGCCGAGGTCGAGCGCGAGCTGCGCGAAGGCCCCGGCGTCGCCGACGCGGCCGTCGTCGCGGTCGACACGCCGTCGGCGCGCCGCCACGAGCTGTGGGCCGCGGTGGTGGCGCCCGGCGCTTCGGTGGCGTCGCTGCGCGCCGCCCTGCTCCGCCGCCTGGAGCCGATCGCCGTGCCGCGCCGGTTCCGGATCGTCGCCGCGCTGCCGCGCGAGGAGAGCGGCAAGCTGGTGCGCGCCCGCCTGCTCGCCCTGTTCGAAGATGGGGCCGACGATCACCGGACCATCGCCGTGACGATCCCCGCCGACTGGGGCTTCTTCCGCGGCCACTTCGACGGCTTCCCCGTGCTGGCCGGCGTCGTGCAGCTGAACGAGATCGTCCTGCGCGAGCTGCGCGCCTGCTGGCCGGAGCACCGCCACCTGCGCCGGATCACGGCGCTGAAGTTCCGCAAACCGATCGGCCCGGGCGACACGCTGGAGCTGGAGCTCCGGCGCACGGCTCCCGCCCGCGTCGCCTTCGAGCTCCGGCGCGGCACGGCGATCGCCAGCTCGGGGACGTTGGAGTTCCTGTGAGCGCGCCGGTCCGCACCTGCGCGGTGATCCCGACCTACGACAACCCGGTGACGATCGCCGGCGTCGTCGGCGCCGTCGGACGTCACGTGGGCGACGTCCTGGTGGTCGACGACGGCAGCGGCGACGCCGCCCGCCGCGCGCTGGACGAGCTGGCGGACCGCGGTGCGGCGCGCATCATTCGCCGCCCGCGCAACGGCGGCAAGGGCGCCGCCGTCAAGACCGGCCTGCGCGCCGCCCAGGAGCTCGGGTTCTCGCACGCGCTGCAGATCGACGCCGACGGCCAGCACGACACCGCCGACATCCCGACCTTCCTGGCGCGCGCCGCCGAGCGCCCGCAGGCGGCGGTGCTGGGCCACCCGGTGTTCGACGCGACCATGCCGCGCGGGCGCCGCGCCGCCCACGCGCTGACCAACTTCATGGTGCTGCTGCAGACGGGCGGCCGCTTCATCGTCGATCCGCAGTGCGGCTTCCGCGTCTACCCGGTCGACGCCGCCCTGGAGGTCGCGGCCGGCGGCGATCGCATGGACTTCGACATCGAGATCGCGGTGCGGCTGCACTGGGCGGGGGTGCCGATCGTCAACGTCCCGACCGGCGTGCGCTACCTGACCGCCGCCGACGGCGGCACGTCGCACTTTCGCCCCGTCCGGGATAACGTTGCGATCACCTGGATGCACGCCCGCCTGCTGTTCACGTCGCTGCTCTGGAGGCTCGGCCTCGCGGGGAGGCGCGCGCGATGACCGCGTCGGACGCGCCGGCGACCGCCTGGCTGCGGACGTCGGAGATGGGCAGCGCCTTCGCCCTCCGCCTGCTGATCGCGATCTGCCGGCTGCTCGGCCGCGGCGTGACGCGCCTGTTGCTGGTGCCGATCGTCTTCTACTTCGTGGCGTTCGCGCCGCAGGCGCGCCGCGCCTCGCGCGACTATCTCCGGCGCGTCGGCCGGCCCCACGGATTTCGCGCGGTGTTCGCGCACTGCCTCTGCTTCGCGCACGTCACGCTGGATCGGCTGTTCTTCGTGCTGGGCCGGTACCAGCCCTTCACGATCACGCGCAACGGCAAGGAGCAGCTGGCGGCGCTCAAGCAGCAGCGTCGCGGCGCGCTGCTGGTCGGCGCGCACGTCGGCAGCTTCGAGGCGCTGCGCGCGATGGCGACCGAGGAGGAGCTGCCCCTCAACATCGTCGGCTACTTCCGCAACGCGCGCCTGATCAACGGCGTGCTCGCCAAGCTGAACCCGGTCCTCGCGACGCGCGTCATCAACGTCGAGCAGAGCATGAGCTTCGTGCTGGCGGTGAAGGAACGGATCGACGCCGGCGAGATGGTGGCGCTGCTGGGTGACCGCGTCGGCATCGGCGATCGGGTCGTCGAGGTCGATCTGTTCGGCGCGCCCGCGCTGCTGCCGGCCGGGCCCTACTGGCTGGCGGCCAGCCTGCACTGCCCGGTCTATCTGACCTTCGGCCTGTTCCACGAGCCGAACCGCTACGACCTCTACTGCGAGCCGTTCGCCGAGCGCATCGAGCTGCGCCGGGGCGAGCGCGAGGCCGACGCGCGCGCCTGGGCGCAGCGCTTCGCGCAGCGGCTGGAGCACTACTGCGGCCTGGCGCCCGACAACTGGTTCAACTTCTACCCGTTCTGGAAGACGGCGGAGGCGGCCGCGTGAGCGCGAACGCCGAGCCGCGCCCGGTGACGTTCGGCGCCGGGCCGCTGACGCTGGAGCAGATCTGTGACGTCGCGGCCGGGCGCGCGCGGCCGCTGCTGAACGCGGAGCCCGCTTACCGGGCGCGCCTCGAGGCGAGCCGCGCCAGCCTGGAGCGGCAGCTGGCCGCGGGACGCGTCGTCTACGGGGTGACGACCGGGGTGGGCGAATCGTGCGAGAACGAGGTGCCGCCCGAGCTGACCGAGGCGATGGCGACGAACCTGTACCGCCTGCACGGCGTCGGCACCGGCGCGCCGCTCGCCGACGAGGAGGCGGCCGCGGTGGTCGCGGCGCGCATCGCCTCGCTCGCCTGCGGGCATTCGGGCGTGCGCCCGCTGGTGATCGAGGGGCTGGTGGCGCTGCTCGCCCACCGCATCCTGCCGCGCATCCCGGCGGAAGGCTCGGTCGGCGCGAGCGGCGATCTGACGCCGCTGTCGTACGTCGCGGCGGCGCTGGCGGGCGAGCGCGAGGTGTCGTTCGCGGGCGAGGTGATGCCGGCGGCGCGCGCGCTCGAGCGCTGCGGGCTGGCGCCGCTGGCGCTGCGCACGAAGGAGGCGCTGGCGCTGATGAACGGCACCAGCATGATGACCGGGCTCGCCTGCCTGGCGTTCAGCCGCGCCACGCGGCTGGCCCGGCTGTCGGCGGCGCTGTCGGCGATGGCCAGCGAGCTGATGCGCGGCAACCCGTCGCACTTCGACGCGCGCCTGTTCGCGGTCAAGCCGCACCCGGGCTCGGCGGCGTGCGCGGCCTGGATGCGCGCCGATCTGGAGTACGGCGCCGGCGAGGCGGCGGTGGCGGGCGCGCGCGTGCAGGATCGCTATTCGATCCGCTGCGCGCCCCACGTCATCGGCGTGCTGCTCGACGCGCTGGCGCTGTTCCGGCCCCTGCTGGAGACCGAGGTCAACAGCGTCAATGACAACCCGATCGTGGACGCCGAGCGCGACGAGATCCTGCACGGCGGCAACTTCTACGGCGGCCACGTCGCGTTCGCGATGGACGGGCTGAAGGCGGCGGTCGCCAACATCGCCGATCTGCTCGACCGGCAGCTGGCGCTGCTGTGCGATCCGGCCACCAGCCACGGCCTGCCCGCCAACCTGGTGGCGCTGGACGGGCCGGCGCACGTCGCCCACCACGGCTTCAAGGCGATGCAGATCACCGCGTCGGCGCTGACCGCCGAGGCGCTGAAGCTGACCATGCCGGCCAGCGTCTTCAGCCGCAGCACCGAGTCGCACAACCAGGACAAGGTGAGCATGGGGTCGATCGCGGCGCGCGACTGCCAGCGCGTGCTGGAGCTGGTCGAGACCGTCGCGGTGATCGAGCTGCTCGCCCTCTGCCAGGCCGCGGACCTGCGCGGCCTGGAGGGCTGCAAGCGCCGCACGCGCCAGCTTCACGGGGCGGTGCGGGCGCTGGTGGCGCGCAACGACGCCGACCGCCGGCAGGACGTCGACATCGCCGCGGTCCTGGCGCTGTATCGCCGGGGCGAGCTGCCGTTCGGAACCGCGGACGCACCATGACCGGGCGCGCGCTCGTCGTCTGCGGCGCGCTGCTGCTGCCGTCGATCGCGCTCGGAGCCAAGCCCGCGCCGGCGGCGCCCGCGGCGGGGAAGGCGCCGGTCGACGTCGACGCGCTGCTGAGCGGGCTGGCCAAGGCGCCCGGCCTCTACGCGCGCTTTCGCGAGGTCAAGCACATCACGTTGTTGCAGCAGCCGCTGGTCAGCGAGGGGAGCATCTACTTCGCGCCGCCCGCCCGCTTCGCGCGCCAGACCGAGAAGCCGATCAAGTCGACGCTGATCGTCGACGGCAACCAACTGGCGTTCGGCGACGCCGACGGCCACGAGAGCATGAACCTGGGCGCCAACCCGGTCGCCAAGCTGTTCGCGGACAGCTTCGTGATGCTGCTGTCGGGAAACCGCGCCGGCCTGGAGAAGATGTTTGCGATGCAGCTGACGCCCGGGACGGGAGGCGAGTGGCGGCTGGTGCTGACCCCGCGCGTGACCCCGATGGACAAGATGATCAAGAAGCTCGAGCTGCGCGGGCGCGGCCTGGCCGTCGACGAGCTGGACGTGCACGAGACCAGCGGCGACTGGACCGAGACCAAGTTCACCGAAAGCGATCTGAAGCGTCGCTACAGCCCCGCCGAGCAAGCGCGCATCTTCAAGATTCCCGGCAAATGACCGGCGAGCGAAAGGAGCGCGCGCGGCTGCAGCTGGCCGTCGCGGGGGTTGTCGCGCTCGCGATGCTCGCGTTCTGCGCGCTGCGCCTGCGCGTCACCACTGACATTACCCACTTCCTGCCCGCCGGCACCGACCACCGGCTGGCGGAGCTGTCGCGCCGGCTGGCCGACTCGGCGCTGACGCGCACGATGATCCTCGACGTCGGCGGCGGCGATCCCGCGGCCGTGCACGCGGGCGCGGCCGCGCTGGCGGGCGGGCTGGCGCAGAACCGCGAGGTCGCCTGGCTGGAGCGCGGGCCGACGCCGGCCCTCGCCGAATCGGTCTACAAGCTGTACGCGCCCCGCCTCCCCTACTTCGTGTCGGATCATCCGGAGACGGAGGTGCCGGCCGCGCTGTCCGACGCCGGGCTGGCGCGCGCCGCGCGCGCGCTCAAGCAGCAGATGTCGTCGCCGCTGTCGCCGATGCTGGCGCGGCTGGCGCCGTCCGATCCGCTCGGGTGGTTCCCGGCGATCCTGCGCCGTTTCGAGCGGGCGCGCGCCGGATCGCTGGACGTCGACGGCGATCAGCTGGTGACGCCCGACCGCCGCCACGCCATCGTCTTTCTCGGCACGCGCCACTCCGCGTTCGACAGCGCCGCGCAGGGCCCGCTGCTCGGCGACATCGACCGCGCCTTCGCGGACGCGAACCGGAGCGCGGGCGGCGGCCTGACGCTGGAGCGCGCCGGCGTCGCGCCGATCGCCGTCGACGCCGAGCGGCGCATGCGCGGCGACCTGACGCGCATCTCGGCGCTGTCGACGGTCGGCGTGGTGGTGGTGCTGCTCCTGCTGCTCGGATCCTTGCGCGGCCTGCTGCTGGCGTTCCTGCCGGTGGTCGCGGGCGCCCTCACCGCCGCGACGGTGGGCCTGTTGCTGTTCGGCCAGGTGCACGGGATGACGCTGGCGATCGGCTCGACGCTGATCGGCGTCGCCATCGACTACCCGATCCTGCTCCTGACGCACCGGGCGCTGTCGCCCGACGAGACGCCCGAGGCCGCCCTGCGGCGGGTCTGGATCGGCGCGCTGCTCGGCGGCCTCACCACCGCGGCCGGGTTCGTCGCCCTCGCCTGGACGTCGTTCCCCGGCGTGCGCGAGATGGCGGTGACGTCCGCGGCCGGCATCCTCGCCGCGCTCGCCGTCACCCGCTTCGTGCTGCCGCCCCTGCTGCGCGCGCGGCCGCGCCGCGCCCCGCTGCTGGCGCGCGGGGCCGCCCGCGGCGATCGCGCGCTCGCCTGGCTGGGCGCCCACCGCGGCCTCACCTTCGCGATCACCGCGCTCGCCCTCGCCGTCTGCGCGCTCGGACTGCCGCGGTTGCGCTGGCTCGATTCGCTCGCCGCCCTGAACGCGGCCGATCCGGCCCTGAAGGCGGAGACCGATCGCGTGCGCGCCCGCGTCTCGCGCGTCGACGAGGGGCGGCTGGTGGTCGCCAGCGCGCGCGACACGGAGCAGGCGCTGCGCATCAACGACGCCGTCGCCGATCGGCTCGAACGCGCGCGTCCACATGCGCCCGACGGCGGCATCGTCTCGCTGCACGCGTTCCTGTGGTCGGCGGCTCTGCAGACGCGCAGCCGCGCCGCGGTGGCGGCCGTCCCCGACCTGGCCGGGCGCACGCTGGCCGCGCTGGCGCGCGAGGGCTTCAAGCCGGACGCGTTCGCGCCTTTCCGGCGCGCGATAGAAGCGCTGCACGCGCCCGCCGCCGAGCCGCCGCTACGCCTGGCCGACCTGCAAGCGTCACCGCTGGCGTCGATCGTCCGGCCGTTCACCGTCCAGCTCGGCGACGACGTCGGCGTGCTGACGTTCCTGCGCAGCGTCGACCGTCCCGGCGACGTCGCCGCGGCCGTCGCCGACCTGCCCGGCGCGCGCGTCTTCGACCAGGCCCGCTTCCTCGACGAGACCTACGCGCGCTTCCGCGGCCAGACCCTGCAGGCGATCGGCATCGGCCTCGCGCTGATCCTGCTGGTGCTCTACCTGCGCTACATGCGCTTCCGTCCCGCCCTCGCGGCGCTGCTGCCGGCGGCGCTCGCCGGCGCCGCGACGCTGGCGATCCTCGGCGCCGCCGGCGTCAAGACCAACCTCCTCCACGTCCTGTCGCTGCTGCTCGTGCTGAGCATCGGCGTCGACTACGGCGTCTTCCTGGTCGAGGGCAGCCGCCACGGCCCGCTCGGCCCCACCACCATGAGCCTCGCCAGCTCGGCAATGACGACCATGCTGTCGTTCGGCCTGCTCGCCATCTCCAGCACGCCCGCCCTGCGCGCCATCGGCCTGACGACCGCCATCGGCATCTCGCTCAGCCTGCTGCTGGCGCCGACCACCCTCGTCTTGCTGCGCGCAGGGGAGCGACCGTAACGTCGCCCGTCTCCCCCGACACATCGGTCAGCCGGGCTCAACCTCAGAAAGCTGAGGTCCCGCGATCCCACGATCTGGTTTCGTCAAAGCCGCCCTCCGGCAGGACTGCCTCCAATCCCGCGCTTTCTCGATGGCGGCGCATGGTACGGGAAATGCTGCGGTGTCCGGCCGCATGACGAGCCACCTGCCAACGCCGCGATCGGGTCTCTTTGTTCGACTCTTGATACTGGCCGCTGCACCCGCGCCCCTGTTGCTCGGCGCAGGCTGCGACCCGCACGCGCTGAATGGAGGTTCCTGCACCGTCGGAGGCACCGTCTATCAGGACGGCGCCAGCGGGATCACCGCCAGCGACGGTTGCAATACCTGCACCTGCTCTCACGGAGAGCTCTCCTGTACCTTGATCGCCTGTCCTGTCGATGAGGTCTGTGGCGGCCTTCAGGGACAGACGTGCCCGGCTGGAAGCTATTGCAACTTTCCGCCGAGCGCGCGTTGCGGAGCAGCCGACGCCACCGGCGTTTGCGCGACCACTCCTTCCGCTTGCACCCAGCAATCCGCGCCGGTTTGCGGTTGCGACGGGAGAACTTACGCAAACGCTTGCCTCGCCGCCGCAGCGGGAACCAGCATCACCGCCGCCAGCGCGTGTCCAGCTTCCAAAGCCTGCGGCGCACGCGCCGGCAACACCTGCACCGCGAACGAGTATTGCGCGTACATGGAGGGGTCGTATTGCGGGGCCGCGGACGCCGAGGCGGTGTGCATGACGAGACCGAGCGCCTGCGACAGCATTTACACGCCGGTCTGCGGGTGTGACGGTCAGACCTACGCCAGCTCGTGCATGGCCGCGCAAGCCGGCAGCGGGGTTCTGCACGCGGGACCCTGCTCGGGGTCGGGCCGCAGCTGCGTCGTTGGTGGCGCCACCTACCCGGATGGTTCGACCAACATCCCGGCAGGCGACGGTTGCAATGTATGCAGCTGCTCGGACGGTGTGCTGGGCTGTACGGTGAAGGCTTGTCCAGCGCCCAAGGCCTGCGGTGGTTTTGCGGGGCTCACCTGCAGCAACACCGAGTATTGCGCGTACGTCGAGGGCCAGCTGTGCGGCGCCGCCGACGCGAGCGCCACTTGTCTGCCACGCCCGGGCGGCTGCACCGCCGATTTCAACCCGGTCTGTGGTTGCGACGGGAACACCTACTCGAACGCCTGCTCCGCTGCTCAGGCCGGGGTGGGATACAGCCACCAAGGCGCGTGCGCGCCCTAGCGTCTCTCGCGAGGCGCCACCCTGGCAGGACCCTCTCCTCCGCGTGGCGGCGCCCCGTCAGTCGTGATCCAGGAAGGGTGCCGAATCAAGATCGTTGCGATCTCGCCGGGCCCTCGTGACGCCGCCGGTTGAGGAGGCCACCTCCTCGCAGTAGCCTCCGCGTCGCCGATGACCGCGCGCGCCGCCCCCCTCGCCGCCCTGCTCGCCGCCACGGCGTGCATCCACCACACCGCCCCGCCCGAGCGCCCGAAGATGGCGCCGCCGACGGCCGCCGAGCTGCCGCCGCCCGACGCGATCCCGGGAACGTTCACGGTGCGGCAGAAGCTGCGCGCCACGTCGCCGAAGGGCGGCGGCAGCTTCGAGGCGGTGCTGCAGAAGACGCCGGGGACGCTGACGCTGGTCGGGCTGACGCCTTACGGCTCGCGCGCGTTCCTCCTCCAGCAGACCAAAGGCGACGTGCAGTTCACCAAGTACATCCCGCACGAGATGCCGTTCACGCCGACGTTCATGCTGCTCGACATCCACCGCGCGCTCGATCAGTGGCTCGGGCCGCCGCTGCCGGCCGGCGAGCGCTCCGGCCGCGCCGGCGACGAGACGATCCACGAACGCTGGCAGGACGGACGCCTCGTCGAACGCACGTTCACCAACCCCGCCGCGCAGCCGCCCGGCACGATCGCGATCACGTACGCCGGCTATGACGCGTCGAACTTTCCGACGCGGATCACGCTCCAGAATGCTCGCCTCGACTACAGGATCGACATCGAGACGGTGCCCCTCCAGTGAGCGCGTGAGGTAGTCTGTCGCTTTCGTGTCCGCGTCCTTCCCTGTCACCGCTTACGCCGCCGTCAACGCGCTGGGGACGACCACCCGGGACGTGATCGCCCGGCTGCGCGACGGGCGCTCGGGCCTCGGCCCCTGCCCGCTCGAGCTGCCGTTCGAGACGCCGGTCGGCGCGATGCCCGACGCCGCGCCGCCGCTGCCGCCCTCGCTGTCGGCGTGGGACAGCCGCACGGCGCGCGTCGCGGTCGCCGGCCTCGACGAGATCCTCCCCGCGGTCGCCCGCGCCGTCGCCCGCCACGGCGCCGGCCGCGTCGCGCTGATCGTCGGCACCACCACCTCGGGCCTGGCGCGTACCGAGGACGCCTACCACCAGCTCCGCCAGACCGGCGCGCTGCCCGTCGACTACGAGCTGCACCGCCAGCACTCGTTCGGCGCCATGATGGAGGCGCTGCGGCGCGTGACCGGGATCGCCGGCCCCAGCTTCGCGGTGTCGACCGCGTGCTCGGCCAGCGCCAAGGCGGTCGGCAGCGCGCAGCGCCTGCTGGCCACCGGCGTCGTCGACGCGGCGCTGATCGGCGGCGTGGACGCGCTGTCGCAGACCACGCTGCGCGGGTTTCACAGCCTGCAGATCCTGAGCCCGGT
>DATBHU010000185.1:0-11268 GCA_036557265.1 Polyangia bacterium
TCCGCGACGCGGGCGGGCTGGTCGCGGGCAAGACGAAGATCCGCTACCGCGACGTCGACGTGGGCGAGGTCCGCGACATCGGCGTCAGCCCCGATCGCGCGACGGTGGTGATCACCGCCGAGCTGATCCGCGAGGCCGGGCCGTGGATGGTCGAGGGCACGCGCTTCTGGGTGGTGCGGGCGCGCGTCGCCGCCGCCGAGGTCTCCGGGCTGGAGACCGTGCTGTCGGGCGCGTACATCGGCCTCGACGTGGGCGTGTCGAAGCAGCCCCGCCACGACTTCGCCGGCCTGGAGGAAGCGCCCGTCGTCAGCGGCGGCACGCCGGGGCAGGCCTTCGTCGCGCACAGCCGCCGCGCCATCGGAGCGGGCACGCCGATCTTCTTCCGCCACCTGCAGGTCGGACAGGTGACCACGTCGGATCTCGAGGACGACGGCCGCCAGGTCGCGGTCGGCCTGTTCGTGCGCGCGCCGTTCGATCGCTTCGTCACCACCGGAACGCGCTTCTGGGACGCCAGCGGGGCGCGCATGTCGCTCGACACCGCCGGCGTCAAGGTCGAGGTCGAATCGCTGGTGACCCTGTTTCTGGGCGGCATCTCGTTCGAGCCTGCGCCCGGCCTGGAGGACGCGCCGGTCGCGCCGGCGAACCACCGCTTCGTCCTGTTCCGGAACCGCGACGAGGCGATGAAGCCACCGGACGCGGAGACGGAAGACTACACGGTGGTGTTCCGCCAGTCGGTGCGCGGCCTGGCCGTGGGCGCGCCGGTCGAGTTCCGCGGCCTGCCGTTCGGCGAGGTGACCCGCGTCCGCCTCGACTACGATCCGGAGACGTTCGAGTTCGCGACGCCGGTCGATATCCGGATCTACCCGGGCCGCCTGCGCGCCCGCCTGCGCCACGGATCGATCGACGCGCGCGGCGCCGCCGGCACGCCGCTGGAGACCGACGAGGCGCGCGTGCGCCGCATGGTCGATCACGGCCTGCGCGCCCAGCTGCGCACGGCCAGCGTGCTGACCGGGCAGCGGTTCGTCGCGATGGACTTCTTCCCCGCCGCCCCGCGCGTCAAGCTGGACCCGGTCCGGCACCCGCGCGAGATCCCGACGGTGCCGGGGGAAGACGAGGATCTGCAGGCGGCGCTGGCCGGCGTGGCGCGCAAGGTGAGCCGGCTGCCGCTCGACGAGGTCGGGCCGATCCTGGGCGACGTGCGGCGCGTGCTGGGCAACGCGAACACCGCCTTCGCCGACGTCGGCGCGGCGGTCAGCCAGTTCGGTCCGAGCTCGCCGCGGCAGGCCGATCTCGAGGACGTGCTGCAGCAGGTCGCGCGGGCGGCGCGCTCGGTCCGCGCGCTCGCCGACAGCCTCGAGCGGCACCCCGAGTCGCTGATCCGGGGCCGGCCATGAAGGTGACCGCGAACAGGGCGCGCCTCGCGGCGGCGCTGCTGGGCGGGCTGGCCGTCGCGCCGGCCTGCTTGCGCAAGGCCGAGGTGCGCTACTACACCCTCGCCGGCGCCGCGCCGGCCCGGGCGGTTCGGGCGGCGCCCGTCGCGTACACGGTCCACGTCGCCGCCGCCTCGGTGCCCGAGGCGCTGGACCGCCCCGAGATGGTGCTGCGCCTGTCGGACACCGAGGTCGCCGTCGACGATCACCACCGCTGGGCGGAGCCGCTGCGCACCGGCATCGCGCGCGCGGTCGCTGACGGCCTGGCGCGCGCGCTGGACGGCGCGCTGGTGTCGGCGTCCGAGCAGCAGACGGCGCAGCCGAGCAGCGACGTCGAGCTGACGATGGACGTGCGGCGCCTCGACGTCAGCCTGGCCGACGGCATCGCGCTCGACATCGCCTGGCGGGCGCGCTGGGCCAACAACGGCCCGACGCGCGCGGGGCGATCGACCATCCACCAGCGCGGGCGGCAGCCCGGCGGCTACGACGGCGCGGTGGCGGCGTGCGCGGCCGCGCTCGACGCGGTCGCCGGCGAGATCGCGCGCTCCGTGCGTCTCGAGGTGCTCTCGCGCCGGTGAATTCGACGATGGGAACAGAGCGAAAGACGCCCCCCTGGAAGTGCGGCCCGCCCGGCTCGCTGTCGTCGGCGCTGGCCGGCGGCTTCGTGGCCGGGATCGTGGCGGCGGTGACGTTGATCCTGACGCGCGTCGTGCTGGCGCTCGGCGCCATCGCGCTGCTGCTGCGCCTGTTCAGTCCCTGGCACGCGCCCGTCAGGGTCATCGTCCAGCGCGAGGTGTTGACGTCGCTCAAGGTCGCCGCCCACCCGTTCGTGGGGGCCCGGGTCTACCGGCCCGAGCTCGACCTGCCGGTCGTCCTGCTCGCGGTCAACGTCGTGCTGGTGTTCTCGATCGCGATGGGCGTGCTGTTCGCGCTGGTCGCGCGCGGCCTGTCGCGGCTGGCGACCTGCGCGGTCGCGATCGTGTTCGGGTTCGTGGTCTGGATCTGCGACATGCTGATCCTCAACCCGTCGCCCGCCACCGTCATCGAAGCCGTTCCGTCGGGCCTCGCCCTCGCCTGCACCTTCTTGTGGTACGAGCGCCGGCTGTCGCTGCGACGCAGAGCCGGCGGCCGACGCGGCGACCTGGCGCGCGCCTAGGCGCTACCGGCACTGCAGCGTCATCGGCATTCGCATGCAGCTGGCGGCGGTGCAGCAGGCGCCCATCGCGCACGCCTGGAAGCCCGTGCAGTCGGTCGAGCAGCTGTTGCCGCTGCAGCGGACCCTGCCGCGGCACGAGGCGCCGCCGCGGCAGGTGATGGTGTTGGAGGCCGCGTCCCCCTCGACGCCGGAGGCGCACGACTGCGGGCCCGAGCAGGTCGCCTGACAGGACGAGCCCGAGCACGACACCAGGCCCTGGCAGGAGCCGGTCCCGCCGCACACGACCGTGTTCATGCTCCCCTCGGCGGTGACGCCGGCCTTGCACGAGTTATTGCCGAAGCAGTTGACCATGCACGGGGCGCCGCCGCACTGAACCGCGCCCTGGCAAGCGCCGTCGGCGCAGCGGACCGTGCAGCTCGTCGAATCGCGGCAGTCGATCACGCCCGGGCAGCCCGACGCGGGGCAGTCGACCGAGCACCCCATCCCCATCGGGCACTTGATGTCGCCCGGGCACGGGTTGCACGCCGAGCCGCACGCGAAGGTGCAGACGCCGTTCATGCAGCTGCCGCCCGCGTCCACGCAGGCCTGGCAGCCGGTCGAGGTGATCGGATCGCCGCACATCCCGCCCGTGCCGCCGGCGCCGCCCGCTGCACCGCCGCTACCGACGGCGCCGCCGCTCGCGCCCGCGCCGCCGCCCGTTCCGGCGTTGGCCGAACCGGCGGTTCCACCTGTCCCGCCCGCGCCCGCGCTCTCCGCGCCCGCGCCGCCGCCCGCTCCCGCGCTACCGGCCGTCCCCGCAGCGCCACCGTCCGCGCCGCCGCCGCCCGCGCCGCCGCTGGTGGTTCCACCGGCGCCGCCCGCCGTCGCGCCGCCGCTGCCACCGTCGCCGCCCGACGGCGAGATGGCGCCGCCCGCGCCGCCGCGGCCCGCGCTCGCGACCGCTCCGGCGCCGCCGCCCGCGCCGGTCCCCGTCGTCCCCGCAGCGCCCGTCGTCCCCGCGCCGCCGCCGCCCGACGGCGAAGCCCCGTCAATCCCCGACAGGCCCGCCTGGTCGACGCGGCAGCCGATCGCGATCGCGCACAGACCGACTGCAAGGCGCGCGACGCGAGCCGTGCCGCGCAAGCGTTACCCTTCGATGACGACGACGAATTTCACCCACTGCGGGACGTGATTGCCCTGCGGCGACCCCTGCTTCGGATTCTGCGTCGGCAACCAGACCGGCGACCAGCTGGGATCGCCGGTGATCACCTCGCCGGTGCGCACCGCCGCGATCCAGAGCTGCGGGTGCGTCGTCGACGGCGACAGGTTGTAGTTGACCTGCGTCCCGTACGCCCGCCGCGACGAGAAGGCGACCCAGTAGATCAGGTCGCCGCGGAACGTGCCCTTGTCGGGGCTGAAACGCGGCCACGAGTTGCCGCTGCCCGCCGGTCCGTTGGCGCGGTCGAGGCGCGTGGTGGTCCCGCCCGACGGGTTGACGATCCAGAGCGTCGCGCTCGAGTCGTCGTAGCCATCGCACGTCTGGTTGCCGTACACGGTGTCCGTGGTGGCGCGGTTGACGTCGGGATCGGTGCCGCACGTGCTCTGGTTGAACACCACCAGCTTGCTGTCGTTGCTGATGCTCGGATAGAAGCTGGTGACGTTGTTGCCGCGCATGACGAGATCCCGGGCGTTGTCCTGGATCCCGTTCATGTCGGCGCTGGCGATCGCGATCTTCCCGCGCCGCTTCATGTCGCCGTTCAGGCCGTCGGTGTTGTAGGTGCCGATGTCGGGCGTGTCGAACGACGTGAACACGAACAGGCTGCCGTCCTGGCTCCAGAACGGGTCGGACGCGTACTCCGTCCACGACGGCACCACCGGGCCCATGCGCGTCGCCGTCCCGGTCGTGCCGTTGATCGCCACCTGCGTCAGGTAGAG
This sequence comes from Polyangia bacterium, assembly GCA_036557265.1. GTDB lineage: Bacteria > Myxococcota_A > Polyangia > Fen-1088 > Fen-1088 > JADGRB01. The sequence goes on from DATBHU010000185.1 coordinate 4,501, forward strand.
CTTCGACTGGTACATGCTGACCATGCGGTCGGCGTTCGGACCCCAGGTGCTCTCGGTCGCCACCTTCTCGACGCGGAACTTCTTCCAGTAGTCGGACCAGTTGTTGGTGGGCGAGCTGTTCGCGTCCGTGCTGGCAGACGGGTTGATGTTGATCAACGTCTGCTGGCCGATGTCGAGCAGCGACAGATTCGCGCCGTCGGTGGTCGAGGATCCGCCGATGGTCAGCGCCATGTACTTGCCGTCGTTGCTGATGGCGTGGCAGCCGATGCAGTGCCCCTTGCCGACGTTGTTGTTCACGGCGGCGGGCGCGCCCTGGTAGGGCGGCGAGCTCTTGGGCCCGCCGTCGTCGGTCCAGGTGACGGTCGGGGCGGGCGTCCCGTTGGTGAAGTCGTAGCGGTAGATCGCCGTGCCGCTGGTCGCCGCCGGATCGAGCAGGACGTAGTTCGGCGGCTGCGCGGGGGCGTTCTCCATGGTCGCCTTGGGCGGGTTCGGGATCGTCGACCAGTAGTAGATGCCGCCCGACAGCCCGACGTTCGCCCACGCGACGTTGATCGTCTGCGACTCGGCCAGCGTTCCGCCCGAGAACACGCGGGCGGACATCTTGATGTCCGCCTTCTCGCTGGTCGCGATGAACAGCTGCGTCAGCGACAGCGGCATCTTGACGTAGCAGTTGCCGCCGGGCAGCGGATCGTTGTTGTTGGTGTCGTCGGTGCTGACGCAGTTCGAGTAGTACTGCACGTCCAGGCCGGGGGCCTGGAAGTTGAGCCGCGCGATGGCGTTCGCGCCGGGCGTGGTCATCTGCGCGTAGATCGGGGTCAGGTTGCTGGGGAACAGCGCACCGTCGACGGGGTACGCGAGGTTGGTGGGCGACCCGGACGGACTGCCGTCGAGCGCGGGCTTGTTGTTGTTCGTCTGGTCGAAGCCCGGATCGAAGATCGCGCCCGAGAACGTGACGCTCAGGGTCGCGTTGGCGGTGATGCTGCCGCTGCGCGCGATCACCGTGTAGATGCCGGGCGCGATGGCGGTGGCGAGGCCGCCGGAGTTGAACGAGACGCCGTGCAGATCGGTCGTCCAGCCGACCTGCCCGGTAACGTCCACGTTCGCGCCGTTGACGACGCCCGTCGCCATGAACTGCTGGGGCGGACCGGACAGCCCGCCGTTCGCCGCCGCGGTCAGCGTGATCGACGCCATCGACGGGCTGATGGTCAGCGAGGTCAGGCCGTTGATCGGCGGCGGGCCGCCGCTGCCGCCCAGGCCGGTGAGACCGCCGCCCCCGTTGCCGCCCGTGGCGTTCGGCTTGGTGCCGGCGCAGCTGCCGGTGGCGAGCGCGAACGCGGTCAGCGCGCCGGCGGCCAGCATTAAGAGGGTTCCGAACTGCCTAAGTGGTTTCATTTCCGGGCTCCAGCGCGATTGGGGAGGTGGCGCTCACAGACGGGGGAGACGCCGCAGGCTATGAAAAACCACTCTACGCCCCGGGTCAATCGAATGCCAGGGGCGGCGCCCGGGCGGCCCCGAGCGGCTTGACGCGATCGGGGACCGCGGACGACCATGGATCCATGACCCACAAGCTCCCGCTCTGTCTGCTGTCCACCCTGTTGGCCGTCGCCTGCAGCAGCGGCCTCAAGTACAAGGTCGACGACGCGGCCCTGGACAACGTCTCCTCCGGCGAGAAGCAAGGCGTGTTCACGGCCAAGAACGACGTCGAGGTCGCGAACAGTGAGATGCGCAACGCGCAGAGCCAGCTCGACGCGCTGGATCGCGATCGCGACGTCGCCAAGAACGAGAAGAAGCAGGCCGATCTGGAGGTCGAGAAGGCGGACACCGAGGAGCAGTCGGCGGTCGCGTCGCGCGACGAGAACCGCCACAACGCCGCCAAGCACGGCAAGGAGGTCGCCAGCTTCGGGGTCAAGGTCGCCGACGCGAAGCTCGACTGGCTGGACCAGAAGGAGGACGCCCTCAAGGCGGCGAAGTCGGCGGCCGAGGCGCACCAGAAGGCGGCCGAGGCGAAGACCGAATTCGAGAAGGCGAAGCTGGCCCAGCAGAAGAACATCAAGCCGAGCTCTGATTTCTCGGTGGGCGACTACGAGAGCCAGTGGAAGGACAAGAACAGCGACTGGGAGTCGGCCAAGAAGGACGCGGAGTCCGAGCAGAAGAAGGCCACGGACCGCGAACAGAAGTGGAAGGACCTGGTTGCGCAACATCAGAAGCTGCGCGGGTAACGCGGCGGCAACTTTCCCAGCGAACGCGCCGGCTTATCCGCTGGCGATCGATATCCGGCTGGACTAGGCTGGATCTTCGGGGATCTTCTTGAGCACCTCCGACCGAGAGACCCTCGCCGCGAGCGCGGCGGCCGCGTCAGAGACGACGCCCGAGCCGCCCGACTACGTCCTGACCGCCGACACCGCGCGCATCCTGGTCGTCGACGACGAGAAGGTGATCCGCGAGATCCTGGCGGACTTCCTCAGCATGGAGGGCTACGTCGTGCACGCCGTCGAGGACGGCGTGGAGGCGATGAAGGAGCTCCAGAAGCGCAGCTACAACCTGGTGATCAGCGACCTCAAGATGCCCAACATGGGCGGTCTCGAGCTGATCGCCAAGGTGACCGAGGAGAGCCTGCCGGTCATCACGGTCATCATGACCGGCTTCGGCACGGTGGAGACGGCGATCGAGGCGATGAAGAAGGGCGCCTACGACTACATCCTGAAGCCGTTCAAGGTCGAGGAGGTCATCCACATCGTCCAGCGCGGGCTGGACCGGCAGCGGCTGCAGCACGAGAACATCCGCCTCAAGGACGCGCTGTCGATCTACAAGATCAGCGAGGCAATCGCGGCGTCGCTGTCCGTCGAGACGGTGCTGGACCTGGTGCTCGACGCGACGATCGACACGGTGGACGCCGACGTGGTCAGCCTGCTGCTGGAGGACCCGAAGCAAGAGGGGCACTTCACGGAGCGGATGCGCAAGGTGTCCGAGCGCGCCGAGCCGAACGTGGAGGCGCCGGCGTTGAACCTGGACGAGGTGCTGCCGCTGTTTCGCGAGGACCGGCCGCTGCTGGTGAGCGGCAGCCGCGCGTACCGCTACATCGCGTCGCCGCCCCACGACCTGGCGCTGGAGCGGCGCCTGGTCAGCTTCTGCAGCATCCCGCTCAAGCTGAACCAGCGGATCATCGGCATGCTGAACGCGTACAGCTACACGCGCGGGAGCAAGTTCAGCGAGGGCCAGCGCAAGATGTTGTACGTGCTGGCGAGCCGCGCCGCGGTGTCGATCGAGAACGCGCGCCTCTACGAGAACCTGGTCGACGCCAACAAGGACCTCACGCGCGCCAACGTGTCGCTGGAGGAGAACTTCAAGCAGACCATCATCGGCTTCGCCCACGCGCTGGAGGAGTCGGACCGCTACACGCGCGGCCACTCCGAGCGCGTCGCCATGTACGCGCGCCTGATCGCGATCGGTCTGCGAATGAGCGGCCCGGAGATCGACACCGTCGTGAAGGTCGGCCTGATGCACGACGTCGGCAAGATCGGCGTCCGCAACGACAAGCTGAACAAGCCCGGCAAGCTGACGCCCGAGGAGCTGGCGATGTTCCGGTCGCACCCGGCCAAGGGCAAGCGGATCCTCGAGCCGATCCCGTTCATGCGCGACATCGTCCCCGGCTGCTACTGCCACCACGAGGCGTGGGACGGGTCAGGCTATCCGCAGGGGTTGATGGGCGATCACATCCCGCTCATCGGCCGCATCGTCGCCATCGCGGACGCGTACGACGCGATGACGTCGGACCGCGCGTACCGGAAGGCGCTGCCGCACGAGATCGCGTGCGGCGAGCTGGAGCGGTGCGTGGGGTCGCAGTTCGATCCGGAGATCGTCCCGCTGTTCCTCGCGCAGATCGAGGAGTTCCGGAAGATCGAGGCGGCCGCGGGCCGGTTCATCCCGCGGTAGCGACTCGTCAGTAGTCGCAGACGACAACCGCCGCGGACCAGGTGCCGCTCGTGCAGGCGAATCGCTGCACGCAGCCGGCGTTCGGTCCGGTCGTGATCGAGAAGACGCAGGCGATGTTGCCCTGGGTGCAGGTGGCCCCGCTTTGCGGCGCGCTCGCCGGGCACGTCGGGTCGGAGCACCTGCCGTCAGTCCACTTGGGCACGCCCGCAGCCGCGCGCTCGCAATCGTTCGCGTAGGTCTTGCCGTCGCATGCGCAGACCGGCGTGACAGTCGGATCGCAGGTGTGAGGTTTCCGGAGGCAGACGCCGGTCGGAGCGGTCGTCGCGCAGGCGCCGGGCGCGAGCTCGCAGAACGCGTCGCCCGCCGAGCAGCTCGTGTGCTGAGGACCGCCGCATGGGCTCGCCTCGATGATGGAGGACGTCCAGTTGGAGTCAAACGGCAGATAGAGTTCGACCGCCTTCACGTCGCCGGTGGTGACGTCTTGCCCCGCGAAGAGGACGGAACCCCAGCCGTCTCGTCTCATGCCAAACGGCTCGCTGACCGCGACGTAGTTTGCGGGCAGCGGCAGCGGCCAGTCCTGCCACTGTGAGCCGGGTGTGAGCGCTTGCTCGCGAAGCTCGTTCGAGGTCGTCGTGTAGATGACCGAGTTGATGAGGTCCGTTCGCACATAGCCGGATGGCCTCCGGTTAGAGACGGTCCCAGGGGACGCGACCGGGAAGACCCAGTGACCCCATGAGGGGCCGGCCAGGTAGGCGAGCTCGTGCAGCTGGCCGTCAGTACCCACGAACACGACGGAGTTCCAGTGGTCCGAGCGCTGGTAGGCCCAGGGACCGGTCGCCGGAACCACCGTCGGAGCGGGCCTGGCTGACAGGTCCCAATCGCCCCATCCATGGCCCAGGGTCGCGATCTCATGGATATGATTGTCGGTCGCGGCGTAGACGATCGAAGTCCAGCCGTCCGTTCGCACGTAAGGGAACGCGCTCCCCAGCTTGACCGTGACGGTCGCACCCGACTGAATCGTGAGATTGTTGACGACCCACGCCGGCTGATGGCCAAAATCGCTCAAAATCTCGATGACCTGGCCGCCGGACCTGTAGACCATGGCGCTGCGGCCGTCCGCACGGAGGTAACCGATGATATCCGGGACCGTCGGCGATTCGAAGTCGGCCACCGGGGCGCCGAACTCGTTCGTGAAATCCGTATCCGAGGTTATGACCCCGCTCTCGAACGCGACCTCATGAACGTGGAGATTGGTATCGAGATACAGCACGGCCTCGATGCCATTACGCGTATAGCCCCAAGGCGAGCAGGTGCTACAGAGGTTTGCAAAAATAATATCGGACGAAACAATGCTCGGCTGCATACCCTCGGCCCTTCTGATCTGATGGGCCGCGTTCCCGTAAACGATGGCAGGGGGACCGAAGCCCGGCGGGGGTTCTTGATAGCCTCGGACCGCTGACGTCGCCGTGGTCAGGGCCGAAGAAACCGTCTTTACGTTGTCGCGTTCTGCCCCGCAACCGACCACGCCTGCAACAACGAGGACACTCATAGCGAACGCCCCTCCGGCGAATCTGTTGTTCCTCATCGCATCGACCTCCGTCCAGGTTGATTTGTTGGAAGTGCCGCCACGCGGGCATGCACCCGCGGGACGGTTCATCCCGCGGTAGCTCGTTTGTCACAGGGTCAGAAGTCGCACACGATGACCGGCGCGGACCAGGTGCCGCTGTGCACACGTCAGTCTCATGATTGACTCCTCGGGCCGCTTCACCGAGGGTCGGCCCACTCACAGAGACCGGCCACTCCTCCAGTGGTCGCATCGAAAACTGTCGAGGGTGAGGAGCTCAGGAAAGTCGAGGCGGTGGCGGGACGGTTCATCCCGGCGGGAGGCGGCGGGGAACGTCCGCGGTTTCGAGCGTCAGGGCGTCAGGTAACACGCCTTTGCGACGTCGAAGATGGGATCGATTCCAAACGAGGTGGTAGTGCAAGACGTGCCACCCGTGAAGGGCTTGTAGATGAATCGTCCGGCGGCGCCGAACGCGACGGTCTGCTGTCCGCTGAAACTGCAGGTCGCGTTCTCCGACGCGCACTGCGATGCGAATCCAGCTGGAGCCCCGACGCGCGTGTAACAGGCCTTGCCGACGTTCTGGAGGGGATCGCCGAAGACATCGTTCGAACAGGCGACGGCCCCACTCGCGGTCGTGTAAAAAAACGAACCGTAAGCGCCGTACGCGACGGTCTGGGGCCCCGACAGCGTGCAGGTACTGTTCTCCGCCGCGCAGAGCGTCCAGCCGGTGGGCGCCCCGGCCGGCGGCAGGTAGCAGGCTTTGACGACGCCGTAGATCGGATCAGCGCCGAACGTCGTGTTGTTGCAGGCGACGCCGTTGGTGGCGAGCTGGTTCGTGAAAGCGCCATTTGCGCCGTAGGCCACCAGCTGGGTCCCCGTGAACGCACAGGTGCCGTTCTCGTCGGCGCATTTCGTGTAGCCAGCCGGGCCGACGCCGACCGGCGCGATGTAGCATGACTTGAGCACACCGGACGCGGGATCCCCGCCAAAGGCCATGCTGGTGCACGCCGTGTCAGAGGTCGCGACCTGGTACACGTAGGTCCCGGCGCCGAACGCCACCACGCCTTTCGTCGCCACCGCGCACGTCCCGTTTTCACCCGCGCAGCGCGTGAATCCGACAGGGAGCTCGGCGGGCTTGGCGACGTCGACGGCCGTGACGTCGTAAGTGCCCGCGCCGAGACCCGATAGGTACACGCCAAAAGCGTCTTGCGAGACGCCGTTGACGCCGGCCACCGGCATGCCGTTAGACCAGACCGACTGGCCGTTCAGGG
>DATBHU010000186.1:0-3011 GCA_036557265.1 Polyangia bacterium
GCCCCGGCTGCCGGGCGGCGCGGTGGTGACCGTCGGGCCGGCCGCGTCCGCGACCGGCTGGGTGCTGCAGTACGCGCTGATTCCGGGCCGGCAGATCCACGCGCCCATGGGCGAGAACGCGCACCAGACGCACCAGAGCAAGCTGCGCTTCGTGCGCCAGTTCCAGGAGCTGATGCTGCGCCCGGCGATCGAGGCCGTGCCCGGCGTCGCGGAGGTGGCGACCCTGGGCGGCGAGACGAGCGAGGTCGTGGTGCAGACCTCGGCCGACCAGCTGCGCGGCGCGAACCTCGCGCTGTCGGACGTGGTGGGCGCGCTGCGCGCGAAGATGGCGACGCACCCGCGCACCGCGGACGAGATCGTCCACGATCCGATCCTGTCCCGGGTGACGCAGGCGAGCGTGCTGCCCACGATGGCGGGCGGCGAGGCCGACGTCGACGGCGCGCAGCAGGTCGTGATCGGGACGGTGATCGCGAAGCGCGACGCCGATCCGATCGCGGTCATCCGGGACGTCAAGGCGGTGATCGAACAGCACCGGCACCACCTGCTCGAGCGCGACCAGATCCACGTGCTCTACGATCGCTCCGAGCTGGCGGGGCGGGTCGAGCACACGCTGGTGCGCGCGGTGACCGAGGAGGTCGCGGTCGTCGCGCTGGTGGTCCTGCTGTTCCTGCTGCACCCGGCCAGCGCGCTGGTGCCGATGGTGACGCTGCCGCTCATCGTGCTGCTCACCTTCGCGGCGCTGCGGCTGTTCGGGGTTCCGGTGACCGTCATGAGCCTGGGCGGCATCGCCATCGCGCTCGGCCTGGCGGTCGACGCGGACCTCGTGGCATTGGAAGCCTGCCACCGGCGGCTCGAGGCGGAAGGAGCCGCCGGTGGCACCGCGCGCCGAAGGCGCCTCGTCGACGCGGCGGGCGCGCTGGTGCCGGCGATCCTGACCTCGCTGCTGATCGCCGCGCTGGCGTTCGTGCCGGTGTTCGCGTTCGGCGGCGAGACCGGGCGCCTGCTGCGGCCGCTGGCGCTCAGCAAGACCCTGGTGGTGCTGGCGGGGGCGCTCGTCACGCTGACGCTGGCCCCGGCCCTGCGCGATCGGCTGTTCCGGGGGCGCATCGTCCCGGAGCTGCGCAACCCGCTGACCGCCGCGCTGGTGCGGATGTACCGGCCGCTCGTGCACTTCGTCCTGGCCCGCCCGGCCATCACGCTGGTGACGGCCGGTCTGCTGGCGATCTCCTGCTTGCCGATCGTGTCGCACCTGGGCAGCGAGTTCCTGCCCCACATCGACGAGGGCGAGCTGCTCTACATGCCGACCGCGACGGCGGGGCTGAGCGCCAACGACGCGAGCGGGGAGCTGACCGAGCAGGACCGCGACATCGCGGCGCTGCCGGGCGTGCAGAACGTGTTCGGCAAGATCGGCCGCTCCGACAGCGCCACCGACCCGGCGCCGTACTCGATGGCCGAGACCACCATCCGGCTCAAGCCCCACCCCGCGTGGCCGAAGGTGTTCCACGCGCGCTGGTACTCGAGCTGGGCGCCCGAGCCGGTCAAGCGCCTGCTCCGCCGCCTGTGGCCCGAACACAAGCCGATGACGACCGACGAGCTGGTCGAGCACCTGGACACGCACACCATTCGACCGGGCTGGACCAACGCCTGGACGGCGCCGGTGCGCGCGCGCATGGACATGATGTCGACAGGCGTGCGCACGCCCGTCGGGGTGCGCGTGGTCGCGGCCGATCCGGCCCGGCTGGCCGTCCTCGGCGCCGCGGTCGAGGCCACGGTGCGCAAGCTGCCCGGCACGCGCAGCGCCGTGTACGAGGGGCTCGGCGGCGAGCGCCGGCTGGACTTCGAGCTGGACGCGCAGGCGCTGGCGCGCTGGGACATCGATCCGGCGCGCGCCCGCGCCGTCGCGAACTTCGTCGCGACGGGCGGCGCGATCGGCGAGATCCCGGCGACCGACCCGCACGCCAAGCGCCCGATCCCGGTGCGGCTCGCCCTCGACGCCCCCTGGCTGCACAAGCCGCTGCAGGACGTCGTCCGCGACGCCACGGTGCGCGCCGGCCGCGACGGAAAAGGCCAGCCCGTGCCGCTGGCGTTCCTGGGGCGTCCCAGGTGGATCGTGGCGCCGGCGATGCTGCGCTCGGATCGCGGCGAGCTGTGCAGCTATGTCCACGTCGACCTCGTCGAGGGGACGGATCTCGGCGGCTACCTCTCCGCGGCGCGCGCCGCCGTCGACGGCGCGCTGCACGGGGGCGCGGTCGCGCTCGGGCCCGGCGAGCGCATCGACTGGATCGGGCAGCACGAGCTGCTGATGGCGGGACAGCGCCGGCTGGCGCTGATCGTGCCGGTCGTCGCGCTGCTGATGCTGGGGCTGCTCTGGCTGCAGTTCCGCAGCCTGACCGAGGCGCTGATCGTGTTCGTGTCGGTGCCGTTCGCGCTGGTCGGCAGCTTCTGGACGCTGCACCTGCTCGGCTATCGGCTGTCGGCGCCGGTGTGGGTCGGCCTGCTGTCGGTCGTCGGGCTCGCCATGCAGACGGGCGTCGTGATGGTGGTCTACATCGACGAGGCCTATCGCCGCCGCCTCGCCGAGGGGAAGATCCGCAGCCGCGAGGACATCATCGCGGCCCACGCGGAAGGGACGGTGCGGCGGCTGCGGCCCAAGCTGATGACCATCGTGACGATGACGGCCGCGCTGCTGCCGCTGCTCTGGGCCGACGGCGCGGGCGCCGAGATCATGCGCCGGGTCGCCGCGCCGATGATCGGCGGCCTCATCACCAGCGCCTTCCTGACGCTGGAGGTGATCCCGGTGCTCTACACGATCTGGCGCGTGCGCCAGCTGGCGACCGCGCGCGGCAGCGTGCGCGCGCTGGACGCCGCGAACGTCGATCCCGATCCCCATTTCCCTCTCCCGCTTGCGGGAGAGGGTGAGGGTGAGGGCAAGCCGCTTTCCACAGCGCTGCGCGCCAGCTCCGAGAATTGACGGTTACGGCCGCTCGCAACGGCCGGCGCTCGACGCCTTG
>DATBHU010000187.1:0-5442 GCA_036557265.1 Polyangia bacterium
CTGGTGCGCGGAGATCGGCGCGGGCGCGAGCAGCTGCGCCTTGCCGTCCTCGTACTTGTCGGCATAGTCGTAGAAGTCGGCCGCCGGCACCACCTCACCCGGCAGTGACGCGGCGGGCGGATCGTCGCCGAGGACGCCCACCTCGATCTCACGGCCGCGGATCATCTCCTCGGCGAGCACCCACTCGTCGAACGAGAGCGCGTGCTCGACCGCGTCCCGCAACTCGTCCGCGGTCCGCGCCTTGCTCACGCCGACCGACGACCCCATGTTCGACGGCTTCACGAAGCACGGAAGCCCGAGCGCTTGCGCCGCCCGGCCGCAGAACTCGTCGACGTCGTGGCCCGCGCGCAACGCGAGGTACCCGCCGATCTCGAGTCCCGCGGCGGTGAACATGCGCTTCATCGCGACCTTGTCCATGCCGATCGCCGAGCCGAGCACGCCCGCGCCCACGTACGCGATCCCCGCCAGCTCCATCGCGCCCTGCACGGTGCCGTCCTCGCCGAAGGTGCCGTGCAGCACCGGGAAGACGACGTCGTCGACGTCCACCGCCTCGGGCCCATCCGGCGCGCGCGCGATCAGCGCGTCCTCGATGCCGACCGCGGGCGCGCTGGCGTCGAGCATCACGCGGCGCGGATCGCCCGCCGCGGCGGCCAGCGTCCGCTCCGATTCGCGGTGCCAGCGCCCTGCCTTGTCGATGCCGATCAGCACCGGCTCGAAGCGCGTGCGATCCAGCGCCGACAGCACGTTGCGCGCCGACAGCAGCGAGATCTCGTGCTCCGCCGAGCGGCCGCCGAACAGGATGATGACGCGTGTCTTCTTCATTTTTCTTTTTTCCTCTTCACACCGAGCTCGGCGAACACGAACGACCACTCGTCGACCAGCTGGTCGATCACCTTCGCGAGCGGCTTGCCGGCGCCGTGGCCGGCGTGGCTCTCGAGCCGGAGCAGCACCGGCTTGGCGGTTCGACCTGGCGGGTTGGCGGCTTGCAGTCGGGCGGTCATCTTGCGCGCGTGCATGGCGTCGACGCGCGTGTCGGACGCCGCGGTGTGCAGCAACACCGCCGGGTAGGCGACGCCGTCGCGCACGTGGTGGTAAGGCGAATACGCGCGCAGCCAGCGGAACGCTTCGGCGTCGTCGGGCGAGCCGTATTCTGGGATCCAGAGGGCGGCAATGCGGAAGTGATGATAGCGGAGCATGTCCAGCAGCGGCACGCCGCAGACGACGGCGCGGAACAGCTCCGGCCGCTGGGTCAGCGCGGCGCCCACCAGCAGGCCCCCGTTCGACCGCCCCGAGATCGCGAGGTGCGCGGCGCTGGTGACCTTGCTGGCGATCAGCCACTCGGCGGCGGCGATGAAGTCGTCGAACACGTTCTGCTTGCGCGCCAGCATGCCGGCGCGGTGCCAGTCCTCGCCGTACTCGCCCCCGCCGCGCAGCACCGCCAGCGCGTAGGTGCCGCCCGCCTCCAGGAACGGGACCGCGGACGGCGTCCAGCCGGGGAGCATGCTGTGGTCGAAGCCGCCGTAGCCGGTCAGCAGCGCCGGCTGCGTGCCGTCGCGCTTCACCCCCTTGCGGTGGGCGAGGAACAGCGGCAGCCGCGTGCCGTCGCGCGACGTCACCATCACACGCTCGACCTCGAAGGCGGCGCCGTCGACGGGCGCCTGCAGCTTCCGCCACGACGTGGCCGCGGGCGCAGCCACCGAGACGTCGGCGCGAAAGATCTCGGTCGGGACGAGGAACGACGTGAAGCCGTAGGCGAGCTCGGCGATGTCGCGCGCGCCGGCCATCCCGGCCAGCGAGCCCAGGCCCGGCAGCGCCAGCTCGCCGCGCGGCGCGCCGTCCATCGAGTAGAGGCGCAGCCGCAGCGCCGCGTCCTGCAGCGACGCGACCGCCAGCCCGCCGCGGTAGTAGACGACGTCCGTCAGCACGTCGTCGGACGGCTTGATCACCTCGCGCCAGTGCGCGCGCGCGGGCCGCGCCGGATCGACGGCGTAGACGCGGCCGCGGGGCGCGCCGCTGGTCGTGAACAGGTAGAGCCGATCGTCGAGCATCTCGACGACGTTGAACTTCTCGTTCTCGCCCGCGGCGACGGCGGCCGGGGCGCCGCCCGCGCGCACGTCGGCGACGTAGACCTCGCTCTTCGACCAGCCCTGGCTGACGGTGATCGCGAGCCAGCGCCCGTCGGGCGACAGCTCGACGCCCGGCCAGTCGGTCATGTCGCGGCCGTCCCCGAATACTTTTCGGTCCCGATCCGGATCGTCGCCCAGCTTGTGGAAGTAGATCGCGCGGTGGTACTTCACCTCGGCGGCCGGCACCGAGCCGGGCGCCGGATAGCGCGTGTAGTAGAAGCCGCGCCCGTCGGGCGTCCAGGCGAGCGAGCAGGCGCGCGTGCGCGAGATCAGGTCGCCGAGATCCTTCCCCGTCGCGACGTCCCGGACGTGCAGCAGCGACTCCTCGCTGCCGTCGTCGGAGACGCCGTAGGCGACGCGCGCGCCGTCGTCGGACGGAAACCACCAGTCCAGCGCGCGCGTGCCGTCCGTCCGCTCGGCGTTGACGTCCACGAGGGCGTGATCGACGCCGTCGGCCCCGTCGCGCCAGTAGAGGACGGGCTGGTTCTGCTTGCCGTCGCGGCGCGTGTAGAAGTAGCGGCGGTTGCCCCCCTTCAGCGGCCGCGACACCGGAACGCCGACGGAGCCGATCTCGTACAGCGACCACAGGCGCTTCTCCAGGGCGGCGCGGCCGGGGACGCGGTCGAGCGCGCGCCGCGTGGCCGCGTTCTGCGCGTCGGTCCAGCGCTGCACCTCGGGCGCGTCGGCGTCCTCCAGCCAGCGGTAGGGATCGGGCACGTCCACGCCGTGCATCTTCTCGACGACGTCGTCTTTGCGGGTCGCGACGGCGGACGGCTTGGCGGCGGCCACGGTCGAAGACAGTAGCAAAACGGACGCGGCGGCGAGCGCTTTCACACGTCGCGTCCGTGCATCTGACGGCGAAGCCACGGCGTCATCAGGACGAGCGGGATCGCCACGGCGATCGGGAACACCACCAGCACGAGGAAGAAGTCCGCCTCGCCGCCCAGCAACCGGAACACCTCGCCGCGCGCAATCTTCTCGGCCAGCGCCGCGAACTGGCCCGCGAGGAACTCGCCCAGCGCCGTGGCGAAGAACCAGACGCCCATCAGGCGCGCCACCATCCGCTCCGGCGCCACCTTGGTGACGAACGACAGCCCGATCGGCGACAGGCAGAGCTCACCGAAGGTGTGGAACGAGTACGCGGCGACCAGCCACCACGGGCTGACCAGGGCGCCACCCTCGGCGCGCCGGGCCCCGAACACCATGAACACGAAGCCGACGCCGACCAGCACGAGGCCCATCGCCATCTTCATCGGGGTGCTCGGCTCGCGCCCGCGCCGCGCCAGTCCCGTCCACAGCGCCGCGAAGAAAGGTGCCGCCAGCACGATGACGACCGGGTTGACCGACTGGAACCACCCGGCCGGCACCTGGAACGCCCGCACCATGCGATCGGTCTTGTCCTGCGCGAAGAAGTTCAGCGACGTCGACGCCTGCTCGAACGCCATCCAGAAGACGATCGTGAACGCGAACAGGGCGAGGAGGGCGGTCAGGCGATCGCGTTCCTCGCGGGTCAGCGGCGCGGCGACGCGGGCGGCCGCCCGCGTGGCGCGATCGGGAGGCCCGCCGATGCCGGCCAGGAACTTCGGCTTCAGCGCCAGGTAGGTGATGATCCCGGCCAGCATCCCGACGCCGGCCGATCCGAAACCCCAGTGCCAGCCCCAGCGCGGGCTCTCCGCGAAATACGAGCAGATGATCTGCCCGAAGAACGCGCCCGCGTTCGTGCCCATGTAGAAGATGGTGAAGCCGGCGTCGCGCCGCTTGTCCCCCTGCTGGTAGAGCTGGCCCACCATCGTGGACGCGTTCACCTTGAAGAATCCGGTGCCGATCGCGACCAGGGCCAGACCGAGGAAGAACGTCGGAACGGTCGGCAGCGCCAGGGTGAAGTGCCCGGCGGCGATGATGAGAGCGCCGACCGTCATCGTGCGGTGCGTGCCCCAGAAGCGATCGGCGAGCCACCCGCCCAGCACGGGCAGCGAGTACGCCGCCAGCGCGTAGAAGCTCATCAGCCGGCTGGCGGAGGCCTGCGACCACCCGAGGCCGCCGCGCGTCGCGTCCGCGGCGAACAACGCCAGGAACGCGCGCATCCCGTAGAACGAGAAGCGCTCCCACATCTCGACGCCGAACAGGAGATAGACCCCCGCCGGCTGTCGCTGCTTCGCCGCGGGGACGGCCGCCGTCATCGCGTGGGGGAGCGCGAGCTCCGCTTGCGCGAGCCCGTCGCGGGGGGGTTCGGGGACCCTCCCAGGGTCTCCGATTGGATGCTCACGCGCAGGCGGCGGAAGCCGGAGCGGAGCGCGACGGGCGCGGCGCCGAAGCGGCCGGGGAGGGGATGGCCGCAGTGCGCGCAGGCGCCGTGCTCGAGCGCGAAGTACGTGATCGCGTACCAGTCACGCCCGATCAGCGGCCGCGCGCAGCGCGCGCAGGTCGTGGTCTGTCCGTCCTCGTCGTGCACGTTGCCGACGTAGACGTACCGCAATCCGGCGGCGCGCGCGATGGCGCGCGCGCGACGCAGCGTCTCGGGCGGCGTCGCCGGCACGTCGGTCATCGTGAAGTCCGGGTGAAACGCCGTGAAGTGGAGAGGCACGTCCGGCCCCAGGTTCGCCGCGAACCACTGCGACAGCCGCCGCAGCTCGTCGTCGCTGTCGTTGTGGCCCGGGATCAGCAGCGTCGTCACCTCGAGCCAGGTGCTGCTGTTGTGCCGGATCCACTTCAGCGTCTCCAGCACCGGCTCGAGGTGGGAGGCGGTCGTCTTGCGGTAGAAGTCCTCGCTGAACGCCTTCAGATCGACGTTAGCGGCGTCGGCGTCGGCGTACAGCTCGGGGCGCGCCTCGTCGGTGACGTAGCCGGCGGTGACCAGCACGTTGTGGATGCCGCGGTGGCGCGCGGCGCGCGCGATGTCGGTGACGTACTCGGCCCAGATCACGGGGTCGTTGTAGGTGTAGGCGATGGAAGGCGCGCCCTGCGCGACCGCGAGGTCCACGACGTCGTCGGGCGTGTTGCGCCGCAGCCCCTGCTCGTCGAGCTTCGCCTTCGAGATGTCCCAGTTCTGGCAGAACTTGCAGCCGAGGTTGCAGCCGGCGGTGCCGAAGCTGAGCACGGGCGTGCCCGGGAAAAAATGGTTGAGCGGCTTCTTCTCGATCGGATCGACGGCGAACCCGGTCGACCGTCCGTAGCCCAGCTGGACCAGCTGGCCGCCGTGGTTCTGGCGAATGAAGCAGAACCCCGCCTGGCCGTCGGCCATGCGGCAGTAGCGCGGGCAGAGCGTGCACAGGATCCGGCCGTCGGCCTGCGGCTGCCACCAGCGCGCCGGCGGCGC
>DATBHU010000188.1:0-3584 GCA_036557265.1 Polyangia bacterium
GCGCTGGCTGGCGGCGTGGGACGCGCGCGGGGCGACGGACTTCTCGCTGGCGGCACTGGCGGCGCAGCGCACGCCCGCGCCGGAGTGCGAACAGGTCGGGCTGGGCGCGCCGCCGCGGTGACGCGCGCCGCGCGGACGGGCCGCGCCTACTGCGTGATCATGCCGGTCGTGACGGCCCGCGCCCATTCGAGGAGGCAGGTCCGCTGGGTCGCGGGCAGGTTCCCGACCGGAAACGGCATCGGCGAGCCGCAGCTCGGCGCGGAGTTCAGCTTGTCGATCATCAGCCCCATCGCGGGGTCGGTGCCCGAGATCAGGTAAGGCATGGTGCTGGCCCCGCACGAGACGCTGCTGGCCGCGGTCGGCGTCTTGTCCAGCAGGCGGCCGATGACGCCCGGCGAGACCAGATCCAGGCCGGACTCCATCGCGTTGGCGCCGTGGCAGGCGGCCTCGCTGCCGCAGCCCTTCGCCATGTCCGGCGACGCCAGCACCATCGTCGGCGCGTCGCACACGCCGCTGGTGCCGCCACCTCCTCCGCTGCCACCCGTGCCGGTACCCGTCAGCGACGGGTCGAGATTGCCGGGACAGCCGGTGAGGCCCAGGCTGAGAACGATCGATCCGAGAAGCAAACTAATCTTGCGGCGGGGAAGGGGAGGCAACATGAGCTCCTTTCCGTCGGTGGTGCCGGATATGGCGGGGGGGATGCGATTATGATCCGGTCATCCGGCGCGCGTCGAGCAAACGATCGAGCTCGGCTTTCGGCAGAACGTTCTTCTCGAGGCACAGCTGCCGCACCGTCTTGCCGCTCTTCACGGATTCCTTGGCGATCGCGGCGGCGGCGTCGTAGCCGATCGCCTCGTTCAGCGCGGTCACCATCGCCAGGCTCTGCTCGATCAGCGCCGCGCAGCGCTCCTCGTTCGGCTCGATCCCCTCCACGCAGCGGGCCGCGAACAGCCGGCTGCCCGCGGCCAGGATGCCGACGGAGTGCAGGAGGTTGTAGGCCATCATCGGGATCATCACGTTCAACTCGAAGTTGCCGGCCGCGCCGCCCCAACCGATGGCGGCATCATTGCCGACAACCTGGGCGCAGATCATCAGTAGCATCTCGGACATGACGGGGTTCACCTTACCCGGCATGATCGAGCTGCCCGGCTGCAGGTCCGGCAGCAGGATCTCCCCGATGCCGCAGCGCGGGCCCGACCCGAGCCAGCGGATGTCGTTGGCGACCTTGGTCAGGCTGGTCGCGGCCGAGCGCAGGGCGCCCGAGGCCTCCACCAGCCCGTCGCGCGCCGACAGCGCCTCGAACAGGTTCGGCGCCTGGCGCAGCGGGATGGCGATCTCCTCGCTGATGATGGCGATGATCTTGGGGGCGAAGTCGGGCGCCGAATTCAGACCCGTGCCGACCGCGGTGCCGCCCAGCGCCAGCTCCGACACCGACGGCAGCACGCTGCGCACGCGGCGGACGGTGTTGGTCAGGATCTGCGCGTAGCCGGAGAACTCCTGTCCGAGGCGGATCGGCACCGCGTCCATCAGGTGGGTGCGCCCGATCTTCACCACGTGGTCGAACGCCTTGGCCTTGGCCTCCAGCGCCGCCTGCAGCGCCTCCAGCGCCGGGATCAGGTCGCGCTCGATCGCCTCGGTCGCGGCGATGTGCACCGCGGTCGGGAAGACGTCGTTCGACGACTGCCCCATGTTGACGTGGTCGTTGGGGTGGACCGGCTTCTTGCTGCCGACGACGCCGCCGAGGATCTGGATCGCGCGGTTCGCGATCACCTCGTTGGTGTTCATGTTGCTGGACGTGCCCGACCCGGTCTGGAAGATGTCGACGACGAACTCGTTGTCGTGCTGGCCGGCGGCGACCTCGCGCGCGGCCTGGCAGATGGCGTCCGCCAGCTTCGGGTCCAGCTTGCCGCTGGCCCGGTTCACCTCGGCGGCGGCCTTCTTGATGAGGGCCAGCGCCCGGATCACGCGGCGCGGGAGGCGCAGCCCGCTGACCGGGAAGTTCTCGGCGGCCCGCTGGGTCTGCGCCCCGAACAGCGCCGTCTCCGGCACCTCCACCTTGCCGAGCGAGTCGCTCTCCAGGCGGCACGCGCCGGCCGTCTTTTTCACATCGTTCGTGTCGGAGACCTGTGCCATCTAAGATTCCTCTACGATTCTTCGAACAGGGCGTCGGCCGTCAGGTCCTCGGCGCCGGCTTCCAGGCGTGCGCCCGACAGCTCGGCGGTCGTCTTGCGCAGGCGATCGGCCAGCACCTGCGTGAACGCCCACAGCAGCTTGGTCGACAGCTGGGGCTCCTTGCGGATGATCTCGTAGAAATCCTTGCGCGACAGGCTGAGCAGGCGCGAGCGCTCCTCGGCCGTCGCGCTGGCGGAGCGCGGGTAGCGGCGATCGACCAGCGCCATCTCGCCGATGTGCGCACCCGGCTCGAGGTGGGTGATGAACGCGTCGTTCTTGTGCAGGCGGATCTTGCCGCGCAGGAGCACGAACATCTCGTCGCCGGTCGTGCCTTCCTTGATGATCTCCTCGCCGGGCGCGAACTCCTTGACCGACGTCACGTTCAGCAAGCGCAGGATCTCCTTGTAGACCAGATGCCGGAACAGCGGCATCCGTCGCAGGACGTCGACCTTGCGCGCCAGCTCCTCGGCGCGGTCGTCGGTGGGCGGGACCGTGCCGGCCGCGACCGTCGGCTTCTCGACCCGCACGACAACGGCCGTGATGTTGTCGTGGCCGCCGCCCGCGTTGGCCATGTCGATCAGCTTCTTGGGCAGCGTCTTGACGTCGTCGCCCTTGAGCAGATCGATGATGCGGGCGTCGTTCAGGTAGAAGTGCAGGCCGTCCGAGCAGAGCAGGAACAGGTCGCCGGGCAGGATCTCGAAGTCGATGGTGTCGCCCTGGACCGTCTCGTAGACGCCGACCGCCCGGGTGACCGCGTTCTTATAGGCCTTGTAGGGCGAGCCCTCGAGCCCTTCTTTCGTGATGCGGCCGCGGCGGATCAGCTCGTTGACCAGCGAGTGGTCCTCGGTGAGCTGGACCACCTGGCCCGCGCGCAGCATGTAGATGCGGCTGTCGCCGACGTGGGCGATGAAGCCGCGGTCGCCGGCGATGAGCAGGGCCGAGGTGGTGGTCCCCATCCCGCGCTTCTCGGGCTCGGCCTGGCCGCGCTGGTAGATGGCGTGCCCGGCGCTCTGGATGGCCGACTCCAGCAGGGTCAGCACGTCCTGGGGCCGGACGGCGCCGTCGCTCTTGGCGTAGCGCTCGACCGTATCGCGCCCGGCGTCGACGGCGTTTCGGAACTCGTGCACGGCCAGATGCGAGGCCACCTCGCCGGAGGCGTGGCCACCCATCCCGTCGGCCACCACGAAGAGCGAGAGCTTCTTGTCGACGAGGAAGTTGTCCTCGTTGACCTCGCGTTTCTTTCCGACATCGGTAGCGGCCCAGAAGCTGAGCTCCATGCGGATGTCTCCCCCTTCACGGGTACCACGAAACCGTCGCCCGACGGTACCGGAATCGCGAACAAAAACCGCGGACTTGACAGTCTATCCCGCGCTGTTAGATATGTTGGTCCCCGCTCGCGCGGGATTTTGTTT
>DATBHU010000189.1:0-1732 GCA_036557265.1 Polyangia bacterium
AGGGACGTCGAGGGCGCATTGGTCGAGATCGTGGCGGCGCACGGCGCGCGCTCGACCGACCAGGCGATCGCCTTCGTCGCCGAGCTGAAGAAGTCCGGGCGCTATCAGCAGGACGTGTATTGATGTCGGCGCCCATGCGCCGTCCCGGCGAAGCGGGCCGTTTCCGCATGGCTCCGCTCGCGCGGCTGCCGGTCTTCCTCGCGCTCGCGGGCAAGCGTGCCGTCGTCGCCGGCGACGCCGCGCCGGTCGCCTGGAAGGCGGAGCTCCTGTCGGCGGCCGGCGCCGAGGTCGAGGTGTTCGCCCAACGCCCGTGCGAGGAACTGCGCGCGCTGGCGGCGCAGCCCCCGCGCGGCGCGATCGCGTTGCGCTATCGGGTCTGGCGGGACGCCGATCTCGCCGGCGCCGCCGTCGGCGTTGGCGGCTTCGACGGCGAGGCGGAGGCGCAACGCTTTGCCCGCGCCGCGCGCGCGGCCGGCGTTCCGGTCAACGTGATCGACCGGCCGGCCTGTTGCGATTTCGCCTTCGGCGCGATCGTCAACCGCTCTCCGCTGGTCATCGGCATCTCGACCGACGGCGCCGCGCCGGTCTTCGCCCAGGCGATCCGCGCCCGGCTCGAAGCCATGATCCCGCGCGGATTTGCCCGCTGGGCGGAGGCCGCCCGGCGCTGGCGCCCGACGCTGCGACGCTCGGGGCTTTCGTTTGCCGCGCGCCTTCGGTTCTGGCAGGCGTTCACGCGCCTTGCGCTCGCCTGCCCGGAGCGCGACCCCGCGCCGTCGGATTTCCGCGCGTTGCTGAGCGCGAGCAGGGGCGGCGACGCGGCCGGCATCGGCACGGTGACGCTGATCGGCGCGGGCAACCGCGATCCGGAGCTCCTCACGTTGCGCGCGGTGCGCGCGCTGCAGTCGGCCGACGTCGTCATGATCGAGGATGGCGTCGCGCCGGACGTCGTCGACTTCGCCCGCCGCGAGGCAAGAAAACTGCCGGTCGGCACCGCGGTCCCTGACCCTTCGCACAAGCAGGAGGACGCCTGCGCCCAGGCGATCGCGCTCGCCGCCGCCGGCCAGCGCGTGGCGTGGCTCGGCGGCGGCGACCCGATGGAGGGCCGCGACGCTCGCGCGACGATCGCGGCCTGCCGCGCCGCCGGCATCGCCGTCGAGGTCGTCCCCGGCGTCCTGGTGTAGTCACATTCGTCTTGAATTTAACTATTGACTACTATACGCATCTACGCTATGACTCGCGCACCCTCGCCCGTCGAGGGGCTGTTTGACATCGTGAAGATGCGGGTGCCGCGCGATCGA
Organism: Polyangia bacterium; assembly: GCA_036557265.1. Lineage (GTDB taxonomy): Bacteria > Myxococcota_A > Polyangia > Fen-1088 > Fen-1088 > JADGRB01. The sequence goes on from DATBHU010000189.1 coordinate 1,299, forward strand.
GCATCATCGCGCCGCCCACGACGTCCAACCGACGCCGGCTTCGGCCGGCGGCGGCGCGGGCGCGCGCGTCCTCGGCGCGGTCGGCCACCCGCGCTGCCGGGCGGCTAGTCTTAGGCAGCCCCCGGTTGCAGGCCGCGAGCGGCGGACCGGGCGGCCGGCCGCGCGGGGACCGTCGGCGAGCGATCGGCAGGGAGCGCGGCCTGTATTTTTCCTGTTATTTACAGAAGCCGCGAGTAGTCAGGGTCGCCTACAACCATAAGGATAATCTCGCTCAGGTTGTACTACGGGCTCTCCTGAAACGCCTCCTCGCGCCTGCTGCGGATGGCCGGCAGCGCCACCAGCAGGCAGAGCGCGAGCGCGGCGATCAGCAGCCCGAGGCTGATCGGCCGCTGCACGAAAATCATCGGGTCGCCGCCGGAGATGCGCATGGCGCG
>DATBHU010000190.1:0-5462 GCA_036557265.1 Polyangia bacterium
CCCGCGCGAGCGCATCACGCTGAACGCGCCGGTGACGACGGGCCGCGAGCCCGACGGCCCGATCCAGACGAACGGCGAGCCGCTGCCGGTCTACGTGAAGACCGTGCCGATCCCGGTGACGCGCAAGCTGGTCGAGCTCGGCCGCAAGCGCTACGACATCACCTGCGGCACCTGCCACGGCCCGCTGGGCGACGGCGACAGCATCGTCGCGCGCAACATGGCGCTGCGTCCGCCGCCCTCGCTGCACCGCTACACCAACAAGCCGGCCGGCTACATCTTCGAGGTCGCCACCAAGGGCTTCGGCATGATGGCGTCGTACGCCGCGGAGCTGACGGTCGAGGAGCGCTGGGCCGTCGTCGCCTACATCCGGGCCCTCCAGCTCTCGCAGAGCACGCCGGCCGCGGAGCTGCCCGCCGACGTTCGCGGCCGGCTGGAAGCGCTGCCGCCGACGCAGTTGGAGCTGTCGGCCCCCACGCATCATCAAGAGGAGAGGCCTTGAGCTCGCACGGATCGTCAACGCCCACCGTCGCCGACCTGAAGGTCGAGCCTTTCCGCGGCGGCAGCCGCTGGATGGCCGTCGGCGGCGGCATCGGCGTCGTGTTGCTGCTCGTGACGCTGCTGCTGGGCGGGATGACCAGCCCGCGCGACATGTACTACTCGTACCTGGTCGCGTTCGCGTACTGGGCCGGGATCGGCTTCGCGTCCGTCCTGCTGCTGATGATCTTCCACGCGACCCACGCGCGCTGGGTGACCATCCTGCGCCGGCCCCTCGAGGCGATGGCCGCGTCGATACCGATCTTCATCATCCTCATCATCCCGATCTGGATCGGGATGAAGGAGATCTACTCCTGGGTGGATCCGGCCGCCGCGGGCCTCGGCACCGAGGCGCTGAAGAAGATCGCGCACAAGGCCGCCTACCTGAACGTGAAGTTCTTCATCGTCCGCAGCATCCTCTACTTCGCGTTCTCCTGGTTCGTCGCCTGGCGGCTCTACAGCCTGTCGCGGCGACAGGACAAGGAGGGCGGCAGCGAGCTGCTGGGCAGCCAGCGCAAGTTCTCGGCCGGCATGCTGCCGTTCATCTCGCTCGCCATCACGTTCGCGGCCTTCGACTGGCTGATGAGCCTCCACCCCACCTGGTACTCGACGATCTTCGGCGTGTACTACTTCGGGGGCAGCTTCCTGTCGGCGCTGTCGATCCTCGCGATCGTCACCTGGCACGCGGGCCGCAACAACCTGTTCTCGGGCGGCATGAACGTCGAGCACACGGCGAGCATCGGCAAGTTGATGCTGGCGTTCGTCTGCTTCTGGACCTACGTCGCGTTCTCGCAGCTGCTGCTGATCTGGATCGCGGGGCTGCCGGAAGAGATCCCGTTCTACATCACGCGCTTCAAGCCCGGCTGGTCGTGGGTCGGCGTGGTCCTGATCTTCTGCCACTTCTTCATCCCGTTCGGGCTGCTCCTGTCGCGTGCCCGCAAGCGCGATCCGAAGCGCCTCGCCCGCGTGGCGCTCTGGATCCTGGCGGTGCACTACGTCGACATCTACTGGCTGGCGATGCCCGCCCTGTACAAGGACAGCGCGACGTTCCACTGGACGCAGCCGCTGGCGTTCGCCGGCGTCGGCCTGGTCGCCATCGCGACCGCGGTCTGGTTCCTGCGCGGGCGCCTGCCGGTTCCGATCCGTGATCCCTACCTGGCCGAATCGCTGCGGTACAGACAGCCATGAGTGGAATCCCATCACATAACGATCAGCACGGCCACGAAGGCGCCTCCGACGAGATCGCCTTCGGCAAGGTGATCACCATCGGCGTCGTCTCGCTGGCGATCTTCGCGCTGTCGACGGTCTGGGCCGCCTGGATCCTGAGCCACGAGACCAAGAAGACCGAGGAGGCGACCGGCGCCACCCACCGGCCGCCGCGCGTGGAGCGGGAAGAGATCGGCATCATCGACCAGGTGCCGTTCTCGAGCGACACGCGCCTGCACCGCTGGCGCGCCGAGCACGACGGCCGCCTGAACGGCTACGGCTGGATCGATCGGGAGAAGGGGCTCGCCCACATGCCGATCGAGCAGGCGATCGACAAGATCGCGGGCGGCGCGCTGCCCGCGGGCGCGCCCGCGGGCGCGGCGCCGACGCCCGGCACGACGACCAACGCGCCCGCCGGCAAGGACGAGGTCGCGCCGGCCGGCCTGCAGGAGACGCCGCCCGAGCACGGCGATCATCCTGGTACAGAAGGAGCGCCGCGATGACGCGCGCGCTGGTGCTGGGCGTGATTCTTCTGAGCGCGGGCGCGGCGCGCGCCGAGAAGACGCCCATCGTCTTCCCGCAGGGGAGCGAGCAGCCGCTGGCGGCGCTGCAGGATATCGACGTGATCGAGCACCTCGGCGATCCGGTGCCTCCCGGCCTGACGTTCACCGACGGAGCGGGGCAGCGCGTCCGCATCGACTCGCTGCTCAACCGCGGCAAGCCGGTGCTGGTGACGCTCGGCTACCACCGCTGCCCGATGCTGTGCGGCCTGGTGCTGGACGGCCTGGTCAAGGCGGCCCGCGCCTCCGGGCTGAAGCTCGGCAAGGACTTCCTGGCGGTCGACGTCAGCATCGACCCGGCCGAGGACGCGACGCTGCTCGCCCAGACGCAGCAGCGCGTGGTCACGCTGGCGGGCGGCGGCGCCACCACGGCGGACTGGCCGTTCTGGTCGTCGGTCGCCGACGGCGGCGTGGCGGCCCGCCAGCTCGCCGACACGGTCGGCTTCCGCTACAAGTACGACGAGCAGAGCAAGCAGTTCGCCCACGACGCGGTGGCGTTCGTGCTGACGCCCGAGGGCGTCGTGGCGCGCTACCTGTACGGCGTCGATTACCCGGCCCGCGACTTCCGCATGGCGGTGGTCGAGGCGAGCGGCGGCCGCGTCGGGACCTCGTTCGACAAGGTGCTGATGTCCTGTTACCGCTACGACCCGGCCAAGCGCCGCTACGCGCCGTTCGTCATGGGCTTCATGCGCATCGGCGCCGGCACGTGCTTCCTGGCGCTGGTCGGATTGCTGGCGGTTCTCTGGCGTAAAGAGCTGGCAATGAAGCGGGAAATGCAAAGACAAGCGCGCATCCGCGCGGCAGCGACGGGGAGGGCGGCATGAACGAGCTCATGCGCACGCTGCTCTGGCTGCCGCCCCAGGGCACCACGTTCGCGGGCAAGGTCGACAACCTCCACTACTTCGTCATCGCGGTGACGATGGTGGCGTCGATCCTGACGGGCCTGCTGGCGTTCTACTTCTTCTTCAAGTACCGGGCGCGCCGTGCGGATCAGTCGACGCCGATGGTGCTCCCCAGCGTCAAGTTCGAGATCGCCGTCATCGGCGTGCCGCTGTTCTTCTTCCTGCTCTGGTTCGTCCAGGGCTTCAAGGACTACATCTGGTACACGACGCCGCCCAAGAACGCGATGGACGTGTACGTGATGGCGAAGAAGTGGATGTGGAAGTTCGCCTACGCGGACAGCGGCGGCGGGCCCAACGCCATCGGCACGCTGCACGTCCCCGCCAACCGGCCCGTGCGCCTGCTGATGACCAGCCGCGACGTGCTGCACTCGTTCTACGTCCCCGACTTCCGCATCAAGCAGGACGTGCTGCCGGGCCGTTACACGGAGACCTGGTTCGAGGCGACCAAGCCGGGCCGCTACCAGATCCTGTGCGCCGAGTACTGCGGGACCTGGCACTCGCAGATGTGGGGCGAGGTCGTGGTCATGTCCGGCCCCGACTTCGACGCCTGGATGGCCGAGCAGAAGGCCGGCCTCGCCGAGCGCGTCGACACCGGCGGCGACGACGGCGGCGACCAGCGCGGGGCGATCGTCGACTACGGCAAGAAGGTCGCCATGGCGGAGGGCTGCCTGCGCTGCCACTCGCTGGACGGCCAGCCGCACATCGGCCCGACCTGGCTCGATCTCTACCTCCGGCGCGAGACGCTGGAGAACGGCGAGACCATCATCGCCGACGAGGCCTACCTGACGGATTCGATGATCGATCCGCGCGGCAAGGTCGTGAAGGGTTTCAAACCCGTGATGCCGACGTACAAGGGACGGTTGGCGGCACCGGAAGCCGCCGCGCTCGTGGAGTTCATCAAGTCGTTGCGCAGCACGAGCCTCGAGAATCTTCCCTCCAAGGAAGCGACGTATGAGCCAGTCAAGCCCAGTGGCCAGCCAGCCCAACGAAAATAAGCCGTACTACCCGGCCGTGAACTACCTGAACGCGGATCGCGGGATCCGGTCGTGGCTGCTGACCCTCGATCACAAGCGCATCGCGCTGATGTACTTCGCGTCGGTGCTGTTCTTCTTCCTGGTGGGCGGCATCTTCGCGATGGCGATCCGCCTCGAGCTGTTGACGCCCGGCCCGACCATCATGGGCGCGAACACCTACAACCGCATGTTCACGCTGCACGGCGTGGTCATGATCTTCCTGTTCATGATCCCGGCCATCCCGGGCGTGTTCGGCAACTTCCTGCTGCCGCTGATGCTTGGCGCGAAGGACGTCGCGTTCCCGAAGCTGAACCTGCTGTCGCTCTATCTCTACTGGACGGGCGCCCTCCTGGCTGTCACCGGCATGGTCATGGGCGGCACCGACACGGGCTGGACGCTCTACGCGCCGTACAGCACCACCACGCCGATGACGGTGTTCCCGGTGGTGCTCGGGATCTTCATCCTCGGCTTCTCGTCGATCCTGACCGGCCTCAACTTCATCGTCACCACCCACACGCTGCGCGCGCCCGGGATGACCTGGATGCGGATGCAGCTGTTCGTCTGGGCGATCTACGCGACCAGCATCATCCAGGTGCTGGCGACGCCGGTCATCGGCCTGACGGTCATGCTGGTCGGCATCGAGAAGATCGGCGGCTTCGGCCTGTTCGACGCCACCAAGGGCGGCGACCCGGTGCTGTTCCAGCACTTCTTCTGGTTCTACTCGCACCCGGCGGTCTACATCATGGTGCTGCCGTCGATGGGCGTGGTCAGCGACGCGATCGCCGCCTTCGCCCGCAAGAACGTGTTCGGCTACAAGATGATCGCGTACTCGTCGCTGGGTATCGCGTTCGTCGGCTTCTTCGCCTGGGGCCACCACATGTTCGTGTCGGGCCAGTCGCCGTTCGACAACGGCGCCTTCGCCGTCATCTCGATGTTCGTCGGCGTGTTCACCGCCATCAAGGTGTTCAACTGGGTCGGGACGCTGTATCGCGGTTCGATCGCTCTCACGACGCCGTTCATCTACATCTGCGGCTTTCTGTTCTTCGTCGTGTTCGGCGGCATGACCGGCATCGCGGTCGCGACCGTGTCGCTGGACGTCCACTGGCACGACACCTACTTCGTCGTCGCCCACTTCCACTTCATCATGGTCGGCGCCGTCATCATGGGCTTCCTGATCGCGCTCCACTACTGGTTCCCGAAGATGTTCGGGCGCAAGTACAACGAGGGCTGGGCGATGGTGTCCGCGT
>DATBHU010000191.1:0-8161 GCA_036557265.1 Polyangia bacterium
GGCGCGACCGCGAGCGTGGAGGCGCTGTTCAACCTGAACCGCGAGGGCAAGGCGCTGGACGCGGATACAGGCATGCCCGGCGTCGACGCCTTCCACGACACCCGCCTCATCGGCAAGCTGGGCCTGACCACCACCCTGTTCGCCCGCCTGAGCGTAGCCTTCGGCTTCACGCTGCGTTACGACCAGAATCCGCCGCCCCGCCCGATCCCGGCCGGCACCGCGTCCGGAGCGGTGTACATCCCGGGCTTCCAGCCGTTCGCCGATCGCGCGGACACCCGATGGAGGCCAGCCTCATCTGAGCGTCCATCTGAGCCGGCCCCCCGCCGGGACCCGCCCCGGGGGGTCTTCTTGACCTTTCCGAAGTGGACGCACTATCTTTAGCGGGGTTAACGCGAAGCGGCTGCGCTGGTCCACGTTCCACGATAGAAAACAACCCCAAGGAGAACACCAAGCCCATGAAGAAGGCTGATCTGGTCGACGTCGTCGCGCAGCAGAAGAACCTGCCGAGACAGCAGGTGGAGATCACGGTCGACGCGCTGATCGAGGCGGTGGCCGAGGGGCTCGCCAAGGGCGAGCGGATTGACTTGCGGGGCTTCGGTGCGTTCGCGGTTCGCGAGTCCGCGGCGCGCAAGGGCCGCAACCCCCAGACCGGCGCAGAGATTCAGATCGAAGCGCGCCGCGTCCCGACCTTCAAGGCCGGCAAGGAGCTGCGAGACAAGGTCAACAACCGCCCGGCGTGATGAGATAGTTCAGCGGCGGAGGTTTTCGACCTCCGTAGGACCAAGAGCTCCAGGAAAAAAACAGAAAAGCGGAATGGGTACTCGACTCTTCATCGGCAATCTCTCGTACGCCGTCACCGAGCAGGAACTACGCGAGGCGTTCACCGGCGACGGCATCGAGCTGCGCAGCGTGCGCGTCGCGCTGGACCGGGAGACCGGTCGGCCGCGCGGCTTCGCGTTCGTCGAAACCATGACGGACGAGGGGGCCAAGGCCTCGATTGAAAAACTGTCCGGCCGCATCCTGCAGGGGCGCCCGATCATCGTCGAGGAGGCACAGGCCAAGCCGGCCGGGCCCCGCCCCGGCGGCTTCGGCGGCGCGCCCCGTCCGGGCGGCGGCGGCTTCGGTGGCGGCGGCGGTGGTGGCGGCGGCTTCGGCGGCGGACCTCGTCCGGGTGGCGGCGGCTATGGCGGCCCGCGTCCGGGAGGTGGTCCGGGTGGACCCGGCGGGCCCCCGCGTGGACCCGGCGGCCCCGGCGGCTTCGGCGGCGGTCCGCGGCCCGGCGGTTTCGGTGGTCCACGCCCCGGCGGCGGTGGACCGGGTCGCGACTTCGGCCCACCGCGCGGTCCGGGCGGTCGCGGACCCGACGCGCCCCCGCGGGGCGAACGCCAGCGGCCCGAAAAGAAGCGCTCCACGCGGCCCAAGCCGGAGGAGCGCGAGCGTGGCAACTGGCGTTGGGACCGCAACCCCGACGACGAGTAGCCGACCGCGTCGGTGGCGGGCGCGGGTCTCGGAGCGAGGGCTCCGGTAAGATAGGCCGATGAAGGCGGTGCGGATCCTGGTCGTCGACGACGATCTCTGGATTCAGCGCACGACCGCCAGCGTGCTGGGGCAGCAGGGGCACCAGGTCAGCCTGGCGGGCGATGCGCCCAGCGCGTTCGCGCTGGCGTCGCGGATCCGCCCGGACGTCGTCGTCACGACCGTGTCGCTGCCCGCGCTGGACGGCTGGTCGTGGTGGGAGCGGCTGCGCGCGCTGCCGGCCTGCGCGAAGATTCCGATGGTCTTCCTGTTGCCGCCCGGCGACGCGGGCGACGACGTCGCCGGCACCGAGGCCGGCGATCAGCGCCTGCGGAAGCCGTTTCGCGGGGAAGATCTGGAGCGGACCATCGTTGCGGTCCTCGGGGAACAGACGGTGGGCAACGCCGCCGCCAGCGAATCCGCGCTGCCGCCGCGGCCGCAGCGCTCCGTCGATCCGACGAAGCCGTCCGCCGGCCACCGGCCGCTGTCGGCGCTGCGCGGCGAGCTGGATCAGATCTCGCTGTCGAGCGTGCTGGTCGTGCTCGAGATGGAGCGCAAGAACGGCATCCTGCTGGTCGAGCGCACCAACGAGACGGGGCGGATCTTCCTGCGCAAGGGACGGATCATCCGCGCCGCGATCGACGAGCCCGCGGTGGCGGGCGCGGGCGCCGTCTACCAGATGGTGACGTGGGGGGCCGGCTCGTTCGATTTCCTGGCCGGCGACGTCGGCGGCGTCGACGAGATCCAGGCCTCGACGACCTTCCTGCTGATGGAGGGGGCGCGGCGGCTCGACGAGGCGAAGGCGGCGAACCGGCCGCGCGCCGCGACCCAGGAAAACAAGCTGTGACCGCCTCCGCCGCCGCCGCCGCCGACATCATCACGCGCGACATCGTGGTGCCGCCCGAATGCGGCGGCTGGCGTCTGGATCACTTCCTCAAGCGCCGCATCGGTCGCATGTCGCGCACGCGCATCCAGGCGATCATCGGCGAGCAGATCTCGTTCACCGACGGCCGCCCCGCGCGTCCGTCGTCGCCCGTGCGGGCCGGCGAGACCATCCTGCTGCGCCGCCCCGCGCCGATCGAACCGGAGGTGCCGCGCGACTTCGGCATCCTGTTCGAGGACGAGAGCGTGCTGGTCATCGACAAGCCCTCCGGACTGCCCATGCACACGACCGCGAAGTTCTGGCGCAACACGCTGGTCGCGCTGCTGCGCGAGCGCTATCCGGACGAACAGATGGAGATCGCGCATCGGATCGATCGCGAGACGTCGGGCGTTCTGCTGATCGCGCGTTCGCGCCCCGTCGCCCGCCTGCTGACGCGCGCGTTCGCGCGTCGGACCGTCGAGAAGACCTACCTCGCGCTGGTCAAGGGCCAGCCGCCCGACGCGGGCCGCATCGATCGGCCGCTGCGCCTGCTCGACACGAAATCGCGGGTGATGATGGGGCCGGCGCGCGAGGGCGAGCCCGGCGCGCTGGTCGCCTCGACGCAGTTCCGCGTGATCCGCCGGCTGCCGGCCCACGCGCTGTGCGAGGCGCGCCCGCTGACCGGCCGCCAGCACCAGATCCGCGTTCACCTCGCGTCGCTCGGACACCCGATCGTCGGCGACAAGCTTTACGGCGCCAGCGAGGCGCTGTTCATGCGCGCGTGCGAGGAGCCGCTCGGCCCCGAGCTGCTCGCCTGCTTCGACGGGCTGCCGCGCCACGCGCTGCACGCGCACCGCCTGACGTTCCCTCACCCGGTCAGCAAGCAGCCGGTCACCGTCGAGAGTCCCCTACCCCCCGACCTGACCGCCCACATCGACGGCCTGGCCGCCGCCGTCGCGAGCTAGTCCGAAGCCGACGTCTCCAGCACGCGCGAGATGCTGAGATCGATGCGGCTGACCAGCAGACCGGCCAGCGACATGAACTCGTCACGCTGCACGCCCAGCCGCTGGCAGACGGTCTGCTGCGTCGCCTCCAGCACGTCCGCGCGCGCCTTGGCGATCCAGCGCGACACGGTCGATTGGTTGACCTTGTAGATGTTGGCGATCTGCTCGTGGCTGAGGCCGCTCACCGTGGTGAGGCGCAAGAGCAACCGATCGCGATCGGGCAGCGCGGCCAGCGCGTCTCGGACCGCCTCCTCGAACTCGCTCTTGTAGCGCATGCGCAGGTAGTCGACCTCGGGATGAGCGTCGGCGGGCAGCACCTCGTCGACCGCCGGATCGGCGCCGGCCAACCGCGTCGCCGCCCGTCGCAGGTCGAGAGCGGTGCGCTGCGCGGCCACGGCCACCCAGGCCGCCAGCGGCCCGCGGCCCGCGTACGACAGGATGCGCGGCGCCTGATCGGGCGTTCCGACGAACAGCCGCTGCCACAGCGTCTGGCGGACCTCGTCGCGCAGCTCGGGGCTGCGATCGATGCGCGCCACCGCGGTGTCGATGGCGGCGCCGCACAGCCGATCCACCTGCGTCAGCGCCCCCGGGAGCTTGTCGACGCAGGCCAGCCCCAGCGCCAGGTCCTCGACGTACAGCTCCGCCAGCCCGGCGGCCGCGTCGTCGCCGATCACGCGCGCCAGGTGGATGACGAGGCGCTCCGGATCCACGGCCAGGTCCGGCCAGACCGCGGTCGCCTTGCCGACGATCTCGCGCAGCCGGGCCTCCAGCGCTGTGGGATCGTGCGCGCCCGGACGCTCTCGAAGAAAAACCTCTGCGAAAGCTGGCTCCTTCGAACCGGCCATCACCCTAGGCTATCATCACCTGAGCGTCGGCGATGGGCTGTCTCGACGAGCAAACGATCGTTGCCTTCGTGAGCGGCGCGCTCGCGGGCGCCAAGCTGGCGGAGGCGGAGCATCACCTGCTGCGCTGCCCCGATTGCGCGACGCTGGTCGCGCTCGCCGCGCCGGTTACAGGGACGGCCCGACGACCGAATACACTGGAGTGGGCGGGCGCGCCGCCGTTGGACGAAGCGTCGCCCCAGGCCGAACCGGCGCAGGGCCCGCCGCCGCGCGCGACACCCATCCCGAAAACATCCGGAATTCCATCCGCGCAATCCCCCTCCGACGCCGGGGTCGTCGAGGTGAGCGCGGGCGATCCGCCGGGGCCAGGCGGCATGGTGGGCCGCTACCGGCTGCTGCGCCTGGTGGGGCGCGGCGGGATGGGCGACGTCTACGCCGCCCACGATCCCGAGCTGGATCGGAAGATCGCCATCAAGATCATGCGCGCGGACAGCCACCCCGACGAGATCGAGGCGGCGCGCATGATGCGCGAGGCGCAGTCGATCGCCCGCCTGTCGCACCCGAACCTGGTGACCGTCTACGACGTCGGGACCGCCTCGGGCCGCGTATTCGTGGCGATGGAGCTGGTCGAGGGCGACACCGTCGCGGCCTGGCTGGATCGCAAGCGCCGCCCGCGCACGGAGATCCTGCGCGTGTTCATCGCGGCGGGCCGGGGCCTGGCGGCCGCCCATCGCGCCGGCATCATCCACCGCGATTTCAAACCGCAGAACGTGATGGTGACGTCGGAGGGCGCGGTGCGCGTCATGGACTTCGGTCTCGCCGCCCTCAGGCAGACGCTGCACGGCCCGAAGGCCCCGCGCCTGACGCGCATCGGATCGATCCTGGGCACGCCCCTCTACATGTCGCCCGAGCAGCTGTGCGGACAGACCGCCGATCCGCGCGCCGATCAGTTCAGCTTCTGCGTGGCGCTGTACGAGGCGCTCTACGGCGAGCGGCCGTTCGCGGGCGAAAACTTCGCGCAGCTGAGGGCGGCGGTGCTCGCCGGCAAGCCGCGGCCGGCGCCTCTCTCCAACCACGTGCCGGCCCGCCTGCGCGCGATCCTGCTGCGCGGCCTCTCCGTCGTTCCGGGACGGCGCTACCCCGACATGGAGGCGCTGCTCGGCGCGCTCGAGCGGGCGACGGCCCGCCGCCTGGGCATGGCCCGCATGCTGGCCGTCGGGGCGGCGGCCGGCGCGCTCGCCTTCGGCGTGACCTTCGGGCTCGGCTGGCAGCTGCGCAATCCGCGCTCGGCCTCCCGCTGCGCGAGCGTCCCGGCCCGGCTGGCCGCCGCCTGGCCGACCGCCGCCGGAGCCGCCCGGCGAGCGGAGATCCGCGCCGCGTTCCTCGCCGCCAGCGTCCCCGACGCCCGCGAGCGCTTCGACCGGGCCAGTCAATCGCTGGACGGCTACGCGAACGCCTGGAGCGGGATGTACCGCCAGACCTGCGAGGGCGGCGACAGCGCCAACGATTCGCGCGAGACGCTCGCGCTCCGCATGGGATGCCTCGATCAGCGGGCCGGCGAGCTGGCCGCGCTGACCGACGCCTTCGCGCACGCGGACGCCAAGGTCGTTCGCAAGGCGGTCGCCGCCACGCTGGCGCTGCCGCCGCTGGACGGCTGCGCGGACGTGCGCGCGCTCAAGGCCAGCGCCGGCCCCCCCGACGAGGCGCTGCGCGCGCGCGTGCAGGCGCTGCGCGGACGTCTGGCGACGCTGTGGGCGATGGCGGCCTCCGGACACGACTGGCAGGCGCTGAAGCCGATGGGCACGCTGGTCGAGGAGGTGCGCGCGGCGGGTCACGAACCGCTGCTGGCCGAGGCGCTGTTCGTCTACGCACGCACGCGGGCGCCATTCGACCCGGAGGGCGCCGAACCGATCTACGAGGAGGCATTCCGCCACGCCAGCGCGATCCACCACAACGCCCTGGCGGCCGAGGCGGCGATCCAGCTGGTCGTGATCGAAGGTGCCATCGACCATCACTTCGACAGCGGCGAGCATTGGGCGCGCCTCGCCGACGCGAGCGTCGAACGCGGGGTGCCGCTGCGTGTCCGCGGTTCTTTGCTGAACGCCCGCGGCATGCTGTTCGCCGCGCAGGGAATGTGGCGGCTCGCCGAAGGCGACTTCACCGCCGCGGTCGCGATCCGAGAACAGGCGCTGGGCGCGGCGCATCCGGATCTGGCCGCGTCGATGGTCAACCAGGCCCGTGCGGTGCTCGTGCTCGGCGATCCCGGTCGCGCGTTCGAGGCTGCGAACCACGCTCTCGACGTCGCCGGCGCGTTCTTTCCGGCCGAGTCCTACGAGGTCGGCGCCGCGCGCCTGGTGCGCGGGCAGGCGCTGCTCGCGCTCGAGCGCGGGCGCGAAGCCCGCGCCGACATGGAGGCGGTCCTCGACACCTTCGAGCGCGTGCTGGGACGCGACCACCCGTTCCTCGCCGATCCGATGACGGGCCTCGGCGAGGTCGCGCTGGCCGAGCGGCGGCCCGCGGAGGCCCAGGGGCTGCTGGAGCGCGCGTGGGAGATCCGGTCCACGCACATCGCCGACGGCGGCGTCCGCGAGCAGACCGCCTTCAGCCTCGCGCAGGCGATCTGGGACGCCGCCCCGGCCGATCGGCAGCACGCGCTCGATCTCGCGAACGAAGCCCGCGACGGCTACGCGAACATCGCCGACATGGCGCCGCGGCTGGCGCTGGTCGATCGCTGGATCGGCGAACGGCGCGCGACGCGCACGACGGCGGCGCACGCCAGCCGCATGTGAGGATCCAACGGCCGACCGCTCCCCGCCGGACGCGTGGGGCTAGCTCTTCGGGCCGCCCAGCTCTTCGTCGACGATCCGCTTGACGCTCGCCGGCTCGAGCTTGCCCTTGTGGGCCTTCATGATGTCGCCGACGACGCGGCCTGCCTGCTTCGGGTCCGAGACGCCGAGACGCGCCACCGTCTCGCGCACGATCGCGCGCACCTCGTCGTCGGACGCCGCCTTGGGCAGGAACTGCGCGCAGAAGCCGATCTCGAAGTCGATCTGCGCGACGGCCTCGGCGCCACGCTCGCCGACCGCGGCGTACTCCTCACGCGACTTGCGCAGCTGCTTCTGATACGAGGCAATGACGTCGAGCCACAGGTTGTCGTCGAGCGGCCCCTTGAACCCCGCCGCAGTGCGCCGCTCCATGTGCTTGGTCTTGATCATCCGGATGCAATCGGCCGTGCGGGCATCCTTCGCGCGCATGGCCGCCTTCAGACGCTCCTGGATATCGGCCTCGACTGACATGGGAGTGGAACCGTAACCTCGAACCCCCAGTCCCGCAACAACCACGCCCTGTGAATGAGCGGCACGGGTCCGGCACGGCCAGGACCGGAATCCCGCTGTTTTCGCCGGATTGTGGTCGAGTTATGCTAGGCGCGGCACTTGCTACTATTGAGGCTGCAGTCATGTCCAGATTCATCGGTTCGAGCACTGGTGTCTCATCCGCCCTTCGCTGGGTCGTGGCGGGCGTCGCGGCTGCAGGGCTCTCGTTCGCCGGGCTGAGCGGAACGGCGCACGCTGGTGACGTCCAGGTCTCTGGAGCGGTCACCGTCGCGGGACCGACGGCCCCCGGCGTCGTCGCGACGGGCACGGCCGCGGCCGCGCCGGCCGGGGACGAGAACATGATCCCGCCCGGCGTCGAAGGCACCGCGGTCGCCGCTGCGGGCGGCGGCTACTGCTACGGCGGTCCCCATCCCGCGCCGGGTGGCGGCTGGGAGGCCATCTCGACGCCGCACACGCACAACTACGCGCCCTTCGACATGCGGCTGTTCTCGTATCACCAGGGTTGCTACTACTTCATCGGCGATCCGCGCGACTTCGGCTACAGCGGGCAGACCTACAACTACTATGGCGCCCATCCGATCGCCGACGTCTACGGCGGCGGCT
>DATBHU010000192.1:0-38124 GCA_036557265.1 Polyangia bacterium
CGGCGATCACGCGCCGCGCCTCCTCCTTCTCGTCGGTGTCGGTGTCGGGGACGGTGAGCGGCGGCGGCCAGATCGGGCCGGGCGGCACGGTTTTGTGGCTGAAACGGCTGGATGGTCCGATGCCACGCATCGCGCCGCCCACTAACCAGGTCGTGACCCAGCGAGAGAAGACCTTCCTGCCGCACGTGCTGGCCGTCCCGGTCGGAACGACGGTGCAATTTCGTAACGACGACCGCATTTATCACAACGTATTCTCGATCGCGAAACCGAACGATTTCGACGCCGGGATCCGCGCTACAGGAGCGACCTACACGCGGACATTCAACAGTCCGGGCGCCGTCGAAATCTTGTGCAACATTCATTCGACCATGAACGGCTACGTCTTCGTCGTCGACTCGCCGCTGTACGCCAAGGCGCAGGCCTCCGGCGCGTTCAGCATCCGCGGCGTCGCGCCGGGACGCTACGAGCTGGCCGCCTGGCACGAGGCCGCGTCGAACATCACCCGCAAGACGATCGTGGTGGGCGGCGAAGGCGCGCACGACGTCACCGTCACGGTGGGCGGGGACAAGCGCCCCGGGCCGTTCGTCCCCGACAAGTACGGGCACAAGCGGCAGCCGCAGCTCGGGTACTGAGACGATGAGCGCGAGCCCCTCCCGATCGCGTCTCGCCCCGGCGCTGGCCGCGCTCGCCGTGCTGGCGCTGACGGGCGGCGCGGTGGTGCTGCTCGCGCGCCTCGACCGCACCCACGCCGGCGAGCGGGTCGCCGCCGAGGCGCAGGCCGCCGCGCTGCGCGCCGCCGACGGCGTGCGCAGCCTGATCGGAAGCCTCGAGGGCCAGACCCAGAACGCGACCGCGAACCCGCGGCTGGTGGCGGCGCTGGACGCGAACGTCGATCAGGAGACGCTGCGCGACCTGCTGCTGACCGAGCCGTGGTGGGAGCCGTTCCGCCGCGCCGTCGACGGGTTCGGGCTCTACGCGGACGAGAGCGCGGCGCTCGTCACCTCGCGGCTGCCGGCGGCGTTCGACGCGCGCACGATGGTGCGCGACGCGCGCCAGGGACACCACGCGTCGTCCGGTCTGCTGCTGGCCGGGGGCCAGGTGCTGGCGGTCGCCGCCTGCCCGGTCGCGCTGACAGGCCGATCGGACTGGCCGGTGCTGATGTCCACGCGGATCATCGACGTCGGCCTGGTGTCGGGCATGGCCGAGCGCGCGGGCGGCGCGGTGGCGATCTCGGACGGCCGGCGGCTGCTGGTCGCCGCGACGACCAGCGCCGGCAGCGGCACGGACGACCTTTCGGCCCTCAAGCAGAGCCTCGACATCCCGGCGCCCGGCCTGGCCGCCGCCGGCAACACGACGGTGGCCGCGCTGCCGCTCTCGGGCGGCCTGCGTGTGATGGTCGGCGTGGCCGCGCCGTCGACGACGCCGGGCGGACTGCCGCTGCCGCTGCCGGCGCTCGCGATCCTGCTCATCGGCCTGACCTTCGCCTTCGGGCTCTACGTCATGCTGGCGCGCCAGGCGCCGCGCGCGCCGATCGCGGCGCTGGTGCCCGCGACCAATCCCAACGGCGCGCCCATCATGATCGGCCGCTATTCGATCGTCGAGCGCATCGGCCAGGGCGGCATGGCGGAGATCTTCGCGGCCGTGACTGCCGGCGAAGGCGGCTTCCGGCGCCCGGTCGTCATCAAGCGCCTGCGCCCGGAGATGGCGATGGACGCCAACGCCGTCGCGCAGTTCTGCGACGAGGCGAACCTGCTGGCCGCCCTGCACCACCCGAACATCGTCGCGGTGCACGACTTCGGCCGCTCCGGGGGCCAGTACTACCTGGCCGAGGAGTACGTGGTCGGCCGCGACCTGGGCCGCGTGATCGAGAACAGCTTCGCGCGCTGGCGGCGGCCGCCGCCCCTCGACATCATCGCCTACGTCGGCGTCGAGCTGCTCAAGGCCCTCGACTACGCGCACGGGTTGACCAACGAGATCGGGCGTCCGCTCGGCATCGTCCACCGCGACGTCTCGCCCGAGAACGTGATGCTCTCCGCGCGCGGCGAGGTGAAGCTGCTCGACTTCGGGGTGGTCAAGGCCGAGGGGCGGGTGACCCGCACCGAGACCGGCGTCGTGAAGGGCAACGTCACCTACATGGCGCCCGAGCAGGCCCGCGGGCTGGAGGTCGATTCGCGCGCCGACCTGTATTCGGTCGCGCTGGTGCTGTACATGTTCGCGACCGGACGCCCGCTCTACGTCGCGGAGACGACGTACGGCCTGCTGATGAAGGCGGGCAGCGGACCGGGCGTGGAGGATCGCTCGGCCATCCGCGATCTGCCGCCGCCGCTGGCGGCCGTGATCGACCGCGCCACCGCCACGCGCATCGAGGACCGCTATCCCACCGGGCGCGCCATGGCCGCGGACCTGGAGGCCTTCGGGCGCAACGGCGCCGGCGCGACCGCGGCGCTGGTGATCGAGCTGTTCGGCCAGGAGCTGAAGGAAGAGTCGCATCGCATGGCGACCTTCGCGCTCCACGACTCGGCGAACGGGGCGTTCGGCGTCTCTTCGGCCTGAAGCGCCTCAGAGCTTCAGCTGATCGAGCGTGCGGCGAACGCTCTTGCGGAGCTGACGAAGGATCGCTTGCGCGACAGGGAAGCGACCGTGGCGCTCGCGCAGATCCTTCGCCACCGCCGCCGCGCGCGTCGGCATCGCCTCGGCGAGATCGCGAACTGTATCGACGACAAACGCGGGATTGACCTCGATCCGCTCGGCGAGCAACCGCCAGTCGCGCCCCCGAATGGTTCCCGGATCGGAGTTTTCGCCGACGACCATGGCGAGGCGGCGGGAAATCTTGGGGTAGATCGCCGTGGACAGCAGATCGTAGAACGGCGCCAGCCGCAGCGCGCCGGTGGCGGCCCTGACCAGGGAGAGATTCTTGGCATGTCCGTCCGCGTTGCCGACGATCGCGTTGAACGCCAGCCAGCGGATGACCGCGCGCGTGTCCAGCGCCGGCTCCGTCGAGCAGTCGGCGATCATGCGAAAGCATCTGTCGAAGCTCGGTCCTCCCTCCTCCTCGTACTTGCGTCCAGGTGGAAGCCCGAACGCCTGACAGAGATCCTCCTGGTGCAAGCGCGTGATCCGATCGCCGGCCACGACGCGGTCGTAGCGCCTCACCAGCAGGTGGTCATCCTTGCCAATCGATCGCAGCTCCGCCGCGACCACCGGGAGCCCACTCGCGCGCGCCAGCGCTCCGATCAGCAGCTCGTTCCCCGGCAGATGCTTGTAGTCTCGACTGGCGAATTTCAGGATGTGGCTGCTCGGAGAAGCGCCCAGCGGAAGCAGCAACCGATCTCCGTCGACTTTCACGGGCAGCTTGTCCTGCGCCCCGGCGAGCGACAGCCGGGCGGCGCTCCCGCCGACCAGTTCCGCGAATGCCGCGCCGGATGTCGCCATCTCCCCCAGCTCGACCTCGTCGAGCTGGCGATAGCGATCCTCGGCGACGCCCGGCGGCGTGGCGGCCAGAACCAGCGCGCCGGCGCACTCCCCGCCGAGCGCCGCAAGCAAGCCGAAGTCATTGTCTTCCGAGATCCCGAGCCGCCGCGCGATCAGCGTGCGCACGCGCCCTTCCGGGAGCAGGTTCGTGAAGAAGGCGTGCGCGGGTTCGCCGGTCTGCGTTCCATCGACGAGCGGGAGCGATTGCGAGATCGCGAAGCTGCGATCGTCAGCGAGCCATTCCGCTTCGTATTCGAAAGAGAACCGATCTGCGTCGTCCGCGCTGACGGCACCGACTGTGCGCTGCTCGAAGTAGACACCGAGCCTTCCGCTCATCGTGCGGGTCCACGCGGCTTGATCAGGAGATCGAGGCCGAGACGATGCAACACGGTCAGCGCCCTGCCGATCTCGGCCGATGGTTTTCCATTCTCGAGCTCGGACAGAAACCGCACACCGACGCCCGACAGCGCCGCCAGCTCGGCCTGCCGCATCCCGAGCGCCCGGCGCTTATCTCTAATCGCGGCGCCTATTTGGCCGACATTGCCGATTTTCCCGTACGGGAAATCTTGCGCTTCGACCGGCGTGATCGGCGACATTTTTACCGTACGGGAAAATAGCAGCCTTCCCGCGGTCCGTCCCGGACTATTTTGCCGGGCGGGAAAGCGCACAGCGGCCGCCATTCCGCGCGCGGCCGGCCAGCAGGATCAGGCAAGCCACGGCGAGCAGGCAGAGGAGGCCGGGTGAGACGGGGCCGGCCATCGCGCAGCCGGCGTAGCAGCTGCACTGGCCGGTGGTGCCGTTGCAGCGGGTCCGGCACTCCTCGTTGAGGCTGCAGGTCGCGCCCGTGACCTTCTTGGCCGCGCAGGCGCTGGTGGCGGCGTCGCAATAGAAGTCGGGCGCGCAGTCGTCGCTCGACACGCAGCTGAGTCCGCTCGAGTCCGCGGCCTTGCAGGCGCCGTCGACGTCGTTGGCGGGATCTTCGCCCTGACAGTTGCCGGTCACGCACTCGATGTCGTCGCGACAGGCGCCGTCCATGCCGACCATCGCCACCACCGCCTGGTCGCAGATCGCGGGCTGGCTGGACATCGTGAACCCGGTTGACCAGTCGTCGCAGGTCAGCTTCGACACGGCGTCGATGCAGTCCTTCATCTTGTCCTTGTCGTAGCGGACCCGACCGCGCGACTGCGCGTCGCTGATCGACCCGGCCAGGAACTGCAGCGAGCTCTCGTTGGTGTCGACGCAGTCCTGCATGGTGTTGGCGCCGATGTCCGTCCCCGAGCAGCACTTGAAGTTCTGGGTGCAGAGCGCCCGGGCGTACGCGCCCGGAAACTTGTCGAGCGACACGCCCGACTCGCTGCACGCCGCGATCCCGATCGACACAGCCAGCGCTCCGATCCAGCTCGCTCTCATCGTCGCCCTCCCGCTGGGCCCCGATTTTCGCCGGGATCGTCAGGGAGTGCCAGAAGTCGACTACAGCACCGCCTCCAGCAGCATGGTCAGCAGGAAGCCGAGCACCAGCCCGGCGGACGCGGTCCCTTCGTTGCCGTGGCTGTGCGACTCGGGGATGATCTCGTTCGACGTCACGTAGATCAGCGTGCCCCCCGCCAGCGCCAGCACGAACGGCATGGTCGTCGCGGCCACGCCGGCCAGCGCCTGACCGACGGCCGCCGCGATCGGGATCGTCAGCCCGGTCAGCGCGACGATCACGAACCCGCGCCGTGCCGACACGCCGCTCGCGCGCAGCGGCGCCGACATCACGATCCCCTCGCACACGTTCTGGACGCCGACCGCGATGGCCAGGATGACGCCGATGTGCGAGGCGCCGGGGACCGCGAAGCCGGCCCCGATCGCCAGCCCCTCCGGCACCCGGTGCAGGCTGAGCGCGCCGACGACGGCGTAGGCGTGGCGGGCGGCGCGGCGCCGCTCGTCTCCGTGGTCGTCGTGTTCCGCGCGATCGTGGACGTCGTGACCGGGCTCGTGGCCGAGGTGCTCGTGGTGGCCGCCGGCGTGGTGGTGAGGGATGAACCGATCCATGGCCGCCGCGATCGCGACGCCGACGGCGAAGCCGGCCACCACCAGCGCCAGGCGGCCGACGTCCAGCCCGCCCTCCCCGCGCACGCCGCGCACCGCCTCGGCCAGCAGGCCGAGCGTGGCCGCCGCCAGCATCAACCCGGCCCCCAGGCCCAGGATCCCGTCGTAGGTCCGGCGCGCCAGATCGCGCACGAACAGGAACGGCAGCGCGCCCAGGCTCGTCGCCAGTCCCGAGAGGATTGCCGCCAGCGCGCCGGAGCTCACCGAGCCGTCACTATTACAGCTAATCTCCGCGCATGACCACGGCGTACCTCGGCCTCGGCGCGAACCTGGGCGACCGGCGCGCCGCGATCGCCGCGGCGCTGGACGCGCTGGCGGCCGCCGGTGTGCGGGTGGCGGCGCGCTCGCCGCTCTACGAGACCGACGCCGTCGCCCCCGAACCGCAGCCCGCTTACCTGAACGCCGCCGCGCGCGTCGAGACGGCGCTGCCCGCGCGCGCGCTGCTGGCGCTCTGCCTGGGCGTCGAGCGCGCGCTCGGCCGCGTCCGCCCGCCCGGCCGCGCCGCCGCGCCGCGCGAGATCGATCTCGACATCCTCCTGTTCGGCGACGCGATCATCGACGAGCCGCCCGACCTCGTCGTCCCCCACCCGCGCCTCCTGCAGCGGCCGTTCGTGCGCGTCCCGCTCGCCGACGTGGCGCGGCCTGGCCTGGTCCACCCGGTGACGGGCGAGCGGCTCGATCGCGCGGCCTCCGCCCCGTCGGTCCGGCCCGCCTGACGGTTCTTCAGACGCGCCGGCGCGGCTTCAGACGCCGAGGCGGCGCTTGAAGTCGTCGATGGTCGCGGCCAGCCCCTTCTCGAGCGGCACCTGCGGGGTCCACCCCGCCAGCAGCTCCTGCGCGCGCCCGATGTCCGGCTTGCGCCGGGTCGGATCGTCCTTGGGCAGCGGCGCCTTCACCAGCTCCGACTTCGAACCGGTCAGGCGGCGGGCCAGCTCGGCCAGCTCGCGCACGGTGGTCTCGCGCGGATTGCCGAGGTTGACCGGATCGGCGCCGTGCGGGCTCGCCATCAGGCGAATGAAGCCCTCGATCAGATCGGTCGCGTAGCAGAACGAACGCGTCTGCTGCCCCTCCCCGTAGATCGTGATCGGCTCGTTGCGCAGCGCCTGCACCACGAAGTTCGACACCACCCGCCCGTCGTTCTCGTGCATGCGCGGCCCGTAGGTGTTGAAGATGCGCGCGATGCGCACCTCGACGCCGTACTGGCGCGCGTACGACACCGCCAGCGCCTCGGCGCAGCGCTTCCCCTCGTCGTAGCAGGCGCGCGGGCCGATCGGGTTGACGTTGCCCCAGTAGCTCTCGCGCTGGGGGTGCTCGATCGGGTCGCCGTAGACCTCCGACGTGGACGCGATCAGGATGCGGGCCTTCGCCTCGCGCGCGAGGTCGAGCATGTTCAGCGTCCCTTCGACGGCCGTGCGGATCGTGCGCACCGGATTGCGCTGGTAGTGGATGGGCGACGCCGGACAGGCGAGGTGGAAGATCTCGTCGACCTCCATGGTCAGCGGATCGGTGACGTCGTGGCGCATCAGCTCGAAGCGGTGGTTGTCGAGCAGGTTCTCGACGTTGGCGCGCGTGCCCGTGAAGAAGTTGTCGAGGCAAACGACCTCGTGCCCATCCCCCAGCAGCCGCTCGCACAGATGCGAGCCGAGGAAGCCCGAGCCACCGGTCACCAGGATGCGTCGTCGTGACATCGGGCTTTCTTACATGTCCCTCGTCACGTTTGCAAAACCGACGACACGTGTAACATCGCGGCAGATGCCGCCGCGGCCCCCGCGCATCGTCCTCCCGACCGTCAACGTCGTCGGCGCCGTCATGCTGGCGGCCGCGCTCGCCGGCGGCTGTGTCCCGATCGCCGAGCAGCGGCTGCCCCAGGACGTCGGCGCCGCGCTGGCCGACCACCAGATGCGCCGCCTCGAGACCGGCGACATGGTCGTCTACTACCCGGAGGGCCGCGGCGTCGAGGCGTGGCGATTCGTGACGCGCGTCGAGGGGTGCGTCGGCTATCTGCGCCGCGTGGCGCACGTGCACAACAACGTCGCCGATCAGAAGATCGTCGCGATCCTGCCCGAGCTGGCGTTCAACAACGCGTTCGTGGCGCCGCGCATCTCCGGCTACGAGACCCTCGCCGTCGTCCCGACCTACAACACGCTGGACGCGTTCTCGCTCGAGTTCGGGCTGCCGCCCGACCCGGCCGTCATCGGCTGCCACGAGCTGACCCACTACGTGCACTTCCAGCAGATCGCCGGCTTCGCCTGGTTCTGGAACCTGTTCGGCGACGTCTATTCGCCGCAGATCGGCCTCGATCCCTGGTTCGACGAGGGGCTGGCGGTCTACTACGAGACCAAGCTGCAGCCGGGCACGGGGCGGCTCGCCTGGCCGTTCTGGCGGGGCGCCTTCGCGGCCGGCTTCGCGGGGCGGCGTTTCCACGGCGGCGACCTCTCCGCCTTCCAGCGCGACTTTCACGCCGGCAGCTACTACCTGTCGGGCAGCCAGTTCGTCCGCTTCCTCGCCGATCGCTACGGCGAGGAGCGGCTGTGGAAGCTGATCCAGGTCCAGGCGCGGTCGATCTTCTTCCCGCTGTTCGTCAACGTCCGCTTCTGGCAGGCCTACGACAAGAGCCTGTCGACCCTGATCGACGAGTTCGCGGACGAGGTGGCGAAGAACCTGCCCGCCCGCATTCGCCCGCCCGAGCAGCGGGTGGTGCGCCCGGCCGGGAACGACGCCCGCTACGCGCGCGCGCCCGACGGCAGCGAGGCGCTGCTGGCGGCGGACCTGGACCGCCCGGCCTGGCTGGCGGTCTACGGGCCCGACGGGCGGCTGCGCTCCGAGCGCGACCTCGCCGACGTGCTGCCGCCGCGCACGCTGGCGGTCGCCGCGCCGACGTTCGCGAGCGGCCTCAGCTTCTCGCCCGACGGGCGCTGGCTGTACTTCGTCGCCATCGACCTCGATCCCACCTACCAGGCGGCGCGCCTCTACCGCTACGACGTCGACGCGGGCACGCTGGAGGTGGTCCACCGCGATCTGGGCGGCGTGGGCGGATCGCTGACGCCGGACGGCGCCCGCTACGTGTTCGCGCGCGCCGCCGGCGATCACCACGATCTCGCCGAGCTGGAGATCGCGACCGGCGCGGTGCGCGTCATCGCCGAGGAGCCGCACGGCGCGTTCATCGCCGGCCCGCGCGTCTCGCCCGACGGCACGCGCATCGTGGCGACCCGCTTCGACGGCCAGCGCTTCCGCATCGCGGTGCTCGACGCGCGCGACGGCCGCCTGCTGGCGACGCTGCCGACCGGCGACGATCCGGTCCACGACGCGTCGTGGATCGACGATCGGCGCGTCGTCTTCCTGGCCGGCGCGCCCAGCGACGCCGGCTTCCAGGTCTACGAGTGCGAGCTGGCGAGCGGCCACATTCGCAAGCTGACGCAGGCGCCGTTCCTCGCCTTCCAGCCGAGCGCGGCGGGCGGCCGCACGCTGCGCTTCCTGAACCGCGAGGGGTGGGGATGGACGCTCGACGAGATCCCGCTGCCGCCCCTGCCCCCGCCCCCGCCGGTGCTGATCACGTCGGCGGTCCCGCCGCCCGCCCCGGCGCCCGAAGCCGCGCCGGCCGCGGGAATCCCGGCGCCCGCCGCGCCGCCCGCGAGCGCGCCGGCCGCGGCGGCGGCGCCTGCGCCGGCGCCGCCCGGCCCGGAGCCCGCGCCGACCGCCACCGCCGTCGAGATGATCCCCGCCGCCACCACCGACGCGCCGGCGCCCGCGACGGACCAGCTCTTCATCCCTCACCTGTACGGCCCGACCATCGCCGCCGCCGGGCGCGCCGGCCAGTTCTTCGGCGGCGTGCTGGCCGGCAACGATCGACTCGAGAAGCACCGCTGGGCGATCGCCGGCTACTACCAGTTCGTCGGCTCGGGCCACGGCGGCTTCTCGGCCGGCTATTCGAACCGCCAGCTGGCGCCGCTGACGCTGACGCTGACCGCCTCGCAGTTCTCGTTCGCCGACGTCCCCCCGGTGCTGAACGACTCGGTGGCGACCGCCAGCGACTTCACGCTCGAGCGGCGCGAGCGCGCGCTCAACTTCGATGCGCTGCGCCTCTTCTATGACAACCCGGTCTCGCTCGGCTTCTCGCTGCTCGAGAGCTTCCGCCCCGGCGATCCGGCCGTGCTGGTGCCGCTGCAGCGCCTGGCCGGCCCGCACCTCTCCACCAGCTTCACCGGCGCCGCGACCTCGCCGTACACGGGGGCGAGCCGGCTGTTCGTGGCGGCGCTCGACGTGGCCGCCTACCCGCGCAGCTGGAACACGGCCGACTTCGGCTTCTTCGATCTGCGCGGCGAGCTGGCGGCCACCGTGCCGCTGCCGCTCTACCGCCGCCACACGCTGACGCTCGACGCGCGCGTGCGCGATCTGGCCGGTGCGCCGACAGGCGAGCGGATGCTGCGCGTGGGCGGCTATACGCTGGCGCCGCTCGCGCGCGGCTCGGACCAGCCCGAGCGGACGGTCGCCGACTATCCGTTCCTGCCGCCGGGCGCGGCGTTCGTCGAGCCGCTGCGCGGGTTCGAGGACTACCCGCTGGCCGTCGACCGCATCGGCATCGGCAGCGCGCGCTACCGGCTGCCGATCATCATCGATTACGGCTGGGCGTCGACGCTGGGGTTGCTGCCCGCGCTGTTCATCCGGCAGATCGATCTCGACCTGTTCGGCGTCGCCGCCACGGACGGCACCTCGGGCGACAAGCACACCGCGGCGGGCGGCTCGCTGTCGCTGCGGCTGGCGCTGTGGACCGTGGCGTTCACCGTCCAGTACCAGCTGGCGCGCCGCTTCACCGACGATCAGGCGTACGTCCAGCTGGTCCAGATCGGGATGTAGCGGCGGAGGACGCCGATCTTTGGGCGGAATTCCGGTTTGGTGTAACATCGGCACATGTCGCAACCCACGGAGGAGCGTCGGGGCGGACCGCGGATCCCCATCGAGATGTGGGTGGAGGAGACGACCGGCTCGGAGCGGTACTTCCGGCGCGCGGGAAACCTGTCGCGGGGCGGCTTGCGGCTCGAACACACCATCCCGCTGCCCGTCGGCACCGTCGTCAACCTGACCTTCACGCTCCCCGGCGACAAGACGGCCATCGCGATCTCCGGCGAGATCGTCTCCGCGGCCGGACCGGACGAGCTGCGCATGGGCGTGAAGTTCATCGACCCGACCCCGGAAGCGCGAGCACAGATCGACGCGTTCCTCGCGCGCGCGGGCGTATAGTCGCGCGGGCGATGACCCGCCTGGGCAAGGTCCTTGTCGCAGCCGCGTGGCTGCACGCTTCGGTCGCGTCGGCGAAGGCGCCCAAGCAGCTCGAGCCGCGGCAGACGCTCAAGCCGCCGGCCGGCCAGGGTTACTTCGACGACGTGTTCGCGCTGGACGCGGAGGGCAAGCGCCTCGCCGTCATCCGCACCGACGGCGCCACGTTCGCGAAGCTGGAGCTCTTCGACACCGCCTCGGGCAAGCCGCTGGGCGGGTTCGATCTGCCCGGCGAGGGGCTGGTGGCGACCGACATCGAGCTGCTGGCGGCCAAGGCCGGCGTGGTGGTGATCGGCCGCGAGAAGGCCGACGAGGAGGCGCCGCTCTACGCCTTCCGGTTCGACGGCGCGGGCAAGGCCGCCGGCAAGATCGGACCCGCGACGGCGTTCGGGCGGCCGCCGGCCGACGGCACGGCGCGCGCCCGCCTGCTGATCGCCTTCACGCGCAAGCTGGGGGCGAAGGGCGCCGAGGCGACGTTCACCGTCGCGCCCTACGACGTCACCACGCTGGCGCCGGCGGGCAAGGCGCGCGTGCACCACGTCGACGTGAGCGGCGAGCTGAAGCCGCCGGGCGTGCGCTACATCGGCTTCTTCGACGGCTTCACGCGCGTGTTCAGCGAGCGCCCGGGCGAGTACGACAAGAAGGCGGACATCCGCGCGCCGTCGCAGATGGCGATCCTCGACGCGCTGACCGGCAAGGTCGACAAGGAAGGGCCGATCGCGGACCTGATCGGCTGGGCGCAGACGGGCCAGCTCAGGCAGCAGAACCTCGACCGCTCGCTGTTCGTCGAGCTCAATGACGACGGGTCGGGCGTCGATGTAGTTGATGCGATGGGCAAGAAGCAGCCCGCGACGCTGGCGGTGCCGTTCCGCGTCTACGATCCGAAATCGCTGCGCGTCGAGGAGGGGCCGGCGCCCCGGCAGCTGACCTTCGGCATCGCCGTCGATCCGACGAACAAGGATGCCGTGGAGCGGCAAAAGGCCGATCTGCCGATGCTGGACGTCTACGGCGCGGATGTCGGCTCCAGCTCCATCAAGTTCCGCGGGCGCGTGTTCACGCCCCGTCCCGTCGCCTGGCGCGCCCGCGGCGACGTGCTGGTCGTGCTCAAGCGCTTCAAGAGCTTCACCCGGGGCGGCGATGAGTTGCAGATTTACGATCTTCGTTAGGATCTTCGCTGGCCTGGCCGTCGCGATCTCCATCGCCGGCTGCGGCGAGGTGCGGGGCCGAAAGAAGATCCAGGAGGCGAACGAGCTGTACAAGCGCGGGCGCTACCAGGAGGCGGTGGCCGCGTTCGCGGCGGCGGAGACGCTGGTCCCCAACCAGCCGACGCTGTGGCTGAACGAGGGCTACACCTGCCGGCAGCTGATCGCGCCGGGCGGGCACGACGCCGAGAGCCGCCGCGCCGCCGACTGCGCGCTGCGCGCCTTCCGCCGGCTGCACGAGCTGGCGCCGAAGGATCCGCGGGCCGAGCAGCTGATCGTGCAGACCTGGTTCGACGTCGACGACTTCCCGACGCTGGAGACGACGTTCCTGGAGCGCTATCGGCGCGCGCCCGGCGACTACGACGTCGTCCACGGCCTGCAGGAGGTCTACTACAAGTGGGGGAAGTGGCCGCAGGCGCTGGAGTGGTCGACGCGCGCGGCGGCGCTGCGTCCGGCCGACGCCCAGGCGCAGTACGGCGTCGGCACGTTCATCTGGCAGGTCCTCGCCGGCCACGGCGGCGGGCCGGACATGGCGGCGTACGATCCGCGCCCCCGGCCGGCGCCCGAGGACGACACGGGCGGCGCACACCACGCGCGGCGTCCGGGCAAGCCCGGCGAACCCGAGCTGATCCCGCCCCCCGCGCCGCCGGCGGCTCTGGCCGGCGACGTCGCGGGCAAGGCGCGCCTGGAGCTCGCCGACCAGGCGATCCGGCACCTCGAGAAGGCGGTGGCGCTCCGCCCCCACTACGCCGACGCGATGACCTACCTGGCCCTGGTCTGGCGCCAGCGATCCTACGGCCTGTTCGCCGAACCGGCCGCCTGGCAGCAAGCCGTCGATCGCGCGAACGAATGGCAGAAGCGCGCCCTCGCCGAGCGCGGTGGGAAGAGCTGACGGTCATGGCGTTCGACGCATTTCGGGCGCAAGCCGCGGCGCCGCGGGCCAGGGGGCGCAAGTCGCTCTGGTACGCGCTGTCGATCGGGTTCCACGGCGCGCTGATCGCCGCCGGCGTCGCGTACTCGTTCTGGCACATCGAGGAGCTGTCGCCGCCCGTCCTGCGGGTGACGTTCATGTCGGCCGCGCCGCCCCCGGCGCCGGCGGCGCCTCCTCCCGCGGGCGGCGGCGCCGCTGCCAACGTGAAACCGAAGAAACCGACGGTGAAGCCGAAGCCGATCGTGGAGCCCAAGCCGGAGATCGTGCAGCCCAAGGAGATCCCGAAGAAGGAGGAGCCGAAAGAGGAACCGAAGGCCGAAGATCCTCACGGCGAGAAAGACGGCGTCAAGGGCGGGGTCGCCGGCGGCACGCCCGGCGGCGTCGCGGGCGGCACGCCCGGGGGCAAGATCGGCGGCACCCCCGGCGGCACCGGCACCAGCGCCGCGTCGGGCCCGCCCAAGTTCCTGCCGCCCAACATCGGCATGGCCCAGAAGGTCTCGGGCGACGATCCCCCGTTCCCCGCTTCGTTGCGCAAGCCCGGCGCCGTCTACCACGTGCTGGTGAAGGTCTGCGTGAACACCAGCGGCGGCGTCGACAAGGTCACGATCATGAGGAGCACCGACTCGCAGCTCGACGGCGGCGTCATCGAGACGCTGCGCTCGAACTGGCGCTTCCGGCCCTACATGGCGAACGCGACGCCGATTCCGTTCTGCACGATCAAGGACTTCGAGTTCAAGACCCTGTAGCAACAGCCCGAAACCACGGAGACAGACACATGGACTTCACGCTCGTCGGACTCTGGAACGAGATGGGCCTCGTCGCGCGCGGGGTCGTGCTGGTGCTGGTGGCGATGTCGCTGTACTCGCTGGCGATCACGGGCGACCGGCTGCGGACGTTCTGGCGCGGGCGCAAGCAGTCGCGCCTCTACATCGCGGCGCTGGCGCCGATGGTCGAGGACGCCGGGCGCCTGCGCGAGGCGGTCGGCCTGGACAAGCGCTTCTCGGGCAGCCCGGTCGCCAACGTGATCGGCGCCGGGCTGACCGAATACGCGCGGGGCGTCGATCGCCCGGGCGCCGCCGCCGCGCCCTTCGAGGTCGCCGAGGTGGTCAACCGCGCCATGGAACGGAGCAAGGAACGCGAGCTGGCCGGGCTGCGCCGCGGAATGCCGGTGCTGGCGACGGTGGCGTCGTCGGCGCCGTTCGTCGGCCTGTTCGGCACCGTGGGCGGCATCATCACCGCGTTCCAGAAGCTGGCCGACCCGACCAAGGGCGGCGGCGGCATCGGCACCGTGTCGGCCGGCATCGCGGAGGCGCTGGTCACCACCGCCGTCGGCCTCGGCGTCGCGATCATCGCGGTCTGGTTCTACAACTACTTCACGGCGCGGCTCGACGACATCACCATCGACATCGACGAGACCGCCTCCGAGCTGGTCGACACGATCCTGCGAGGCCACCCGGCGTGACCTCCGGCCCGCCCTCCCCGCGCACGCTGCGCGCGACGGCGCGGCGGGGCCTCGCCACCAAGGCGCGGCCCAAGGGCCAGGTGCGCGCCGAGATCAACGTGACCCCGCTGGTCGACGTCGTGCTGGTGCTGCTGATCATCTTCATGGTCATCACGCCGATGATCGTGCGCGGCGTCAGTGTCGATCTCCCGGTCACCGCCAATCACGATCGCAAGAACGACGACAACAAGGATCTGATCGTGTCGATCAACGCGAGCGGCGACCTCTACCTGAACGCCGACAAGGTCCCGATCGAGAAGCTGACCGCGTCCGTGCAGGAGGAGCGCCGCCGCTACCCCGACAAGGGCGTCTTCCTCAAGGCCGACCACCGCATCCGTTACGGCACGGCGCGCGCGGCGATGGAGGCGATCCACCGCGCCGGCGTCGAGGACGTCCAGATCGGCACCGACGAGCAGAAGCCCCAGGCGGCCGGCCACTGAGATGGCGTTCGCGGTCGGCAGCGGCAGCAGGCGGGGTCCCCAGGGGGAGATCAACGTCACCCCCCTGATCGACATCGTGCTGGTGCTGTTGATCATCTTCATGGTGCTGACGCCGGTGATGCTGAAGGAGCTGGTCGCCAAGGTGCCGCAGAAGCAGACCGAGAACGTCCCCCAGCCTCCCGGCGAGGACCCGATCGTCGTCGAGCTGGACAAGCACGACGCGCTGACGTTGAACGGCGAGGCCGTTCCGCCCGAGGCGCTGGGCGAGCGCGTGGCGGAGCGGCTCCAGCACGATCGCCAGAAGGTGGTCTTCTTCAAGATCGACGACGACGCCAGCTACGGGCGGGCGGTTCGCATCATGGACGTCTGCAAGGGCGCCGGCGCGAAGACGCTCGGCATCGTCACCAAGGACGCCGAGTAAGTCGCGCCCAGAACGAGAGGACGGAATCTGTACAGGAATTCCGTCAACTGACGGCGGTTCCGTCAACTTCCTGTCTCGCGGTTCTCAAGGAACCGCGCAAACCGCCGAATTCCGAGGCGTTCGCTAATTCACAGTTTGCGGCATCGCTGATACGATGCCGACCCAACGCGTGGTGTCTATAGCTCGCCAACGTCGTGTTCACTGCTCAAAGGAGCCGGTTATGAAACGGTCGTTTCCACCACCCGCGCGGGGGACGCTGGGCGTCCTGGTTGCCGCTCTGGCATGCAGCGTCGCCGGCGTCGCAAGTGTCGGCTGCACGCCCAATCATGACGTCAAGCCGGGCGCGCCCGAGCTGACCGAGTTCAACGTCGTGCAGGTGGGCCCGGGGGGCCCGTTCTCGACGATGATCACCCCGGGCACGCCCGACTGCACCGGCGCCGTCGCCACCGGCGACGCCTGCCTGCCGATGGGTCAGGCGGCCGACGCGGACGCCGGCACGACGGAGCTGCCGCCCGACTCGGTCTGCCGCCTGGCGAGCGCCAACCACTGGTGCAGCTGCGCCCAGACCGACCCGATGAACAACCCCGCGGCCGGCGCCTGGAACTGCGATCCGTTCATCAACGTCATGTCGGTGATCGCGGTGTTCGACCGGCTGCTCGACACCACCCCGCTGGATCCGGGCGACGCCGCCGGCCTGACCTCGGTGCTGACGGCGACGGCCGGCAGCCCCGCCGCGGACGTGGGGCTGTCGACCGATTACTCCGCGACCGGCGACGCCAAGGGTGTCGTCTTCAACGCCTTCGGCCCGGCGTTCTTCGCCAACTTCCGGGCCGACGGGCCCAGCCTGCTCGCCCAGCCTCAGCCCGAGTTCCCGTCGGGCGCGACGGTCACGGTCAACCTCGACGCGAGCATGATCCTGGCCAAGGACGGCAAGACCCCGTTCACGGCGGGCGGCTTGCTGACCGGCGGGTCGGTGGTGTTCACGATGGCGCCGTTCACCGCCAGCCTGGTCCCGCCCGATCCGATGTCGATGTCGGATCCGATCTCCGCCATCGTGGTGTTCACGAACTTCCTCGACACGCCCGGCTGCTTCAACGACGACGATCCCATGACCATGGACATGCCGTGCGCGACCGCGGCGCACATCACCGTCACCGCCGGGGGCGCGCCGATCGCCGTGAAGATCGCGAGCCCGAACGGCGCCACGTTCACCGTCGCGCCGCTGGACGGCAATCCCTGGCCGACGGGCGCGGCGATCGTCGTCAGCGTCGACGCGACCCCGAAGAACTTCCTCGGCCAGCCGCTCGACATGGCGCACAGCTTCCCGTTCACCGCCCCGTAACCGCCCGTGCATCCGTCCCACCCGCATTTCGCGAACCTTGCCGGCAACCCAGCGACGCAACGAAAGAGAGGCCTGATGAACCGCATCCGTGGTGGTGTAGCGATCGCTCTGGGGGTGGCGCTGTTGCTCGCGGCGGGGGGAACCGCCCGCGCCCAGGAGATCACCGGCCGCCTCACCGGCCGCGTGACCGACAAGGACACCAACATGCCACTGGGGGGCGTCACCGTCGTGCTGCAGGGCGCGCAGGGCGAGGACGCGACGCTGACCGACGACAAGGGCGAGTACAACTTCACCAGCCTCCCGGTCGGCACCTACGTGATCCGTTTCTACGTCGCCAACGCCGCCGCCCAGGTCGAGCAGAGCGGCGTCGTCGTCGCCGCCAACACGATGAGGCGCGTGAACGTCCAGATCGCCGGGGCGGCCCAGGCCCAGGCGCAGGAGAAGTACGTCATCACAGGCAAGCCGCCGCTGGTCGACATCGGCAGCGCCCGCGTCGGCGCCACGTTCGATTCGGACTTCACCAGCAACATCCCCCTCAACCGCACCTACGGCGACGTCATCGAGCGCGCGCCGGGCGCGTTCGTCGACCCGAGCGGCAACGTGTCGATCGGCGGCGCCACCGGCCTCGAGAACATCTACATCGTCAACGGCGTCAACGTGACCGGCATCGAGTACGGCAACCTGGAGGCGGGGACGCCGTCGATCAGCGGCGGCACCAACCTGCCCCTGGAGTTCCTGCAGCAGATCGACGTCAGCGCGGGCGGCTACAACGCGACGCTGGGCGGCGGCCAGGGCGGCGTCATCAACAGCGTCCTCAAGACGGGCACCAACGAGATCCACGGCAGCGTGTTCGGGTACTGGTCGCCCTACTGGTTCACGCGCGAGCCGACGCCGATCACCACGGTGGGCGGATCGCTCGGCTACGTGCGCAAGCCCGACTACGACACCAGCGTCGGCGTCGAGGTGGGCGGCCCGATCCTGAAGGACAAGCTGTTCTTCTGGCTCGGCTTCGCGCCGCGCCTGGAGAACGGCCACGTGTTCCGCCAGACCTACCTGCAGCTCGAGGACGGCATGAACCCGGGCCACGCGCTGCTGGACGCGAACGGCCACCCGATCGAGGTCGAGAACACCTACTGGCGGGCGCGCATCCCCGAGTCGCGCCAGACCTACTTCTACGCGGGGACGCTGGACTTCATCCCGCGCCCCGAGCACCACCTGACGATCGCGGCGTTCGGCAGCCCGAGCTTCAACCAGCAGATGCGCTCGTTCGGCGGCTACGAGGCGATCTCGAACCCGGCTTGGGCGCAGGAGAAGCTGACCAAGAGCAACGCCGACGTCAGCGCGCACTGGACGTCGAAGCTGTACGACCACCACTGGCAGATCGACGTGCTGGCCGGCCTGCACACCGAGTACTTCTACGATCGCTCGCCGAACGATCAGCTGAACAACCTGAACCAGCTCGAGTACCACGGCGCGAACCTGTGGGACCTCGAGGGGGCGCCCGGGTGCGAGCCGACGGCGAGCGGCTTCCAGCCCTGCCCCGTCGACGGTTACCGCACGGGCGGCTTCGGCGCGATCCAGAAGAAGACCGGCGTCCGCTACATGACGGACATCAAGTCGACCCACCTGTTCGAGGCGGGCGGCCACCACGAGATCGCCTGGGGCTGGCACCCGGAGCTGGTCACGCTCGACGAGGACCGCTGGTACTCGGGCCCGCTGGGCGCCCGTGGCCTGGTGATGCTCTACCCGAACGACGGCTACCACAACACCTACTCGTTCTTCACGCTGCAGCCCGGCCAGAACCCGAGCGACATCGGCCTGCGCTTCCCGGCCAGCAACCTCCTCTACTACCCGCAGTACCAGGACGACCTGAAGGCGTCGGTCAAGAGCATCGTCAACGCCTTCTTCCTCAACGAGAACTACAACCCGCAGGGCCTGCGCAACCTGACCGTGAACGTGGGCGGACGCGTGGAGCTGCAGAAGCTCTACGACTTCCACGGCAACGCGTTCATGAACGCGACCAACCTCTCCCCGCGCGTCGGCGCCATCTATGACCCGTTCAACGACGGCCGTTCGAAGCTGTCGGTGTTCTTCGGCCGCTACTACGAGGCGATCCCGCTCAACGTCGCCGCGCGCTACTTCGGCGGCGAGGGGATCATGAACCGCAACGGCGTGCCGTTCGCCGCCTGCGCCAACCAGAGCCCCTACACCTGGACCGGCGCCGGCGAGTTCCAGACCTGCCGGCCGCCGTTCACGCCCGCGGGCACGCCGATGTCGATGTGGCCGGCGGACAACGCGGGCGGCGGCAGCACCCAGCTGAACAACGGCTCGAACTACCCGGTGCAGGCCGACCTGCAGGGGCAGTACCACAACGAGATCGTGGCGACGGCGGAGCGCGAGGTGATCGAGGACCTGAGCGTGCGGCTCGACTACCAGCACCGCTGGTTGGGCAACATCATCGAGGACGGCGCCGCGGATCCGAGCCTGACCTTCGTGCTGGCCAACCCGGGGCACGTGCCGCAGTCGGCGCTCGACGAGGCGCAGAACTACGCCAGCCAGACCCAGGCGGCGCTGGACGCGCAGCGGACCATGGACCCGAACAGCCCCGCCATCCCGCAGCTGGAGTCGAACGCCGCCGCGGCCAACGCGCGGCTGACGGCGCTCAAGGGCCTGGCCCAGGCGCCCAAGCCGGCGCGGACCTACGACGCCATCACGGCGTCGATCAACAAGCGGTTC
The DNA here is from genome assembly GCA_036557265.1 of Polyangia bacterium. Lineage (GTDB taxonomy): Bacteria > Myxococcota_A > Polyangia > Fen-1088 > Fen-1088 > JADGRB01. The sequence continues at coordinate 19,410 of DATBHU010000192.1, forward strand.
TCGAAGAACTGGCTGGCGCGGGCCGCGTACACCTACTCGCGCCTGATCGGCAACTACGAGGGCCTCTACCAGGCGGAGCAGAACTACTTCGCGCCCAACGGCAACAACGCCTACGACACGCCCGACCTGTACGCGAACTCCAACGGACCGCTGCCCAACGATCGCCCCCACCTGGCCCACGTCGACGGCTTCTACACGTCGCCGATGGGCGGCGGCTTCATCACCGTCGGGCTGTCGTTCGCGGCGCGGTCGGGCATGCCGCGCAATTACATGTCGGCGCTGATCCCGTCGCAGCAGCTCGTCTTCCTGCTGCCGCGCGGCTCGGGCGGCCGCACGCCGACCACCACCGAGCTGAACGGCAGGATCGCGTATCGCCGCCAGCTGGCGCCGAAGGTGAGCCTGGAGGCGTTCATCGACCTGTTCAACATGCTGAACGAGCAGGCCGTGCTGTTGACCGACGACAACTACACCTACAGCTGGGCCGGGCCGATCGTGAACGGCACGCCGTCGGATCTGAAGTACGCCAAGGACGTCTCGGGCGCGCCGATCGTGAAGAACCCGAACTACGGCCAGCCGCTGCTGTATCAGAAGCCCTTCAACGGCCGCTTCGGGATGCGGCTGACGTTCTAGCTGCGTCGCGGGCGCCGCGTTTTGGCGCTCTGGACGGCTCGGAGCACGCCCCGGGCCTCCCCTCGCGCACGCAGCCTCCCGTCGCGCACGCAGCCTCCCCTTTCGCGCACAACCTCCCCTCGCGCGCGCGCCGCGCCTCGCATTCCCCCGGGCCTCGCGTCCGCTTGCGTGCTTTTTCCGGCGCGAGGGCTGGATTTCAATTTCGAGACGCCAGCCCTCGCGCCGGAAAAAGCCCACGCGCGGCCCGGAGCGCCCGGTCGAAGAGCGGCGCTCGAGACGCGCGTAACGTAGGCGGCCAGCGCTCGAGACACGCGTAGCGTGGCCGCTGACAGCCGGCAGTCGGGGGCCAGCGAACGAGCCGGCGGCCAGAGCGCGCGTCCAGACCTGGGACAGGCGCGACCGGAAGGCGGCCGCCGCGTGGGCGATGCCCAAGCCGCGCGCGGCCGTCAAGCTGGCATCGCGCTCGCAATGGCACGCGACATGTTCGCGCGTGTCACGTCCGCAGCGGTGATCGGGATCGAGGCGGCGCCGATCGACGTCGAGGTCGACGTCGGCATCGGGCTTCCGTGCTGCAACATCGTCGGTCTCGCCGACGCGGGCATCCGCGAGGGGCGGGTGCGCGTCCGGGGCGCGCTGGAGAACAGCGGCTTCAAGCTGCCGCCCCGGCGCATCACGGTCAACCTGGCGCCCGCCGATCTCCGCAAGGACGGCGCCGCCTTCGACGTCCCGATCGCGGTGGGCATGCTGTGCGCGGCCGGGGTCGTCGACGCGGCGGCGCTGGAGGGGACGCTGTTCGTCGGCGAGCTGGCGCTCGACGGCGCGCTGCGACCGGTGCGCGGTGTATTGCCGATCGCGGCCTGGGCGCGCGGCCGCGGCATCCGCCGGCTGGTGGTCCCGCCCGACAACGCCGGCGAGGCCGCCGTGGTCGGCGGACACGACGTGAAGGCGCCCCCGACCCTGGGCGCGCTGATCGCGCTGCTGCGCGGGGAGCCGTGGGAGGCGGCGCCGGCGGAGCCCGCACCGGCCGCCCGACCCGCCCTGCCGGCGGCGAGCGACCTCGCCGACGTGCGCGGTCAGGAGGTCCCGCGCCGCGCGCTGGAGATCGCGGCGGCGGGCGGCCACAACCTGCTGTTCGTCGGCCCGCCGGGAGCCGGCAAGACCATGCTGGCCCAGCGGCTGCCCGGGATCCTGCCGCCGCTCGGCTTCGACGAGGCGCTGGAGACGACCATGGTCTACTCGAGCGCCGGCCTGCTCGGCGGGGCGGCGCTGGTCGGCGCGCGCCCGTTCCGCGCCCCCCACCACACGGTGTCGGCGGCGGGGCTCGTCGGTGGCGGGCCGACCGTCCGGCCCGGCGAGATCTCGCTGGCGCACAACGGCGTGCTGTTCCTCGACGAGCTGCTCGAGTTCCCGCGCAACGTGCTGGAGATGCTGCGGCAGCCGCTGGAGGAGCGGGCGGTGACCATCGTGCGAGTCCGCCGCGGCGTGACCTACCCGGCCGACTTCATGCTGATCGCCGCGCTGAACCCCTGCCCGTGCGGCCACCTCGGCAGCAGCGTGCGCACCTGCGTCTGCGCCACCACGGCGATCGCCAGCTACCGGGCCCGGCTGTCGGGGCCGCTGCTCGATCGCATCGATCTGCACGTCGACGTCCCGGCGCTGCCGTACCGCGAGCTGGCGCGCAGCGAGCCGGGCGAACCGAGCGCGGCGATCCGCGACCGCGTGGTGACAGCGCGGGAGCAGCAGCGCCGCCGTGACCAGCGCTGGAACGCGCGCCTGTCCTCGACCGAGCTGCGGCGGGTGGCGCCGCTCGACGGCGCCGGGCACGCGCTGCTCGAGCGCGCCGCCGCGCGCCTGGGGCTGTCCGCCCGCGCGATCACCCGCGTGCGGCGGGTGGCGCGCACGATCGCCGACCTCGCGGGCAGCGCCGTCATCGCCAGCGGGCACCTCGCCGAAGCCCTCCAGTACCGCGTTCTCGACCAACCAACGACCTGACCAAGGAGCGACCAATGTCCAGCATGAAAGAGAAGTTGAAGGCGGTGGCCAGCGCCATCGCGGCCATCGAAAAGCAGTTCGGCAAGGGCGCTATCATGCCGCTGTCGGGCGGCGACATCGCCGAGATCGGCACCATCCCGACCGGCTCCGTCGGCCTCGACGTCGCCCTCGGCGTCGGCGGCCTGCCGCGCGGACGCGTCATCGAGATCTACGGCCCCGAGTCTTCGGGCAAGACCACGCTGACGCTGCACGCGATCGCGGAGGCGCAGCGCGCGGGCGGCGTCTGCGCGTTCATCGACGCGGAGCACGCGCTCGACGTCGGCTACGCGCGCAAGCTGGGGGTGCGGATCGAGGAGCTGCTGGTGTCGCAGCCCGATCACGGCGAGCAGGCCCTGGAGATCGCCGACAAGCTGGTCGCCACGGGCGCCATCGATCTGATCGTCATCGATTCGGTGGCGGCGCTGGTGCCGAAGGCCGAGATCGAGGGCGAGATGGGCGACGCGCACATGGGTCTGCAGGCGCGCCTGATGAGCCAGGCGCTGCGCAAGCTGACCGCGGCCACCGCCCGCAACAACACGGCGGTCGTGTTCATCAACCAGCTGCGCCAGAAGATCGGCGTCGTCTACGGCAACCCCGAGACGACCACCGGCGGCAACGCGCTGAAGTTCTACGCGTCGGTGCGGCTCGACATCCGCAAGATCGGGGTGGTGAAGAACGGCGAGCAGGTGGTCGGCAACCGCGCGCGCGTCAAGGTGGTGAAGAACAAGGTCGCGCCGCCCTTCCGCGAGGCGGAGTTCGACATCGTCTACGGCGTGGGCGTCAACGTGCCGGGCGAGATCGTCGACCACGCGACGGCCGCGGGGCTGTTCGAGAAGTCGGGCTCGTTCTACTCGTTCAAGGGCGAGCGGATCGCGCAGGGCCGCGACAAGGCGTGCGCTTACGTCGCCGAGCACCCGGAGATCGCGCAGGAGGTGCGGCTGACGCTGCTCGAGGCGCGCAAGGCCGAGAACGCGTCGATCGGAACGCAGCCTCCGGCGGTCGTGGCGCAGGCGGCGTGACGGACGCGAGGGTGATCGCGCGGCCGGGATGACGGACAACGCATCCCGGCCGCGCGACCATGGAGGCGTGAACGTGGACGGGCTGACGGTCGAGAGCCGATCTGGGCAAATTCATGCGGCAGATTGCGCGCGATCAGGCTCGACATGAGCGCTTTCACCACAAGCACGAAGGCCTGCTGGAGAAGGACGTCGGCGCGCTGAAGGTGCGCGTCAGCAAGCTGGAGAAGCGCCGCGGTTCGTAGCGCGTAAGCTGGCCTGCATTTCCGGAGACGGCAGTTAAGTTCTGAATTTTCCCTGCCGTTGATCGTTGTCCCCGGAGATGGTTCGAGCGCATGAAGAGCCAGAGCCCGTAGGGAAGACGTCTGCCGCCGGCCTGGCGGCCTGGGTCCCCGGCACTCAGTTCAGCACCTACGAGATCGAGTCGCTGCTGGCGACCGGAGGCATGGCGGAGGTCTGGCGCGCCAAGATGAAGGGCGTCGAAGGCTTCGAGCGGCGTGTCGTGATCAAGACGATGCTCACGACGCTGCAGCACCGCCCCGAGCTGGTCGAGATGTTCGTCAGCGAGGCGTCGCTGTCGGCGCGGCTCAGCCACCCGAACATCGTCGACGTGTTCGACTTCGGCCAGCTGGAAGGGCGGTACTTCATCGCCATGTCCTACGTGCCCGGGCTGACGCTGCGGGCAGTCCACCGGCACCTGCTCGCCCGCGGCGAGCGGATGCCGATCGCCGCCGCCCTGCACATCGTCCGCGACATCTGCGAGGCGCTGCAGCACATTCACGAGATGGAGGACGGCAGCGGGCCCCTGGGGCTGGTCCACCGCGATCTCAGCCCGGACAACATCATCATCTCGACCAGCGGCGCGGCCAAGCTGATCGACTTCGGGGCCGCGCGCGCCACCGCGCGCACCCCGCCCAATCAGCTGTTCGTGGGGCGCTTCCGCTACGCCGCCCCGGAGCGCATCCGCCACGAGGGCGAGGACGGCCGCAGTGACGTCTATTCGGCCGGCGTGGTGCTCTACGAGTGCCTGACCGGTGTCCGCCCGTTCAACGGCACCGACGCCGACGTGGTCAAGGCCGTGACGGCCAACGAACACTGCGACCCGCGCCTCCGGGTCCCGTCCCTGCCCGCGAACATCGCGGAGATGGTCAAGAAGGCGACCGCGCGCGAGCCGCGCGACCGGTTCGCGAGCGCGCGGCAGCTGGGGTCGGCCATCGCGCGGGCGCTGCTGCAGATAGGAGCCTCCAGCAAGGAGCGCGAGGTGACCGCGGCGCTGTCGGCGATCCTCGCCAGTGACGCGCCCGAGCCGTCGTCGCCGACGGATCGGGAAGACCTCGAGGCCGTCCCCCAGGCGATCGACGGGTCGAGCCCGTCGGAGTCGTCGGATTCGAACCCGGTGCTCGCGCTGTCGGAGCTCGAGATGTTCGAAGCCTCGGGTCCGATCCGCAAGCTCGACGACGACATCCCGGAGCAGGCGCCCGACGTGGAGACCGAGCGCATCAATCTTCCCCTGCCCCCGCAGGCGTTTCGGCCCCAGCCGAGCGCGGCCGCCAAGGCGCCTCCGTTGCCGGCGGCGCTGGCCGCCCAGGCGGCGGTGCCCGTCCCCATCGCCGCCAGCCTGACGGACGCGGTGCGCACCGCCGGCGCGCGCGCCCCCGACCGCACCCCCGGCGAGCGGGCCGTGGAGCTGTTCGATCGCGGCATCGCGCTACGCGCGCAGCGCCGCTACCAGGAGGCGCTGCAGGCGTGGCAGCAGGCGCTGACGCTCGCGCCCGACAACCTGGTCTACCAGGCGAACTTCCAGCGGCTGCGCGCCCAGCTCGGCGACGCCGCCGAAAAGATCGGAACGAGCGGCCACAAGGGCTGAACCGCGCGCGCCAGACCGGCGCGTGCGAGGGCCCCGCGCGCCCGACCGGCGCGTCCGCGGGCGCGCGCCGCGCCGGAAAAAGAGACGCCCCCGCTCCCGTGGGTGAAGGAGCGAGGGCGTCGGGGAACAGCTTCGGAGATCAGCCTGGTTCGGCGTCGCTACAGCGCGCCCAGGAAAGCCTCCAGGTCCGCGCGCCTGCCGTGCGACAGGTCGATGTTGAACCGCTGCTCGTGGTACTTGATCGCGTCCTTGATGGTCTTGGCCTGGCCGTCGTGGAAGTACGGCGCCTGGGCGGCGAGGCCGCGCAGCGGCGGCACGCGGAAGCCGCCGAGGTCAACCCATCGGCCCGACAGGCCGCGGCCCAGGTCGGACAAGGTCCGGGTCTCGCCGGTCGTCTTGTTCTGGACGGTGACCAGCGGCAGGAGGGGATCAGCGTTCTGAGGATCGGACGTCCCGATGTCCATCATGCGGATGACCGAGTGGCCGCCCACGTTCGGGACGTTGTGGCAGGTGCTGCAGGTGCCGGTCACCGTGGCCTGACCCAGGACGTCGTTGAAGCCGTTGACGCCGCTGATCTGGAACTGATTGAAGTTGAACACCTCCTGACCGCGGTAGATGGCGGCGCGCGCGTCGGCCTGGCAGTCGCCGTGGCGCGCGTTCACCGCGTAGGTCTCCCAGGCGTCGAAGATGTTGAACACCTTCGGGTTGAAGCCGGGCTGGGCCGGGTCGTTCATCCCGAGCGTGAACGGAAACGTCGACAGGTTGGTCGGCCCGCCCAGCGCGCCGCCGGCGTCCAGGCGTCCTGCCGCGTTGTCGCTGATCTGCGCGAAGAAGACGCCGAACATGAAGTCGCGCCCGGCGTTCCTGACGTCCGTCGGCACAGGATTGTTCGTGACGTCGCGCTGCTCGTGCAGGCCCGCCGCGCCGTTCATCAGGCTCGCCAGCTGCGCCCCGATGTCCTGGGTCGGACCGCTGGTGTTCAGGACGCTCGACACCTTGCTCTCGTTCGCCGTCGGCGTCGGGCGGCGGAAGTTCAAGAAGCTCGTCGTCGTCGAGAAGCCCGACGGATCCGAGACCGCCGTGACCGTGAACTCGGCCGTGGCCGGGATGGTGCGCGTGAAGCGCGTCACCGCGAGCTTGACCGACGGCGCGAACGTGTCCTTGCGCGCGCGCTTGGTCGAGATGTCGGCGTCGGGCCGGACCCCCTGGTCGACCAGGTTGAAGATCGGATCGAGGCCGTCCGAGGCCTTGAACAGATCCTTGATGGCGTCGGCGTTGTCCGTCCAACCCTGATCGGGCGAGTGGCACGTCATGCAGGTGCGCGGGTTGGTGCCGAGCGCCTGAAAGAACGGATTGGTGAGATCAATTGCGCCGGAGGTGTGGAACGTCTCCGCGGTGCCGTACTTGTTCCCCGCCGCGGCCAGCGCGGAGGTCGACTCCGTGATTGGCTCATCGACATCACCTCCCACGCCGCAGCCACACGCTGCGAGCAAGAGGCCACCTGACACGACCTTGAGCACTTTGAACATCGAAGACCTCCAAGAATTGATTGACTGATTCTTGAACCGACCGTTCCCTCAACGAGCGCTTGTCTGAGTATTCCGAGAATTTTTCTTGTTAGAACTTTACTGCTCGCGCTTCGATTCCGTCAACCGACGTTTGCGGATTTGCACAATCATCGGCAATTAATTGCCGGAATGTGCGAGCGTTGTTTGCAGTGCTCCCGACCGCGCACATTACGCGTGCGCGACGATTTGTATGCTGCACGGGAGATGGCTGCGAATACGACGGCGGCCCACATTACGCGCGCGCGGTGATTTGTATGCTGCACAGGATGTGGGCGACACGGGCGTTGCCCTCGGCTCAACAGATGGGGCGTCAAAGCCCCAGCAAGGTCGCAAAACCGCACTACAGATATCGAAACAACTGTGCAAAAAAGAAAGCCCCCGCGCCGACCTTCGCGGCGCGGGGGCTTTTTGGAATTAGCGTAACGGCGGACGGCTAGAGCGCGCCCAGGAACGCCTCCAGATCGCTCCCCTTCCCGTTGGAGAGGTCGACGTTGAAGCGGTTCTTGTAGAAGTCGACCACCTCGCTGATGTTCTTGGCGCGTCCGTCGTGGAAGTAAGGCGCGCGCGCGGCCAGGCCGCGCAGCGGGGGCACGCGGAAGCGCGCCAGGTCCGCCCATTTGCCGCTGGTGCCGCCAAAGCCCATGTCACAGATCTGACGCGTCTCGCCCGTGGCGTTGTTTTGCACGGTCAGGATCGGCAGCTCCTCCCCGCAGCGTGCCGCATTGGCAATGCCGAGGTCGACCATCCGGATCACGGAGTGACCGCCCACGTTCGGGGTGTTGTGGCAGGTGCTGCAGGTGCCGCGCACCGGATCCTGTCCGAGCAGGTCGTTGATGCCGGGGACGCCCGTGATGTCGAACTCGTTGTTGTTGAAGACGTCCTGGCCGCGGGCGATGCGCGCCCGCGCGCTGTTGCTCGACTTCGCCCAGGCGTCGTAGATGCTGAACACGTGGCGGTCGAAACCGGGCGCGGCCGGGTCGTTCATCCCGAGCGTGAACGGGAAGGTCGACAGGTTGGCGGGGCCGCCCAGCGCGCCGCCGGCGTCGAGCCGGCCCGCGTGGTTGTCGCTGATCTGAGCGAAGAACAGCCCCATGAACAGCGCCGCGGCCTGCTGCTGCTGCGCGAGCGGCACCGGGTTGGCGGGGTCGCGCTGCTCGTGCAGCGTGGCGCCGCCCCTCAGCACGCCGCCGAACGTCGTCGGGATGTCCTGCACCGGGCCGCTCGTCCACAGGATGCTGGAGACCTTCGACTCGTTCATCGTCGGGGACGGGCGGCGGAAGTTCAGGATCGCCGCCGGGGTGGAGAACCCCGACGGATCGGCGACGGCCAGCACGGTGAACTCGGCGTTCGCCGGCACCCGCCGCGTGAAGCGGGTGAGACCGTGCTCGATCGTCGTCGGCTCGAAGGCCTTCTCCCGGGCGTCCTTCGTCGACAGGTCCTCGTCGGGCCGGGCGCCCTCGTCGACCGCGTTGAACAGCGGCGCCAGACCGTTGGTGCGGTTGAACAGCTGTTCGTTCGCCTCTGATGTCATTGTCCAGCCCTGGTCCGATCCGTGGCACGTCGCGCACGTGCGCGGGTTCGTGCCCAGCTGCTGGAAGAACGGATTCGTGAAGTCGACCGCGCCCGTGACGTGGAACGTCTCGGCGGTGCCGAAATCGTTTCTCGCCGACAGCAGGTTTGAGTCGTTTTCGGAGACCGGATCGCCGGCGTCACCCATGACACCGCATCCCGCCGCCGCGAGCAGGATGCCGGCTGAACATAACCCGAACGCTTTGAGCATCGCGCAACCTCCAATCGAGAGTTGGTTCACTGCGCGGCTACTGTTCCCGAACCGCTCGCGTTGGTTGGTAACGTTGAGCGGTTTTTTCTGCGGGATTTGCAACGATTTCGAAGCGCACATTAGACGTGCGCGCCGAACTGTATGCTGGCCCCTCGGTCCCGCGAGGCGTCGTTGCGTGCCGTTCAACGATGGGGCTCGAACACCCCAGTCGAGACAGATCTATGACGCCGCGATGGTTTCGAAACTCGGAGGGCCGTTACTGGTGTTCCGGGTTCTCGCGGGGATAGAGGCTGGGCGGAAAGCGCCCCTCGATGCCGCCCGACTGGTACTCGACGAAGTAGATCAGCGCCCAGATCTGCTCCTTCGACAGCTTCCCGCGCCAGGCGGGCATCTTCCAGCGGTTGCCCTCTTTCTCGATCTTGCCGTTGTAGACGGTCCGGAAGATCTCGGAGTAGGGGCGGCGAATCCCGAAGAACAGGCCTTCACCCCGCCCCCAGTCGGCGGCGGGCGTCGGCATCCGGACGACGTCTTCCATCTTCCGGCGACCGCCGTGGCACTCGTTGCAGAACGTGGTCCAGATGGAGATCGTCTCGACCGAGCTCTGCAGGTCCCAGAATCCCGACGGCGCCTGCCGCTCCGAGATGTCATTGTCCCTGTCGCGCACCTTGGCCTCGGCCAGCTTCAGGAACTCGCCCCGGAACCCCCACCACTGATCGCCGACGTGCACCGGCATCCGCTCGGCCGGCTTCGGCGCCCCGGTTGGCGGCGTCCGCGACAGCACGAACGCCGAGTCCTCGGTCGCGGTCGGCTCGATGGTCTTTTCAGCCGCCGGCGTCGACGCGCACCCGGCCAGCGCCGCCGCAGCGGCCAATACCGTGAACGATTTGACCCCGCCGCCGCCTGCGAAGGCCTTCACTCGTACGACCCGTAGGCTTGGCCGACCTTGTTCTTGTGGCCGGGCGCCTTCGAATCGAGGCGCAGGTTGATGTCGACGGACGAGCCCGCGCCCACCTCGACCCAGTCGGTGGTCATGCGCGACCCGGGCGCCCAGGCGACGACCTTCCGCCGTCCCGTCGGAACGCCCGGGATCTCGAACGAACCGTCGGGCTTCACCTTGGCGAACAGCTTGTTCGGGACGACCAGCACGCTCGCCGCCATCTGCGGGTGAATGTTGCAGTAGACGTCGACGGAGCCCGGCTCGTTGAAGGTGTGCGTCTTCGGATCGCCGCCCGAGTTGTAAAGCCCCAGGTCGAACTGGTTGCCGGAGCTGAGCGAGAAGACGTTGTGATAGATGTTGTCCATGTTCGGGAAGGCGATCGACGTCCCGCGCTGAACCACCGCCCACGCCGGCACGAACTTCTTGCCGGTCTGCTCGATCACCTTGTGCTGGCCCTTCACCGGCGCCGCCAGCACGTTCTCGACGTAGACGTACGCGACCGGCTCGCCCGACGGGACGGTGATCTTGCCGCGGATCGTGCCGACCGTGTTCTCGCTGACGCTGGGGGCGGGAGGGGCCGCGACCGGGGCCCGGCGCGCGGCCGCCATCTCGCGCCGCGACGGCGCGGCGGGCGCGTGCGACTCCGCGACAGGCTCGCTGGCGCGGGACGGCGCGCTGTCGCTCCTGGCGGGCTCCGCCTCCGAGGAGCCGCCGCTGCCGATGCCCTTCAGCGCGCGGGTCAACAACGCCGCACGCTGCCGGTCGAACTCGGCGGCCTCGGTGATCGCGGTCCGCAGCGCCTGGATCTGGGACTTCAGCTGGCGCACCTCGCGCCGCAGCTCCTCCACGTCCGCCGCGTCCGCGGCCCACGCGGCGCGCGGCACCGCCAGGGATGCGGCACATGCGGCCAAGAGGACCTTTGTCACTGTCGATGTCTTCACGGGCTTCCTCCGTTTTTTCGTCGGGCGTTTACGATCAAAACCAGAAACATGAGGGCGCCCAGCGGAACGGCGCACCAGATCAGGAACAGAAGCGCGCGCGCCCGCTCGAACTGGTGATGATGGAAGACCAGCCAGGCGAGGCGCGCCGCCGTCGCCCCGTCGCCGGTGCGGGAGAGGCGCGCCAGGTAGGTGCGGCCGCCCGCCGAGAGCGACTCGGTCCCGTCACCCAGCCGCGCCGCCGCGCGCAGCGCTTCGTCCAGCTCCGGCCCGTCCGCGCTGCTCGCCGCCACGCGGTCGCCGATGAACAGCGCGCCCGCCACGCCCAGCGATTGCCCGACGGTGGCGAGCTGGCTCCGCCCCAGCGGCATCCCCTTGACCAGCAGCGCGGGCGTCTGGTCACCCGAGCGGATCGGCGCCAGCCCGACGATCTGCACCTGATCGGGCAGGGTCCAGACCGCCGAGGTCGGACGATCGAAGCCCGCCTTGACCGCGGGCGACGCGCCCAGATTCACCTCGCGCAGGCCGGCCGCGCCCGCCACGGCCGTGACCCGTCCGGCGGCGTCGACGACGGCGAGCAGCGTCGCGCCCGAAGACTTGCGGAGATCCTCGAGGATGTCCTGCACCGTCGCCTCGTCGAACTTGGGCGCCAGCACGGTGGCGCGGATGCGGTTGTCGTCGGCCAGCACCTTCACCTCCGAGACCAGCTGGTCGCGCTGGCGCGCCAGCACCTGCTCCAGCGTCGCCCCCGCCTGCCCCAGCGCCTGCTCGTCGAGGCCGCTCAGGAAGATGCGCAGCTGGCGATCGGCGGCCCAGGCCGAGCCCGCCAGCACCGCCAGCACGATCAACCCGACGACGATCGCCGCGTAGCTGGGCGACGCGGCGGGCTCCGGTCCCGCCACCGACATCGGCGGCGGAACCACCTCGAATCTGGTCCTCGTCATCTCTATTCGTTGCTCCGTTGCTGGACTTCCGCTGCCTGCTTCAACGTCAACGAGATCGTTCGCGGCCGCGCGTCGGCCAGGTTCACCGCCTCGGCCGCCGGTTCGTAACCCGGCTTGTCGAGGCTGACGCGCACGGTGATCCCGACCGCCAGCCCGGTCAGCGTGGCGGGCGTGCGCAGGCCGCTCGGGCTGCCGTCGACGAAGATGTGGGCGCCGGCTGGTTCACTCTGGATCTCCAGCGTGGCGGTCGCGCGCCCCGCCCGTGGGGCGGCGCCCTCCGAGAACGATCGCTCGCCGCGCATCGCGACGGCGCCGGCGACGCCGAGGCCGCCCAGCACCAGCACGACGCCGAGCACGAGCGGCAGGCGCGTGCTCGAGCGCCGCGCCGACCCGCCCGGGCTCGACGCCCCCGTCTCCTCGGCGGCGCCGCGCGGGCTCGCCGCGCGCGCCGGGCTGGCGGGCGTCGGCAGCGCCGCCCGCCCGCTCGACGACGAGCGCGTCGCGGGCGTGCGGCCCGGATGCGACCCGTAAGACGATTCGGAGGTGCGCCGATCTCCCGACGGGTGGCTGCCCATGCTGGTCGACCACATCGCGCGCGGCTGCGCCGGCGCGCCGCCGCCGCTCGATCCCGTCCCGGTGTTCGTCACCTCGGCGCCCGCGGGCCGGATCGCGTTCAGCGCGAACAGCCGCTCCAGCGTCGGGCCGACCTCGCCACCCTGGCTGATCGCCTTCTTCAAGGTGGCGCGCTCGGCCCCGAAGATCTTCTCCATCCACCGCCCGACGGTCTTGCTGGTGGGACGATCGTCGAGCCCGACCATGAAGTGGTCCAGCTCCTCGGAGAGGTCGTGGGCGGTCCGGAAGCGGCGCTCCGGATCGCGGGCCAGGGCGCGCAGCGTGATCGCGTCCAGATCGGCGGGGACGTCCGGGCGGAGCGCGCTGGGCGGCTCGACGGGCCGCGAACGGACGGCGTCGATCGTCGCCACGTCGGTGGCGGCGTCGAACAGGCGGGCGCCGGTCAGGCTCTCCCACAGCGCGATGCCGAGACAGAAGACGTCGGTGCGCCGATCGATCTGCCCGCCCTCCAGCTGCTCGGGGGCGCAGTAGCCGTACTTGCCCTTGAACACACCCGGGATGCTCTTCTGCTTCTCCGGCCCGCGGACGACGCCGAAGTCGAGCAGCTTCACGACGCCGTGATAGGTGACGAAGATGTTGCGGGGGCTGACGTCGCGGTGGACGAGGCCGATGGGCCGCCCCTGCCCGTCGAGCGCCTCGTGCGCGTAGTGCAGCCCCTGCGCCGCCTGCTGCGCCAGCGCGGCGGCGACGTCGATCGGCATGCGCCCGTCCGGGCAGCCGGCGATGATCGCCGAGAGATCCTCGCCCGGCAGGTACTCCATGCTGATGAAGTAGTTGCCGTCGACCTCGCCCAGCTCGTAGGTGGCGACGATGTTCGGGTGCTCGAGCCGCGCCGCGATCCGCGCCTCGTTGAGAAACATCTCGCGCAGCTGCTTGCTGTCGGCGAGATGCGGCTGGATTCGCTTCAGCGCGACGATCTTGACGAAGCCCTGGATCCCGCGGCGCTCGGCGATGTAGAGGCGCCCCATCCCGCCCTGTCCGAGCAACCCCAGCAGCTGGTAGCGGCCGAACTGCTCTGCGGCGTGGGCGGACACAGGCTCCGAGGATGAGTCCACCGTATGACGACGCTCGATCACGCGGAGACTCTCTCGTCACTATACGCTGGTGGGTTTAGAGTGAACAACCGTTACGATTTCACGCTTCGCGCGCGGACGTGTTGCCGAAGCGGCAACGCACTGGTGACGATTCACCCCGCTTTGGCGGTCGTTTTGCGCTCTCGCGCGCAACGATTGGTCTCGCCAGATACAGTTCGCGCGCGGACTCGTTAATCAGCGTACAGATCGTAGAACGACCAATCAGATCAGCGTTTTTTTTGAGAGTTTTCGCGGAGGAGCGTACTCAAGACGATGTCATTTCCGTCGAGACGATCCGTCGCGTGCTTCGACCCTCCCTGAATCGCTTCATCAAGCGCGGTCGCACGAACACCGACGATCGCGCGGCTGCTCGCGCGTCCGCGATTGCCGCCATGGACCGCGGCGATCTCGAAGGCGGACGGCGCGCATTACTGCAATCCCTGAAATACGACAGCGACGCCTTCGAAACGATGCTGGACGTCGCAGCGGAGCTCGGGTTTGCCGGATTTCCGTCGGACGCCGAGCACGTTCTGAAGCGAACGATCGAGCGCTTTCCCCGGCGCGCCGAAGCGAAGGTCGAGTTGGCCCGACTGTTTCTCGAGGTCGGCAACGACAGCCGGGCGCTACAAGTCGCGACTGGCTCTTTGCGCGAGCACCCGCACAACCACGACTTGCACGCGCTGGCGGCCGCCGCGAACGAACAGCTCGGCCTTCTGGACGACGCCGCCGGGCACTGGGGCGCGATCCTCGCGAGCGATCCCAACCACTCATACTCCAATCAGCGGCTCGCCGCCGTGCTGGAGCGATCGGGCGACGTGGCGGGCGCCATCCGCTGCCTGAGGCGCGTGGCCGAGGCGACGCGCGGGCGCGATCTGGACGCGCTGACCAGCCTGGGCATCACGTTGTCCGCCGACGGGCAACACGAGGAGGCGATCGCGCTGCTGGCCAAGGTGGCCAAGGCCCGCCCGCAGCTCGGCTCCGCCCACGCCGACCTGGCCAACGCCCTGCTGGCCGCCGACCGCGTCGAGGACGCCATCGCCGGTTTCTCCGAGGCGCTGCGGCTCGATCCCGAATCGCCCCAGGGTTACTGCGGCCTCGGGCTCGCCTACCAGAGGATCCAGCGCTGGCACGAGGCGGCCGAGGCGTTCCGCACCACCGAGAGCCTGGCGCCCGACGAGGTCGTCGGCCCGTACAACCTCGGGCTGGCCCTGTCGGCGCTGGGCGAGCGCGAGGAGGCGCGCGCCGCCCTGCTGCGGGCCGCCGCGCTGGCCCCGGACGATCTGGAGATCCGGAACGCGCTGCAGGAGCTGCTCGCGCGTCCCGAGAGCGGCGACACCCAGGCCACCTCGCCGCGCTTCGGCGGCGACCTCACGACCTTCGCCCTCCCCGAGGTGCTCGAGTTCCTGCGCCTGCAGAAGAAGACCGGCTCGCTCGTCATCTCGTCGCGGCGCGGGGCCGCCATCGTCCGGCTGGTGCGCGGCCAGGTCACCAGCGCCTCCGCGCCCGGCATCAAGCGGCTCGGCGAGGCGCTGGTCGAGCGCGGCATCCTGACCGCCGCGGCGCTGGACGCGCTGCTGGCGCGCCAGCGCAGCGACGACGGCGAGGGCGCCGAGGCGCTCGGCTCGGTCTTGTTGCGCGAGCGCCCCGGGCACCGGGACGCGCTGACCCGCGCCGTGTTCCAGCAGGTGATCGACGCACTCGGGGAGATGCTGACCTGGAAGGAAGGCGCGTTTTCCTTCCATCCCGGCAGCGACAGGGGGCTGCCGGCGATCGCGTTCGATCTGCAGAACGTGATGCTCGAAATCATGCGCCTAGCGGACGAAAGCAACGCAACCAGCTGATCCACCCCAGGAGAATCGATGAACCCCGACCCCCGGTCCCGCAGAGACTCGCGCAAGCAACGGGTGCTGCCCCTGCTCTCCGCATTGTTCACGTTCACGATTTCCACGTGGGCCGCGGCCCCGGCGTTCGCCCAGGACGAACGGCTGTCGGCGCCGTCGCTGCCGGATTCGGCGGGCGACGAGGCGCCGCCGCCCCAGGACCGGATGCAGACCCTGGAAGATCGCATCAACGAGCTCGGCCAGCAGCTGCGTGAATCGGAGGAGGCGGCGCAGAAGCGCGTCTCGCCGCTGACCTGGAACGGCTACGTCGACTTCGGCTTCTTCGTCCCGCTCGGCAACGACGGCGTGGGCTGGGTGCGCGACGTCGGCAACACGTTGTTCCCGCAGTACGCGAACTACTCGTGGACGTTCCTGGGCGACATCCTCGCCACCGCCGTCAACAGCCGCGGCGAGGTGGCGGACCTCGGCGAGGCGCCGGGCGTCACCCGCTTCGACAGCATCAACTCCAACGGCGCGGCCGGCTTCATCCTGAACGAGATCAACCTGCGCCCGCGCTTCCAGCTCTCCGATCGCGCCATCATGCGCGCCAGCGTCAACTTCATCCCGCGCACCGGGTCCGACTTCGCGATCGGCGACTTCATCGACGCGGACGTGGGCGAGCTCGAGTACCTGCTGACCGAAGACGGCAAGACGTCGCTGTTCGTCGGCAAGTCGATGCCGGTATTCGGTATCGAGTACAAGGATCGCAAGTCGGATCAGCGCTTCGGCGTCACACCTTCGTTGATCGCTCGTTACACGACCGGATCGCAGCTCGGCATAAAAATCCGCAGCAAGCTCCTGAACGACTACCTGATCCTGGCCGGGTCGGTCACCAACGGCTCGTCGACGATCGAGATGTTCCACTTCTACAGCGAGATCGATCAGAACAACGGCAAGACGCTGAACGGCCGCGCCGCCCTCAGCCTCCCCGTCGGCAAGCTGTTCCGCAACGACGACCACCTGGAGGTCGGCCTCTCGGGCGAGTGGGGGCCGCAGGATCGCGCCACCGACAACAGCGGCAAGATGTGGTTCTACGGCGTCGACGTCCAGTACCTGGGCGTCAACCTCCAGGTCAAGGGGCAGTTCATCAGGGGCAAGGCGCCCGGCGACGGCGCCATGGGCGTCTTCGGCCTGGACCTCCACCCGTCGGGGTACCTGGAGATCGACTGGCAGCTGCTCGCCCAGTTCGGCATCTTGCTGCGCGGCGAGGTCCGCGACGCGATCGTCGTGCTCGACCCGACGCGCATCTACGTCACCAAGGAGGCGCGCGCCACCTTCGGGTTCCGGGTGGTCGTGAACCCGCACATGGTCGTCAAGGCCGAGTACCTGCACAACGCGGAGTACGGCGGCATCCCCGAGTTCGACAACGACATCGCCACCAGCTCGCTGGTGCTCTGGTTCTGATGATCCCTAACGGCTTGGAACGAGTAGTCCGGAGGTCAAACATGCGTCTCAAAATCACTCTCGCCGTCATCGCACTTGGTTCGGTGGTCGCCGCCTGCAGCAAGACCGACGACTTCAGCGACCAGGAGTGGACCCAGATCGCGAAGCTCGAGCCGCTCAAGGGCCCGGTGCCGCGCAACCCGTTCAACATGCGGGATCAGGACGAGGACGTGGCCAAGCTGGGCCAGATGCTGTTCTTCGACAAGGACGTGGCCGAGGGGATCACGGTGGCCGGTCCGTCGGGCAACGTGGGCGACCTGCGGAAGGTCGCCTGCGTGAACTGCCACGACACGCCCTACTTCACCGACTCGCACTTCGCGTCGCTGGGCGCGAGCGCGACCAACGGGGTCGTCCCCGGCCTGTCCCACGGCCGCAACTACCTCGCCACCAACACCGGCCAGATGGTGAACCTGGCGTGGAACGAATGGACGCTGTGGGCCGGCCGCTTCGACGGGCTGGTCGAGCACGGCACCACGGTCTGGTCGACCTCGGCGACGGTGTTCGCGCAGGCGCGGTTCATGTACCTGAAGTACAAGGACGAGTACAACGCCGTCTTCCCGAACAACAAGCTGGACGACCGGCTGGGGATCCCCACCACCGATCCGACCAACATCTATCCGGCCACCGGCAACCCGGCGGCGATCGGCGGCGCGCCCGGCCCGTTCGAGATGCTGCCCATGGACGCGCAGGAGAACATCAACGTGCTCCGCTACAACCTCGGCCGCATGTTCGACACCTACCCGCGCATGATGTACACGCCGGAATCGCCGTTCCAGCGCTACGTGCGCGACCGCGACTACAGCGCGATGACCGAGACGCAGAAGCGCGGCCTCAAGCTGTTCATCGGCAAGGCGGCGTGCAGCGACTGCCACAACGGCCCGACGCTCTCCGACCGGAGCTTCCACAACATCGGCGCGCCCAACGTCACGTTGCTGCCGGGCTCGGCGGCGGCCGTGGCGCTGAACCGCGGGCGCGCGGCGTCGGTGTCGGCGCAGGTCGCCAACCTGAACGCGATGGAGGTGAACCCGAACCTGCCGATCTTCAACGGCGGCAGCAAGTACAGCGACGATCCGGAGACGGGCCTCAAGCGCTTGAAGGACCTGCGCGATCTGGATCGCGACCACTGCATCTGCCGCAAGACGGACGCCGTGGCGACCATGGCCGCCTGCACCGACGCGGTGATGAATTCGCAGGTCCAGATGGACCTGGCCAGCGACCCGAGCGTCCCCTGCCTGGTGATGGACGCGGACACCGGCGCGTGCAAGTGCCACATGACGGACGCGGTCGCGAACAACGCCGCCTGCACGCCCTCCGTCCTGGCCTCGGCCGTACAGAAGAACGCCACGCTGCGCACCGACACCACGGTCGCCTGCCAGATGTACGACGACACGCTGGAGGGCATGTTCCGGACACCGTCGCTGCTGAACGTCGCGATGACGGCGCCCTACTTCCACAGCGGCGCCGTCGAGACGCTGGAGGACGTGATCTGGCACTACAACAACGGCGGCGGCCCGGCGGGAACGTTCGTCGGGACGAAGTCGCCCCAGATCCATCCGCTGATGCTGACCGAGGACGAGGTCCACGACCTGGCCGAGTTCCTGCGCAGCCTGACCGGCAAGTCGCCCGCGCAGGTGGCGGCCGACGCGCGCGCGGCGGCGATCGCCAACGGCGACGATCCCAGCACCGTCTGGGACTGGACGAAGAACACGGCCAAGCCGCCGCTGACCGGGATGGGCGGCACGATGGGGATGGGCGCGGGCGGCGCGGGCGGCTCCATGGGCAAGGGCGGTATGGGCGGCGGCACCGGTGGCAGCACGGGCGGCAGCGCCGCTGGCAGCGGCGGCGCGACCGGCGCGGGTGGCGCGGGCGGGGGCGGCGGTGGAGGCGCGACGGGCGGCACTCAGTAAGCAGACCCCGTAAGCGCCCTCACGTACCGAAATCCATTCGTATTTCCTGGCGGGAACCGGTCAAGGTC
>DATBHU010000193.1:0-1762 GCA_036557265.1 Polyangia bacterium
GGCGGCGCGCGCCAAGCCGGATTTCCCGCGCGTCGAGTACAGCTTCTACGTCGACTGGGACGCGCCGGGCGTGAACGGCGAGGCGGGGCGCGTCGCCATCGTGCCGCGCGCGCGCGGCAGCCCGCTCGACAAGCTGGTGGCCGAGCTGATGATCCACGTCAACGCGACCTGGGGCCGCACGCTCGCCGACGCCGGCATGGCGGGCCTGTATCGCATCCAGTCGAACGGCAAGGTGCGCTTCGCCACGCGGCCCGCCGAACACCAGGGCCTGGGCGTGAGTCACTACCTGTGGGCGAGCTCGCCGCTGCGCCGCTACAGCGACCTCGTCAACCAGCGGCAGCTCCTCGCCTGCGTGCGCGGCGAGCGCGCGCCCTACGACGAGCGCGACCCCGAGCTCTTCGCCATCCTCACCGACTTCGAAGCGACGTACGCGCAGTACGGCGAATTCCAGGATCGCATGGAGCGCTACTGGTGCCTGCGCGCGCTGCTGCAGGGGGATGTGGCCGAAACGACGGCGCGCGTGGTACGTGAAAGCCTCGTGCGCTTCGAGCGTTTGCCGCTGACGGTTCGCCTGGCGGACCTGCCGGGGCTCGCGCCGGATACCGTCGTGCGGGTGGCGGTCGGCGCGATCGATCTGCTGGCGGAGACGGTCGAGTGCCGGTATGCGGGGAAAACGGGGTCAGGGTAAGTTTTTCGGAACGGGGCCAGGGTAAGCCCCGCAAGGCGAAAATCCCGGGCGGCATGCCACTGGCATGGCGCTCGCTTGTACAATCGCGCCCGTCACCCTGTACCGTACGACCGTTGGCGCAGCGCTCCGTCCAGCCCAAACCCCCAACCGCGCCCGAAGGCGAGGCCCCGTCGCCTCCGCGGCGCCGCGCTGCCAGGCCGAAAGCCGCGCCCACCGCGCAGGACAAGCCCGCCGCAGAGGCCAAGCCGGCCGCGCCCCGCAAGCCGGCCGCCCGGTCTCCGCGCGCCAAGGCAACCGCGCTTCATCCCGTCGTCACCGAGTCGCCCGCCGTTGCCCCGGCGGCCGAGCCCGCGCAACCGCCTCCGGCGCCGCGTAAAACGGCACATTTGGCCCCGGCGGGCGCGCTCCCGCCGGCGCACATTCCGCCGGCAGCGCTGCACGCGCCGCGCCGCGACCGCCTCCTCGGCGGCGCGCTGATCGCCTCGATCGTCATCCACGCCGTGGTGCTGGCGATCCATTTCAGCCCGTTCGACCTGCGCCAGCTCACCGACAAGGGACCGCCGCTGGAGATCGCGCTGGTCAACGCCAAGTCGCACACCAAGCCGACCAAGGCCGACATCCTGGCGCAGGCCAATCTCGACGGCGGCGGCAACACCGACCAGAACCGCCGCGCCAAGACGCCGCTGCCGGTGGTGCCGAAAGAGAGCGCGCAGAACGAGGTGGCGATCGCGAGCCAGAAGGTGCAGGCGCTCGAGCAGCAGACACGCGAGCTCCTGACGCAGCTCCGCTCGCAGCCGGTGCCCACGCCGCAGCCCAAGGCCAACGACGTGCCGGAATCCACCGATTCGCCGACCGCCAACGACATCATGCAGCGCACGCAGGAGGCGATCCGGCTCGAGGCGCAGATCGCCAAGGACATGGACGCGTACCAGAAGCGGCCCAAGCGCCGCTTCGTCGGCGCGCGCGCCGAGGAGTATCGCTTCGCACGCTACGTCGAGGACTGGCGGGCCAAGGTCGAGCGCATCGGCAACCTCAACTATCCGGAAGCCGCGCGCGTCAACAAGCTGTACGGCA
>DATBHU010000194.1:0-19504 GCA_036557265.1 Polyangia bacterium
CGATGGCGTTGGCGGCGCTGGTGACGACGGTCGGTCCGTCGTCGGCGTCGCTGGCGGTGGCGACGCCGAGCAGCCCGGCCACGTGCGTGATCACCGCGCGCAGCTGCAGCAGGGGCACGCTCTCCACCATCTCGTCGATCAGATCGCGCCCGCCGGCGGCCTTTGCGCCCGCGAACAGATCCGAATCGGTGAACGGCCGTCCCGCCGCGGCCGCGCGCCGGGCCGCGCCGCGCAGGCTGGTCCTGACCGCCAGGGGCAGGTGACGCTCCAGCGTCTCGTCGCCCAGCAGGTCCAGGATCTCGCTGTCGGTCAGCAGCATGTGGCGCCGGATGCTGCGCAGCTCCGCCGCCATCAGGACGCGCCCGCCCGCGCTCGGCTCCCACTTCCACCAGTCGTCCTGCGATTCGTACTTCCAGATCACCGGCGCCGGGACGTAGGTCGCCAGGTCCGTCGGGTCCAGGTACTTGAAGTAGAGCTCGTGCACCGACAGCGCCCGATCGGCCTCCGGACGCACCGAGCGCTCGCTCTCCGGCAGATCCTCGATCGCCAGCAGATCGATCTGCGACGCCAGCCCCTCCGACGACAGCCGCCGGAGCAGCGCGGCCGGGCTGCCCGTGATCGGCTTCAGCGCCTTGACGCGCAGGTCGGGCCGCTGGGCGAGCGCGTCCATCACCTCGCGCGGCGGGAACGCGGTGAAGAACGTCTTCACGTTGCGCAGCGGCGCCAGCGGGCCGTGCAGGGCGCGCATGACGTCCGCGAGGAAGTGCAGGCCGGGGTGGCGATCGACGTGCTCCCGGGCCTTCTCTTGCAGGTTGGCGTCCGTTTGCTCGTCGCTCGTGTGTTTCAGTGTGCCCGGGATGCGCAGCGTCCGCTGAGTCATGCATTCCATATCGCCATCCCCGCGCCACGCTTGAGCGTCCCGCGACGCCGGGAAAAGCGCCGTCCGATTCCCTCGACATTCTCCCGACATGGAAATGGCGATCCACAGTCACGTTTCCGACACGGCGGCGCGCGTCGGCGGCGGGCGCTACGCCAGCAGGTAGCAGACGGTCGTCTCGAGCTTCGCCGGATCGTCCGACCAGTCGCCGTAGATCTCCCACGACAGGCCCGCGAAGGCGCGGCCCGACCGGGCGCGCCAGGCTTGGATCGCGTCGTGCGCGCGATGAAGCTGGTCGTAGCCGCCGACGTGCACGGCCGTCGCGATCTCGCCCGCCGGGGTCTCGGCCGGCGCGACCTCGCCCTCGCGCTCGAAGCTGCGCACCACCTCGACGCCGAAGTCGACCTCCATCGGGGCGTCGCGGCTGGCCGGGTGGCGGTAAAGGAAGACGTTGTGCCCGTCGGTGCGGAGGCCGGGGTGCGCGCGGAGGAACGCCCAGACCTGGTCCAGCGCCGGCTTCCACGCCGCGCCGACGGCGCCGACCTTCACGCTGCGCCGGACCGCGGCGAGCTTGCGCGGCGGCACGCTCTGCACGGTGACGGCGGGCGGGGTGCTCATTTCACATCTGCTCGGCGGAGACGAACGCGCCGCCCGCGAAGCCGATCCGGAACACGGTGCCGTTTTCGAGCGGCGGTGGGATGACGCCGGTGACGGCGTGGACGAACGTGCGGATCGTGCCGCCGTGAGAGACGACCAGGATCGCGCCTGCTCCGGCCAGGGTGTCGACCCGACCGGCGATCTCGGTCATCGCGGTGGTGATCCGCTCGACCACCTCGGCCTGGGCCTCGGCGCCGGGCGGCACGGCGCGGCGATCGGCCAGGTAGCGCTCCCAGACGCCGGGGAACCGCTCGGCGCACTCGTGGCGGGTGAGGCCCTCGAACGCGCCGTAGCCGCGCTCGCGCAGGCGCGGGTCGGCGATCGGCGCGGGGAGGGCCAGATGCGTCGCGACGATCTGCGCCGTCTCGAGCGCGCGCGACAGCTGGCTGGCGTGCACCCGGGCGATGCGCAGGTCGCGCAGCCGCTCGGCCAGCGATCGCGCCTGCGCCCGCCCGTGGTCGGAGAGCGGGATGTCGGTCGCCCCCTGCCAGCGCCCGATCCGGTTCCATTCGGTTTCACCGTGGCGGGCGAGATAGAGGGTGCGCTCGGGGGCCGCCACGGCCCGTTACATAGCAGGTCGGCGGCGCGCGGGCGCAATAGATCTCGGCGTGCGGGGACAACCAGGTCGTGTATTCGCGGGTCAGTCGATCTCGAGGGAACACCATGCGGGCGGGGCGCTCACGGTCCTGGGCGGCGTGGCTCACTTCGCTGTTGCTGCACGCGCTCGTGGCCGTGCTCGTGCTGCGCGCGGGACAGCGAGGGGCGCGGCGCGCGGCGGCGCCGCCGGAGACGGAGGCGGTCGAGGTGGACGTGGAGGTGCGCGCGGACGAGGCGCGCTCGCCGCCTCCAGACGAGGTGGCTCCCGCACCGGTGCCCCCGCCGCGCGGCCCCTCTCCCTCACCCTCTCCCCGCCAAGCGGGGAGAGGGGATCAGAGGGATCGGAGGGTCCCGTCGCCGTCGAGCGGCGGCCCCGCACCCTCACCCGCGACGCCCGCCGCTCGCGAGGCGGCAAGAGGAGGTCAAGCCGACGATGCGGCGCGGGTCGATCTGTCGCTGGGCGGGCTGTCCGACGACGTCAAGGGGCGCATCGCCGGGCCGCCGCCACCCGGGACGCTGCGCGCGCCACCGCGCCGCTTCAACGTGGACGAGCTGCGCGCCGAGAACGATCGCCAGCGCGACGCGGTCAACAACGTCGACGCGGGCCGCGTCGATCCGCTGCTCTACGAATACCTGCGGGGCGCGCGCGCCCGCTTCGACGCGCGGGCCAGCCGGCTGGCCGACGAGCTGGCCGTCGGCGCCGGGGGCAGCCTGCAGGGCTGGGCGCGCGGCTACCTGCACACCGTCGAGGAGGTGAACAGCGGGCGGATCGGCGCGCGCGACGGCCCGCCGCGCGAGGGCGGCGGCGACACGCGCAACGAGATCTCCCCTCACGCCGACGTGCTCGGGGCCTACGGCGAGGCGGCCCGGCAGGCCGAGGCAGGTCACGAGGAGCGGCGCGCCGAGATCTGCCTGGACGTCGCGGCGGGACGCGAGACCGCGGTCGTCCTCCGCCGCAGCTCGGGCAACAGCGAGCTCGATCGCCTGGCGGTGGAGTCGTTCACGAAGGCGGTCGCCGTCCGCCCGGTGCCGCCGGACGCGCGCCGCGGCCTCGCCTGCTACGAGCTCAGCATGTCGGCGTTCCGCATGCCGCCGCTGCCGGTGTTCGCCTGCAGCTTCGACATCGGCTTCCGCCCCCCGAGCTGCGTCTGGCCCTACAAGAAGATCACGAAGGTGACGGGCCGATTGCTCACCGTCGAGTACCCGCCCGCTGACGGCGACAAGAAGAAGGCCGCCCCGTCGCTGCTGCGCAAGCCGCGCTGATCCCCCTGATGCGACCAGATCTGTCATAGCTCGCGGTTAACCTGACTTCACGAAAGGAACGTGAAGTCATGAAGGTGGAGACGCTCGAGGCGTACAACGTCCCCCCGGACATCCTCGAGATCTGGCGGTCTCAGGTGGGGAGTGAGCTGTTGCCGGTGCAGGAGAGGGCGGTCAAGGAGTTCGGCCTGTTCTCGGAGGCCAACCTGATCGTCTTCTCGCCGACCTCGTCGGGGAAGACGTTCGTCGGCGAGATGGCGGCGGTGCGGGCGGCGCGCAGCAACACCAAGGTGATCTACCTGGTGCCGCAGAAGGCGCTGGCGTCCGAGAAGTACGAGGAGCTGCACCGGCGCTACGCGCCCGCCGGCATCAAGGTGGTGGTGTCGTCGCGCGATCGGCGCGAGCACGACGACGACATCGGGCGCTTCGACTTCCACATCGCCGTCGTGGTGTTCGAGAAGCTGCAGGCGCTGCTGATCGGCAAGCCGCAGCTGATGGAGGCGGTCGGGCTGGTGGTCGTCGACGAGCTGCAGATGATCACCGACAAGGATCGCGGGCCGACGCTGGAGCTGCTGCTGACGAAGCTGCGCATCGCGGCGTCGCGGCCGCGCATCATCGGGCTGTCGGCCGTGCTGGGGCGGGCGCAGGCGCTGGCGGAGTGGCTGGGCGCGCGCCTGCTGGTCGACACGCGGCGGCCGGTGGACCTGCGCAAGGGCGTGCTGTGCCGCGGGCAGTTCCGCTACCGCGAGCACAACTCGGGCGCGACCGGCGTCGAGGCGTTCGCCGACTTCCGCTCGGAGAAGCGCGAGCAGCTGCTGCTGGCGGCGGTCGAGGAGCTGGTCCGGCGCGGCGAGCAGGTGCTGGCGTTCGTGCCCGATCGCGCGACGACGGTGCTGTTCGCGCGCCTGCTGGCCCAGCGCTTGACGCCGGCGCCCGCGGCGGCCGCCTCCGACGAGCTGCGCCAGCTGGAGGAGACGCACGCGCGCGAGGCGCTGCTGGGCGTGGTGGCGAGCGCGATCGCGTTCCACAACTCGGACCTGTCGCCGGAGGAGCGCGAGATCGTCGAGCGTCACTTCCGGAGCGGCGCCATCCGCGCGCTGTTCTCGACCACCACGCTGGCGGTCGGCATGAACCTGCCGGTCAAGAACGTCGTCCTCGATCACCAGCGCTGGGAGTACCTGCGCCGCTATGGGCGCTGGTCGCTGCAGGAGATCTCGCGTTCGGAGTACGAGAACATGAGCGGCCGGGCCGGGCGGCTGTCGCTGGTCGACGACTTCGGGCGATCGATCCTGGTGACGTATTCGCCGTTCGAGGCCGACGTCTGGCTGCAGCACTTCGCGGGCGGCGAGTTCGAGGAGATCCGTCCCACGCTGGCGGACGCGCCGCTGGAGAACCACGTGCTGGACCTGATGGCGTCGGGGATGGCGTCGTCGCGCGCGGAGCTGGCCGAGATGCTGCTCGCCAGCTTCACCGGGTGGACGCACTGGGCCCAGAAGATCAGCCGCGCCGACTTCGACGAGGCGCTGGACAAGGCGGTCGCCTGCGCGCTCGCCGGCGGCCTGCTGCGCGCGCTCGACGGCGGGCGGCTGGAGGTGACGGCGGTCGGGCGGGTCTGCGCCACCAAGGGGGTGGGCGTCGCGACGGGCGCGGTGCTGGCCCGGTGGGCCAAGGAGGCGAGCGGCGCGTCGGTGCACGACCTGGAGGTGCTGCTGATCGTCAGCCTGACCGCGGCGGGGCGGGACATCTACGTCGCCCTGGCCGGCGACGAGCGGTGGCGCGCCGACTATCGCGGCGAGCTGCTGGCGCGGGTGGGGGCCGCCGGCGCGTCGTCGCGGCCCGCGTTCGCGGCGCTGGCCGAGGATCTCCAGAGCCTGGAGTACGACGCCACCAAGGCGATCAAGAAGACGCTGCTGATGGCCGACTGGGTCGACGAGATCCGCACGCAGGATCTGGAGAGCCGCTATCACATCTGGGCGGGCGCCGTGCGCCGGACGGGGGAGGAGCTGGCGTGGCTGGTCGACGCGCTGGCCGGGGTCGCGCGCGCCAGCGGCTGGCCGGAGGCGCGCAGCCGGACGCTCGATCTGCTGGCCGATCGCCTCGCGTACGGCGTGCGGCCCGACGCGCTGGAGCTGGCGCGGCTGCGCGCGCGCGGCGTCGGGCGCGCGCTGCTGCGGCGTCTGGTCGACGGCGGCTTCGCCGATCCGGAGGCGCTGCGCGCGGCCGGGCGCGACGCCGTCGCGGGCGTCCTCAAGCACAAGGCGGCGATGACGGCGCTCTGGACGGCGGTGACGGGCGGCGCCTCGCCCGCGCCGGCCGCCGAGCCGCCCGCGCCGGCCGCCGGGCCGCTGGCGCCGCGCGCGTCGTCGAGCGGGGCCGGACGTCTCGCCGACGCCGCGCCGGCGCCGGCGCCCAACGCGCCGTCCGCGCCGGGCGGCGAGCCGCCCCAGCCGTCGCTGGTCGTCGATCTGTCGTCGCTGCAGGTGACCTATCGCGGGCATCCGATTCCGACCCGTCCGCCCCATCACCTCCAGCGCCAGTCGGTCCTCGCCCTCGCCGTGCTGGCGGCGCGCCCCGGCAAGGTCGTGACCATGAGCGAGATGGCGGCCGAGATGCAGAAGCTCGGTCGCAGCGGACGCCGCGTGGTCGCGCCGGAGCTGCGCGAGATCCGCTACAAGGTGATCCGCCCGTTCCGGCGCGCGCTCGCCGACGTCGTGCCCGCCAACGAGATCGAGAGCCTGTTCGAGAACGTGCCCGGCACCGGCCTGCGCCTGAACGCGCCGGGCGGCGCGCGCGTCATCGCCGCCTAGGCGCTCGCGCCGGCGACGCAACAAACGACAGAGAATCGACTCTCTGACGACACCCTGACGACCGCAGACGACGCGCGCGCTGGCTTCATGGGGGGCATGTCAAACGAATCCATTCGGGCACGGTGGGAAGAACTTCACGCGGGGTTGTTGCGATCGATCGACGGGCGAGAGTCCGTCGAATCGTTCGAGGCGCTGCGGAGCGAGAAGCCGGCGCTGGCGCCGTTCGAGGAGCCGGCGGCGGTGGCGGCGTTCCTGGTGCGCAAGGAGAACGGCCTCGCCGAGCGCGATCGGGTGCTGCGCTGCCTGGTCGCGGAGGCGTGCGTCGGGACCGCCAAGCGGATCGCGCTGGCGCTCCTGATCCTCGGGCTCTGGCCCGGCCTCGACGCGATCTTTCGCAAGCGGCGGCGGCTGTTCCAGGCGCAGGCGCACGACCTCGAGCTGGAGATCGTGGATCAGTTCATCGCCCAGGTTCAGCGGGTCAACCTCGGGCGCGTCTCCTGCCTGGCGGCGACGCTGGTGCTGAACACCGAGCGCGAGGTGGTCGACGGTCGCATCCGCGAGTGCGCCCGCGCCGCGAAGAGCGATCCGGTCACGGCCGACGCCATCGCCGCGCCCGCCTTCGACGACGAGGGGCCGCCTCCGTCGCGGTTCGCGCTGCCGTTCGGCCAGTCGGACGCGCAGGAGGTCGCCGCGCTCCGGCGCTGGCTGCAGTCCGCGGTCGGGCAGGACGCGGATCTGGTGGTGAACGCCGTCATCCACCGGCGCAGCCGGCTCGCGCTGGCGTCGGCGCTCGGGATCTCGCACGCGGCCGCGCGCCAGCGGCTGGCGCGGGCGCTGGGGCGCGCGCGCGAGGCGTTCCTGGTCCAGGAGCAGGGCCGATGAAGATCCACCTGGCCGCCCGCCACGAACGCCGCTGGGAGATGCTGCGCGTCGCGTCCCAGCTGGAGCGCGCCGGCCACGAGGTGACGTCGCGCTGGATCGCGGGGCGAGGGCGAAGATCCCGCGATGACCCCGGCGGTCGAGGACCTGATCGATCTCGGGCACGCGGACTGCCTGGTGTCGTTCACCGACGATCCCAGCGCCATCGTCGCCGGCGCCGCGCGCGGCGAGCGTCACGTCGTGTTCGGCATCGCGCTCGCGGCCGGCAAGCGGATCTGCATCGTCGGCCCGCGCGAGAACATCTTCCATCACCTGTTCGCCGTCGAACGCTACGCTACCGTCGCGGAGCTGGTCACAGGGCTGCGCCGACGCTGACGCGGGCTTCCGGCGCGTCAGAGCAGCGCGCACACCAGGTGGTCGAGCCGGGCGCGCGCGTGATCGGGCAGCGCGGCGCCATCGGTCGGCGACCCATTGATGCGCGTGAGGGCGTCGCACCCCCACCGCTCGGACTGCCCGCAATGCAGAGCGCCCGTCCCGATCGCGGTGACGCGGTCATCGATTCGCAAGCTGTAGTCGACCAATCCCTTGCAGCTGTCCTCGCGACCCGCATGGCAGGCCGCCTGCAGCAGCTGTCGCGCGCTCATGTCGTGGCCGAAGCCGCGCGCCGACACCGCGTCACACGACGCGGCGTCACCGTCGACGCAGCGCCGCTCTTGATCGGTGAGGCGCGCCGGGGCGTTGGAAGCGGGAGCACCTAGCTTCGGCGAGGCGCTCTCGGCGCATCGACCGTTCCTCTCGAGCGCATCAGCGATTCGTAGAATCTGCTTCGCTGCGGTCGCATCACCTTCGGCGGCGGCGCGCTCGCGCAACGTGGTGAGACCCGCGCAGCCCCAGCCGCCGGCGCCGCAACGAAGGGCATCGATGGCGACGACCGCGTCTCTGTTGCCCAGCGACGTCTCGCGTGTGGCGAGGAGCCGGCATGCCGACTCCCGTCCCTGCAGACACGCGGCGGCCAATGTCCTCTCCGCGCCGTCAGTGCGGCCCGGCGAAAGGCCATATCGACCGCCGCGATGCCAGCGCTCCAGGAGGGCGCATCGCTCGACGTCGCCCGCGAGACAGGACTTCTGCACGAGATCGACGGCTCGGGTCGCGGCGCGCTCCCGCTTGCTGTCGGAGAAGATCCCCCATCGCCGGCGCGGCGTGGATTCGACGTACGTGGTGCAGCCGTCGGGCTGGCCGAGCTCGCACGCGCGCAAGAAGAGCTCCATGGCGCGGTCGCGGTTCTTTTCCGCGCCGCCGCAGCCGCCGAGATGCGCGCGCCCTCGATCGAGACACGCCTCCCCGTCGTTCTGCTGGCACTTCTGCTCCTGGGCCGCGACGAACGGCGGCAGCGCGTTCGAACCCTTCACCCGCTCGCTGAACGACGCGGAACAGTAGGCGCCGTCCTCGCCCCAGGCGCGGAGCATCTCGCGATCGATCCGCGGCTCTTCGTAGTAGGGCGCAGCCATGAACGTTTCGCAGGAAGGTAGACCCAGCCAGACGACGATGGACAGCACGACGACGCCGGAGGTGCGCACCGACATCCTGCGCGGCGGTGTCATTCGCCCCCCTCCGCGTCTTCGGCGGTTCGGATGGTGCAGGCGGACGTCGGCACGGCGACCAGGCCGGCGCCCGCGCGCGTGTCGACGACGGTGTCGGTTCCGGACGAGATCTCGTACACCGCGACGCGCGGGCTCGTCTTCGACCCGGCCTCGTGCGCGAGGTGATCGTCGTCGAGCCACTCCCATTCGAAGAACGAGAACGCCTCGGCGACGGGCGTCGCCTTCTTGGTGGCGACGTCCCATAGCAAGAGCGCGCTCCGCGCGGTGAGCGGCCAGCTTTCGTCCGGAGAGCTCTGTTCCAGGTCGCAAGGGCTGTACGCGTCCGCGAACACCAGGCGCGTCTTCGCCGGCGACCACCCGATCGACTCGCGGGCGATGCTGCCCTTGCGCCGGACTTCCTGCGTCCCGTCGATCGTGAACGCGCGCCTTCCGACGTCCACGATGACGCCGGCCGCAGCGGGACGCGCCCGCTGGCCGCGATCGGGAGTCACCGTCACGCCCGACGTGGCCGGGCAGACCTCGGGCGTCTCGACCAGCTTCTTCTGCGCCGGATCGACGGTGTAGCGGGCCGTGGTGGTCCACAGCGGCGTGCCCTTGTCAGAGACGCACAGCGAGACCTCCGCGGCCGGCGCGCCGGCCGGGAACGCGATCGGCGCCTTCTGCTCCAGCGTCTCCAGCGACACGAGGCCGGCTTTGAAGATCGAGAAGGAGTGGCCCGTGTCGACGTCGTGATCCGCGAGCGCCTCCACGAGCAGCAGGAGCAGTCGCTTCCCTTTTCGATCGGGGAGGATCCCGAACACCCGCCCGCCGGTCTCGGTCAGCCGCCGCACCCGCCCGGTGGCGAGGTCGTAGAAGTACGCCTCCTGGAACAGCTCCAGGACGGGGCGCGCCTTCTCGTCGTAGAGCTGCGGCTTGGCGGGGTGGCTTCGGGCGACGAAGAAGAAGCCGCGCTCGAACCCCTGCGCGTAGGCAGCCTCGAGCTCCGCCCTGATCTGCGTGAGCTCCGGCCAGCGCGGCGAGCGCCGCAGCGCCGCGAGCTCCGGCGCCGTGTCGAGGCGCGAGGCGTACCCGATGAAGTCGCGCGCCAGCAGGTCACGCCACAGCTCGCGGACGTCGGCGGCGGGATCGGCGAGCAGCGCGCTGCGCAGCTCCTGATGGCGCGCGGCCAGGTGGTCGGGATGAGCGGTGACGACTTCGTGGAACAGGTCGCGCGCGGGACCATACTTCTTCGCGCGCAGCGCGGCCTGCGCGGCCGCGAACGTCTTGGCCGACGCGCGATCCAGCGGCTCGAACGGCGTCTTCACGCCGACCGGCACGCGCGGCGCGCCCGAGCCCGGCGCCGCCGCGCCCCCTCCGGCGCCGGGCGAGCCGGCGCCGACCGCGCGCGCGCCGGCGGGCGGCGCTGCGGTGGAGGACGGGCCCTGCTTGCATGCCTGGGCGAAGGCGAGCGCCAGTGCTGCGGCGGCGACTCTTCCGGTCGGCGACATTGGGGGCCTCCGCTCGGTAATCTAGCCGAGCGCGCGCGCGATCCGGAAACGCGCCGCCCGCCGGCGATCGCATCACCTCGGTGGCAGCGGGCTCGCGTGGCCTGGTGAGATCCGCGCAGCCCTGTATCTCTGTGGCGCGGGAAAAATCGTGGCTCGCATCACGTGCCGAGACGTGGAAGAGGGCAGTGACATCGCGTGCCTCGCTCTGCTTTCGCCTGGGATACAATCGGCGCCCGGTGCGCGCATGATCCGCCGTCCGAGCTTTCCTCCCGTCCGCACGACCCGAGCGATCGCCGCGCTCCTCTCCTTCTGCGCCGCCGGTTGTGGCGGCGGATCCGCGGCGCCCGACGCGTCCGGCGCCGCGGGCGCCTCCGGAGGAACCGCGGGTGCCGCGGGAGGAACCGCTGGCGGCACGGGCGGCAGCGGCACCGGCGGCGGCGCAGGCACGGCCGCCGGCACGTCGGTGGCGACCGGCGAGGATCGCCCCGGCGCCGTCGCCGTGGACGGCTCGTTCGTCTACTGGACGACCGCCACCGCGATCCGCCGCGCGCCGAAGGCGGGCGGCAGCGCGACGACGTTGTTCTCGTCGCAGGGCGCTCCCGACACGCTGGTGGTGGACGGCGCGAACCTGTACTGGCGCAACGCCTCGACGCCGAACGGCATCTTCACCGGCCCGGCCACCGGCGGTCAGGCCGCGATGGTGGTCGGCGGCCTGCCGTCGGCGTTCGCGCTCGACGCGGACTCCGTCTACTGGCTCGACGCCGGCGATCTGATGTTGCGGCGCGCGAGCAAGGCGCCGGGCGGGACGCCGCAGATGCTCGCCGGCCCCGGCAATTTCGGGCTCCTGGTCCTCGACGATCAGTACCTCTACTGGGCCGAGACCGGGGCGCGCGTGCGCCGTATCGCGAAGACGGGCGGCGACATCAACGAGCTGCGGCCGGCCGACGCGACCCCGGGATTGCGGGCGCGCTGGACCGTTCTCGACGACACGTACATCTACTTCGCGACCGACACCTCGAGCGCGCAGTCGGGGGCGCTGATGCGGGTGCCGAAAGCCGGTGGCGCCGGCGACACGCTGGCGAGCGCGCTCGACACGTCCGACGCCATCGCTCTCGGCGGCGACGCGGTCTACTGGCTCACGCGCGGTGACTCCGGTCCCGGCTACGTGGCGCGGATCCCGAAGACCGGCGGCGCCGCCGCGATGATCGCCTCGGGGTTCGAGCTCTCCATCGGGATCGCGGTCGACGCTCAGTACGTCTACTGGACCGAAGCGGGCGACTTTGGAGCGCGCAACGGTCGCGTACAACGCGTCCCGCGCTGAGCGCTCCGGCGGCGGCGGCGCGCGCGCCCTCGCGCTGCTCGCGGCGCTGCCCGCGCTCGCGTGCGTGGTCCAGACGACGCCGTCGGCCCAGGCTCCCGCCAGCGCCCGCGCCGCGGCCCCCGTGGCGGGCGGCGCTCCGTTCGCGCGCGTCGCCGGCCTCGCCTACGGCGGCTCGTTCTGCGCGCTGCGCGAGGACGGACGGGTCGCCTGCTGGGGGAAGAACTTTGCCAGCTCGCTCGGCGACGGGACGAACGAGGCCCGCAGCCGGCCCGCCTTGCTCGCCGGCCTGGAAGGGATCCGCGAGCTGCGCGGCAACTCGCCCTACGGTTTCTGCGCGCTGCGCGCGGATGCGTCGCTCTGGTGCTGGGGGTTCGGCTACACGGGCGACGCCACGATCCCCGCCGCGCCGGTCGTCCCTCGTCCGATCGCGCGCGACGTCGGCGCCTTCGCCTTCCCCGACAGGTTCCCCGGCGTCTGCGTCCGCCACCGCGACGGAAGCGCGGCCTGCACCGAGCTGCGCGCGAGCGAGCGCCAGGACTGCCTGATCTGGGCGGACGCCGGGCGCACGCGCTGCCTCGGCTGGCGAGCCGGCATCAAGGACACCGCCCGGACGCTGGCCGAGGCCGGCTACGTGAGCTGGACGGGCGGCCCGAGCGGGCACGGCAAGCTGCCGCATTGCACGCTCGCGGGCGGTCGGGTCAGCTGCGCGGGCGACAACACGCTCGGCGTTCTCGGCGTCCCCGATCGCCCGCGCGCCGACGCCGCGATCGACGTCCCGGGCATGACGGACGTGGTCTCGCTGTCCGACTCCGGCACCGCCGCGTGCGCGGTGCGGGCGGACGGCTCGGCGTGGTGCTGGGGACGAAACGCGAACGGCGACCTGCCGGTTCCGCCCGACGCGCGGCCGTGTCAGGACGGTCGCGCGCAGGTCGCCTGCAACCGCGCGCCGACCCGCCTGTCGCTCGCGGACGTGGCCCAGGTCGTGCTCGGCTCGCCGCTGCTCGTGGTGACCCGCGCCGGCGCCCTTTTCGCCTGGCGGCGCGCGGTGGCCCCCGCCGGCACCGTGACCGCCGCGCTGGAGCCGATCGCCGGCGTCCCTCCGGTCGCGACGGTGGTGGCCGGCGACATGGTCCCGCGCGTGTCCTGCGCGATCACCAAGGCGGGCGAAGTCTACTGCGAAGGCACCGGCGCCGACGTCGGGGACGGGGCGCCGCAGGTCGAGCGCGCGCCGGTCCGCATCGAAGGCGTGCGCGGCGCCGCGCAGGTCGAGGTCGACGTCACCAGCGCGTGCGCCGCTCTCGACGACGGGACGGTGGTCTGCTGGGGCGATCACGTCGCGCCGCGCGGCCTGCGCGACATCGTCGCGGTCGCGCCCCCGTGCGCGCTCGCGCGCGACGGCCGCGTCTGGTGCTGGGGGCACAACGACTACGGCGAGATGGGGCTGGGATTCCGCGGGCGGCCCGGCATCGAACGCAACGTCGAGATCGTCCAGACGCCGCTCCCGGTGCCGGGGCTGCGTGGCGTCCGCGAGATCTCCTCGTCGCTCGGTACGATCTGCGCGCTCGACGGCGCCGGCGCTGTCCGCTGCTGGGGCCGGTGGGGCCCGCGCGCGCCGACGCTGTCACCGACGGTGATTCAACGGCTGCCGCCGGTGGACCAGATCTGGGTCGGCCAGCACGGCCAGTGTGGTCTGGCGCGCGACCACCAGCCGTGGTGCTGGCAGACCGGCGCGTCGCCGGCGGCGGTGTCGGCCTGGGGCCGTCCGGCCCGGCTCCCCGGCCACGGGCCGGGACCGGAGTCCGAGAAGGAGATCTGCGCCGTCGACGGCGCCGCGAACGTCTCCTGTGTCGGCCCGGGCGCGCAGCCGGGCGGGCTGGACCACGTGCGGCAGCTGAGCCTGGCCGCCGAGCAGGCGAGCCCGGTGTTTCGCGGCTGCGGCGTCCGCGACGACGGCGAGCTGCGTTGCTGGGGGCCTCCCATCTGCGCGGCGCGCGCCGCCCTCTGCGGTCAGTCTCCCTGGAACGAGGCGGTGACCGTCCTGGGCGGCGTCCGGCAGGTGAGCGTCGGCCCGTTCATCGGCTGCGCGGTGCGCACCGACGGCAGCGTCTGGTGCTGGGGCCAGCGCGGCACCGGCGGCCTCGGTGAACGGCACCCGGAGCCGAGCCGGCTGGTGAAGGTCGACGTCAACCGTCTCGTCACGGCGCCAGCGGATCGTTGACCGTCCCGTCCGGAGAGGTCGAGGCGGTGGCGCGCAGGAAGAACGCGACGACGTCCGCGAACGACAGGTCGGCGATGGTGCCGTCGACGTTCCAGACGTCGCGGTCCGAGTCCGTCGGGTACGGCACGCCGGGCGACAGCCGGTCGGGGGAGCGGATCGCGTGGGAGGCGAGCCGGAAGCTGCCGGTGCGGTCGAAGTCGATGATCGAGCGGACGAGCTCGGCGGGCTCGTCGGGCACCAGCGTCTCGGAGATGCCGATCCGCCCCGCCAGCAGGGCGCGCCGGAAGCGGCGAATCTCCTGCGGGCGGCCGTCGACCAGGCGCTCGTCGAACACCGCCGCCGCCAGCGACGAATCGAACGTCAGCCCCCGGCGCCACAGGTGCGTCGTGCCCGTCAGCGCGAACACGTCGTCCACGATCACGCTGGTCGACGCGAGCCGCAGCGAGCGGCCCGCCCCCGCGCCGGGCGCGAAGTAGGCGACGCGGTTCTCGAGCGCCGGATCCTTGCGGAGCCCGTCGAGCAACGTGAACATCTCGTCGTCGCGGACGGCGATGAGCGCCTTGGGCAGGCCGGGGGGCATCTGTGCCGCCACCGCCACGACCAGATGCAGCCACGGCTTCTCCGTCAGCTGCTGCTTCAGGAAGTCGAACAGCGCCAGCCTGTCGCCGGTCGGACCGTGGCCGCGATCGCCGATCGCCGGGGTCTCGATGTAGATCAGATCCTGGGCGCGGCGGAACGCATCCTTGAGTGAGAACGCGACCTCGCGGACACCCTCGGCCGCGGTCTTGATGCGCCGATCGAGGGCGCGCACCGCCTGATCGGTGTTCCCCACGTTGCTGTCGATGATGTTCTTGACCTGCGTGCCGAGGTTGTTGACGTTCGGGATGTTGTTGAGGCCGTTTAGCCAGGTGACGAACTGGTTGGTGACAGCCGACAGCGGGTACAGCGGCGTCGCCCCGCCGGGCGGATGGTAGGCGAGGGATCCCGCCAGCGGCAGGCCCTCCATCCCGACGGCGTTGGTCTTGAGAACGGCCGCCCAGCGGCGCGGCGTGGTCGTGGTCGGCGCCAGCGCCGGCGGCACGTGCAGCGCGGCCTCGATGGCGAGGGCCGGTTCACTGCGCACCCAGATGTCGCCCATCGTCTGCTGGAGAGCCGAGGGGACGGTGTCGACGAGGCCCGCCGTGCGATCGATGACGTACTCGGCCGCGAGCGCCGCCGCCGGCCCCTGCAGGCGCACGCCCGTGCCGTGCGTCTCGACGCCCGCCGCCGATCCGGGGTGCCCCGCGTCGTGCGGCAGCAGCTCGTGCGAGCGCGACAGCAGCGGCGCGGCGCCGACGACGGCGTGGCTGTCGCCGCCTTGCTCCCAGCTCGCGACGACCTCGAACCGGTCCTGCGTCGCATACGGCATCGACGGGCGCGGGCGCGAGCCGCCGCGCCCGAAGCGAGACGTGCGATCGACCACCACGCCGGTGACGCCGGGCGCGACCAGGCCGCCCGGAAGCGAGCCGCCGTCGGTGTCGCTCGACCGCGACAGCCCGCGATCGTCGATCCGATCGGTGGTCGCCTTGAAGGTCGGCTGGGTCAGGGTGATGACGTCGCCGGTCCCGAGCGCGCGGGTCAGCGTGTTCGCCGCCAGCGCGGCGGTCGGGATCTTGCTGCGCGCCGCCAGCGTGAAGCTGCCGTCCGCCTGCTTGATCAGCAGCGTGGCGCCCGGCACGACCTTCGCGGTCGGGGCACCGGTGCCCGATTCTCCCGTCTCGCAGACGAACCAGGTCATCGTCCCGTCGATCGTCTGGACCAGGCTGCCGGCGACGGGATCGGGCCGATGGTAGCGGCAGTCGCCGTAGGTGCGCCGGCGCAGGACGCCGCCCGTGTCGCGGCCGATGATCACGAGATCGAAGGACGGCAGCGCGCTGGGATCGATCCCCACCGTCACGCGATCGGCCAGCTGCATCACCAGCCGCGCCGTGCCGTCGGACGCGATCAGCCCGCCGCCGCCGTCCATGCGAAAGTGCTCAGCCCGATCGAAGTCGAACCCGAGCGGCCAGGCGCGCACCCAGGCCCCGGCCACCTCGGGCGCCAGCTTCACCTCCAGCAACACCTGCTGGTTGGGGGCCGGCTGGGTCGGCGTGGCGGCGTCCTGGCCGCCGACCAGCGGCCGCACCTTGTAGGTCCCCGCTTCGGGGTCGGCGTTCGTGGTCTCGACCA
Source organism: Polyangia bacterium (assembly GCA_036557265.1). Lineage (GTDB taxonomy): Bacteria > Myxococcota_A > Polyangia > Fen-1088 > Fen-1088 > JADGRB01. The sequence goes on from DATBHU010000194.1 coordinate 15,913, forward strand.
GCACGCCCGGCAGCTTCCCCGGGATGTCGGGCAGCGCCGCTGCGAGCGGCGAGGTGAGCGCGCCGCCCTGCGCGTCGGCGACGCCGACCACCACGCGCGCCGACGTCCCCTGGCTCAGCCCGTCGACGATCGCCCCGGCGACGGGCTCCGCCGTCGCGATCAGCACGTCCTCCGCGTCGGGGACGGTGCAGACGGCGACCTTCGTCCGGGTGCTCGGCCGGTTCTGATCGGCGCTCCGCCGCGCGTCCGGATCGGTCGGGACGCTCGCGGAATCGCCCCGCGCCAGCCCGACCAGGTGCCGCTCGATGTCGACCGCCGCGATGCGCGCGAAGTCGCGCTCCAGTCCCGTCGCCACCGCGCCGTTCGGCCACAGCGTCAGCGTCGTCGTTGCGTACGCGCCGTCGGGCAGCAACGCCATCCGCTTCTCGGGCGCGTTGTCGACCGCCGGGTTGTATGGCACCGAGCCGGCGGGCGGCGGGTCGGAGAAGGTGAAGGCGGTGCCGTTCGTGGACGCGACCAGCACGGTGTCGGTCACGCTGCTGCCGTCCATCCGCAGGCGGCCCGACGCGCCGACGAACGGATCCGCCAGCACGCCCTCGTGCGCGTCGACGAGGTGGACCACCCGGCCCGCCGTGACGTTCGCGACCAGCGGCTTTCCGTTCGCGTCCTGGGCCCAGTCGGTCGTGTCGCCGAACGCGAGGGCGTTCTCGGCGCCGTTGAGGGTGCTCTGCTGGATCAGGTAGGAGAACCAGGCCGCCACCGCGCCGGGATCGATGGCGCGCCCGCGCGCGTCGAAGGCCCACAGCTTGGTCCCCGTCGGCAGCCCGGTGAGGATGATGTCGTCGGCGAAGTCGACCGAGACGACGCCGCCGCTGAGGCCGAAGGCGCCCGGCCGCAACAGCTGGGTCATCGGCCGGTCGCCGTTGCGCACGCTGGTGCCGGTCGACGGCTCGAAGCCGAGGTAGCGCGCCTTGGCGAACTCGTCGGGGAAGCTCGAGGGCGCGTTGGGGACCAGCGCCAGCAGCTTGGTGATGTCGTTGTTGGCGGACGGCAAGACCAGCGCGAACGAGCCGACCGTGAGCCGGGTCGGATTCGCGGCGGGGCTGGTCTGGGTGCCTCCGGTGAGCGGCGGGATGTTCCGTGACAGCTCGCGCAGGCGCGCCCGCACCTCCGGCAACAGCGTGAACAGCGCGATCACCTCGCCGTCCTGGAAGGGATGTTTCCCCTTCGCATCGCGGAGCAGGTTGAGCGGCTTCGGCGGCGCCGCCGCGTTGGCGATGAACAGGCTCAGGAACCCGGTGGCGGGCGGACGCCAGTCGTTGTTCTCCAGGTCCACCGGCAGACCGAGCGCGTCGGTGGCCTGGGGAACGGGCAGCGTCACCTGGCTGTTGTCGGTGAACCAGCGTCCCAGGTACGGGGCGGTGATGCCGAGGGTCTTCGGATCGGGATTGAGTTCGAATGGCATGGGTTACACCGTGGAGTTGCTGGTCGTGATGGCCCCGGCGCGCCCGAAGGCGTCGACCACGCGCGCGGCGTAGCTCACCTCTGCGGGCGCGTCGGAGTCCGTGATGGTGAATCCCGTCGGTGCGACCTGCACCGGCGAGCCTGTGACCGCGAGCGGCCGCGCCCCCTCCTTGAGGCGGAACACCTCCAGCCGGAACGTTCCGAACCGCGTGCCGATCACCTGCGCGGCGCCGCTGGCGGTGATGGAGACGACGACGTCCGAGCCGACCCGCTGCGCGGTCACGCTGTCGGGCGCTCCCGGAGGAGTCGCCGGGACGATGTCGAGGCTGGTCGTCGGGCTGGCCGTGCTCCAGTCGCCCACCGGGATGAGGCTGGTGCCGGACGTGGGCGCGCCCGGCGGCGGGCCCGCCTGCACCTCCACCGCCCAGAACTGCGACCGCCAGCTCCGGAACGGCCCGGGATCGATCAGGGAGAAGGTGGTGGTCCCTTGATCGTCGGTGACCGGCGGTTCTTCCAGCCACGATCCGGCCGGGTTGCCCACGGCGTCGAGCTGGCCGGCGTTGACCTCCAGCATGCGGCGGGCGTCGTCGTAGGCCTCGCTGGACCGCCGCACCCGGAACGCGATCGGAGGCCGCGCGGTCCCCGCCACGGTGACCCGAAGCCGCACGCCGCCTCCCTGATCGTCGGGACGGAACTCGGCGCGCACCATCGGCCGCGGCGGCGGCCCGAAGTTGGGCACCATCGCCGCCACCAGCGGGGCCGTCGCGAAGTCCGACTGGACGCCGCTCGGAGCCACCGAGATCACCCGGTAGAGAGCGAGGCCCTCGAGTGAACCGGAGAGCGCGTGCGGGAACAGGAAGCCCGCGCCGCCCGGCGTGAACGGCCCCGCCGTCAGGTTCTCGAACATGTCGTAGCCGAGCAGGCTGCGCCGGTTGCCGAACGCCTGCGCCCGGGGCGAGCCGGCCGCCGCGCCGTTGATCTCGATGAGCGCGGCGGCGGCGTCCGCCGCCTGAGGCCCGCCGCCCGCCGCCAGCAGCTCGAGGCCGCGCCGCGCGGTCGTCTCCGTCGTGTAGAAGACGCGCACGTCGGGCGACGGGTTCGGGAACGGCAGCTCGACGCGCGCCTGCCCGCGGGCGTCGGGGCGCCGGGCGTAGATCAGATCCGTCGGCAGCGACGGCGGCGGCACCGGCCGCGGATCGAAGATCTTCCGGCTGGCGGTTCCGGGCGCCGACGCGCGAGACGCCGTGTCGACCCAGGTGCCCGAGAAGACCACGCTCGCGCTGGCGGCCGGCGCGAGGGCGGGGCCGGTGAACTGGATGCGGAGCACGCCGGGCGCGGTGGCGGACGGAGCCGGATCCAGGGTCACCGCTCCGAACGTGCCGGCGCCGGCGGGCAGCGGGAACAGATCGCCGGTCGGCGCGCCGCCGTCGACCGACATGTCGAGCCCGAGGTCCTGGAGCAGCAGGCCGCCCGCGGGAAGATCCTTGGGGCGGGGCACGGAGACGACGATCGTGAAGGTGCCGGCGCGCGGCGTGGCGTCCGCCGGATCGACCGCGGGCGCCTGGTAGTGCAGCTCCAGCACGGGCGGCGGCGGCAGCGTCCGCGCGCGGGCGGGCACCGGCATCTCGGTCCACTCGCTCCAGCGTCCGAACCAGTCCGCCTGCGCGATGCGATAGTCGCCCCCGAACTCGGAGCCGTCGCGATCGTTGAAGTCGCCGGTGTCGCGCGGCTGTCCGTCGCCCGGCGAGGCGGCCAGCGCCACCGGGAGCCCCTGCGCGTAGCCGGATTCACCCGGCAGGACGACCCGCGTGGGGCCGAGGCGCGGGTTCAGCGGACGCGTCGTCGAGGCGCCGTTGTCGTCCACCGCGAAGGCGATCGCGGCGGCCGGCTGCAGACCGCTGACCGGGAACTCGAGCATCCGGCGCGCTTCGGGGACGACCAGATCGGGCCGCCAGCCGAGATCGATGGGACCGTCGGAGGCCGGCGGCCTGGGCCGGTCCGACGGCGTCCCGATGGTGGCCGCCAGCAGCAGGCCGAGGTCGTAGAAGCGCCTCGACGCCGAGGGCAGGCCGCCGAGCGAGGCGAGCTGAGGGAAGCTCGCGAGCAGCGCCGGGCCCGGCGTCACCAG
>DATBHU010000195.1:0-2303 GCA_036557265.1 Polyangia bacterium
GAGCAGAAGGGCCTGATGACCGACGACGAGGTTCAGGTCGCGGGCGCCAAGCACAAGCTGTCCCAGGCCAAGAACTCGAAGGAGTACATGGCCGCGCAGCGCGAGATCGAACAGCGGCGCGAGGCGCTGGTGACCCGCGAAGGCGAGATCACCAAGCTGAACGAGGCGGTCGACGCCAAGAAGAAGCTGCTCTCCGACCGCGCCGGCGACGTCGAGGCTTTGAAGGCGTCGATCGCGAAGGACAGCGACGTGGCCCAGGCGCGCATGGCCGAGATCCAGGGAAAGATCGCCGAGTTGCGCGTCGAGCGCGACAAGCTGGCGACCGAGGTGAAGCCCGACGTGCTCAAGCGCTACAGCAATATCCGCATGCGCCGCGGGCTGGCCGTCGTCAGCGTTCGCAACGGCACCTGCCAGGGCTGCAACATGAACATCCCGCCGCAGCTCTACAACGTCCTTCAGCGCGGCCAGACGATCGAGACCTGTCCCTCCTGCCACCGCATCATCTACTGGGAGGAGATCATGAAGGACGATCCGGCGACCGCGCCTTCGACGACGACCAACGGTTAGTCGGCGCCGGCGGGGACCAGCGCCTCGAGCTTGGCGAGCAGGTTCGTCAGCGGCGGGTGATCGCTCGGGAGCGGAAAATCGAGCGCGGCGATCCGACAGAGGCCGAACCGCAGGTAGACAGCTTTCCCCTTCCCGGCGCCGAGCGTGTATTCGCCGACCAGGCGGCCGTCGTCGAAGTTCGTACCGCCCCTGAGTTTCATGTCGACAGCTCCGAGGAGGCCGCCGCCGGCGAGCAACTGCAGCCTGAGCCAGGTCAGCGTCGCGTCTTCGAGGAAGTTCGGCGCGTCGCCGTCGTCGTTCACTTCGATCATGCCGACGACCAGCGCGCCGCCTGCCGGCGAGCCCGGCGGGAGGACCGCCAGCTCGTCGGTGTTGGTCCATCGGATCTGCTCGCGCAGCTCGGGCGGCACGGTGATCTGCGCCGAACGGCAGCGGAGCGTGCCAGCGCGCGCGTCCCATTCGACGGCCGTTTCGGGCGGCGATGCCGGGGCGGCCTGCGCGGGCGCCGCGACGGTCGGCGGCGCCGGGCCGGCGGCGGGCGGCGGCATCGAGACGCAGCCGAGCAAGCAGGCGAACAAGCCGATGCCCGCGCCGCCGACTGACCGCATGACGAGGCAATCATAACGCGCGGCGGAGCGCGGCCATGGTGACGCGCCTCGCGCGGCGGTATATTGACGGCGCTTCTCGCTCGAGCCGGACAGGTGGTCGCGGCGGTCGCCTTCGGGCGGCCGTCGAGGAAAGTCCGGGCTCCGCAGGGCAGGGTGCTGGCTAACGGCCAGTCGAGGTGACTCGAAGGACAGTGCAACAGAGAACAGACCGCCTGGCGCCGCAAGGCGTCGGGTAAGGGTGAAACGGTGCGGTAAGAGCGCACCGCCCCCTCGGTGACGAGGGGGGGCAAGGTAAACCCCACCCGGAGCAAGACCGGTCCGAGATCGCGAGGCCAATCGCAAGGTTGGCCTCGCCGGCGTGGCCCGCGCCGACCCCAGATCCCGAGTTGGTCGCACGAGCCGTCCGGCAACGGGCGGCCCAGAGGAATGACCGCCACCGGCGGAAACGCCGGAACAGAACCCGGCTTACGGCCGGCTCGAGCGAGAAGCATCCTCTCCTTTCCCCCTCTCCCGCCTTGGCGGGAGAGGGCCGGGGTGAGGGCAAGCCTTGCGAGGGCCAAGGACCGGTGCCGGCGTTCGATGATACGATCCGGAACGAAACGTCCTCTCGATCGTCGATCCGGTTGGAGGTGACGAGCATGGACCGGAAGCTCTGGAGCGAGGCCCAGGCGATTGCGGCGCGGCGCGACCCGCGCGGGGCGGACGACCTGGCCCAGGACCTGGCGTGCGCGGTGCTCGAGAACGGCGCGCGCGCGCAGCGGCCGGCGGCGTGGCTGGAGCGGGTGGGGCGCAACGCCGTCATCGATCGCGCGCGCGTCGAACAGCGGCGGGCCGCGCTGGCGGTGGAGATCGATCCGCCGGGCGCACCCGCGGATCCGGAGAGCGCGCTGCTGGCGCGCGAGCGTCGCGGGATGTTGCGGCGCGCACTGGCGCTGCTGCCGCGGCCGCAGCGGCGGGCGGCGCTGCTGCGCTTCCACGGCGAGCTACCGTTCCAGACCGTGGCGGCGCGCCTCGGCACGCCCGAGGTGACGGCGCGGACGCGCGTGCAGCGGGCGCTCACCAGCCTGCGCGCGCGCCTCGGCTCGCTGCGCGCGATCTTCGTCGTGCCAGGCGCCCAGGTCGCGGTGC
>DATBHU010000196.1:0-1741 GCA_036557265.1 Polyangia bacterium
TCGCGCGCGCGGCGGGTCGCGCCGGCGCTCGAGGACGCCGTCTTGCGCTGCCTCGCCAAGGAACGGGCGCGGCGGTTCCCGGACGTCAGCGAGCTGCGTCGCGCGCTCGCCGCCGGTTTCATCGCGGAGCGCACGCAGAGCAGCGTCGCGTCCTCCGGCGGCGCGCCCGCCGACGCGGATCCCGGCGGCCCGCCGGCGCGCGCCGGCAAGCCGCCGGCGGGGACGCGCGCGCGCCGCGCGGTCGCCCTGCTGTTCCTCGAGACCACGCGCCCTCTCTCCGAGATTCGCGAGGTGGCGGACATCGTCGGCGGTCAGCTCGCGCACGCGGCGGGCACCCAGGTCGTGCTCGCGTTCGGGCACGAGGTGGGCGACAACCCGACGCGCTCCGCGGCGGCCGCCGCCCAGATGATCGTCAGCCGCGGCCTCACCGGGCACGTGCTGGTCGACCTGGCGTCGGTGTCCGTTCAGACACGGCCCGACGGCACCCGGCGTTACCAGAGCCCGTTGTTCGCGCAGAGCGAGAGCTATCCCGGCGCCTCCGATCCGCCCGGCGTCCTCCTCTCTGCGGCCGCCGTCGAGGTGCTGCCCGACGTGTCACCACAGCCGGTGCCGGGGCGGCCCGAGGTGTTCGCGCTTCCGCCGGCGGCGGACGCGATGGAGAAGACCACGACGCGCATGGGCGTCACCCCGCTGGTGGGCCGCGACGACCTGATGCAGTCGCTGATCGAAGGCGCGCGCGCCGCGGGCGCGAAGCGCCGGCCGACGATCGGCACGTTGCTCGGCGAGCCGGGCTTCGGCAAGTCGCACCTCGCGCAGATGCTGGTGCAGCACCTCGAAGCCGTGCCCGCGATGCAGACGTTGTTCGTGCGCGCCAAGGAAGTGCTGGGGGGCGTCGGCGACCAGACGACGCGCGAGCTGTTACAACGGATACTGGCGCTGCCCGAGCAGGCGCCGGCCGATCTCGGGCGCGCGCTGCTCGCCGACAAGCTGGGCGCGGCGGCGGCGAGGGAGGTCTGGGCAGGGGTCGCGGTGGTCATGCGGTGGGCTGCGCCCGACCATCCCGAGGTGCAGGCGATGGCGGCCGCCCCGGGCGCGATCCGTTCGGCAGCGGCGCGCGCGGTCGGCGAGAGCCTGCGCCGGATGGGCGAGCGGCGGCCCCTCGCGCTCGTCATCGACGACGTACACTTCGCCGACGAGACCGCGCTCGACGCGATCGAGTTCGCGGCGCTGAAGGAGGCGGGTGCGGCGATCTGGGTGCTCGTTCTCGGGCGGCCGTCGTTCGGGCAGGCCCGCACCGGATGGGCGGGCCGCGCCGCCGAACGGTTCTCGCTGACGTTGCCGGCGCTCGACGGGCCCGCGGCCGCAGAGCTGGCCCGGCGGTTGCTGGCACCGGCGGAGAACATTCCGTCGAGCGCGCTGGCGAGCCTCGCGCTGCGCACGATGGGCGTGCCGCTGCTGCTCGCCGAGCTGTGCCGCGGGCTCAAGCGCGACGGCGTCGTTCGCCAGTCGGAGCAGGGGACGTGGGTGCTGGCCACCGACGAGCTGGACCGGTTGCCCGATCTGCCCCTCGTGCAATGGCTGGCCAGCCGCGAGACCGAGCAGCTGCCGCCCGATCTGCTGGCGCATGCGCGCCTCGGTTCGGTGCTGGGCGCCGAGTTCAGCGTCGATGACGTCGAGGGCGTGTTGCGGGAGCTGGAACGGGCCGGGCTGCCGCCCGAGACGCCGCTCGACGCGAGCGTCG
>DATBHU010000197.1:0-6235 GCA_036557265.1 Polyangia bacterium
CGGCTTGTCGATCACCAGAACGGCGTCAAGCGGAGACACGAAACACCTCGCCGCGCGGCGGGAACGGCAGCGCGCGGCCCTGCGGCATCAGGAAGGCATGCTCGCGGCCGATCTTGAAGACATCGCATTCGCCGTCGGTGATGATCAGCACCGGCGCCGCGGGCGGGAAGTCGGGCGCCTTCTCCAGCAGGTTGATCGCCGGCTGCAGCACCGTTCCGCCCTGGCCCTGCAGCCTGACCCGCCCCGCCAGATCCTCCGCCGGCAGATAGCCCTGGTCGTACGCCAGCGCGTCGCAGAAGACGACGCGCACCGCCGGCACGTCGCGCGACATCGCGTAGCTGGCGATCGCGCCCAGCGCCTTGCCCAGGAGATCGACGTTCACCAGGCCCGCGGCGCGCGCCTTCCACCACATGCTCCCCGACGTGTCGAGCACGACGCCGAAGGTCCGCGCGTCGAGCGGGTACTTGACGACCCAGCTCGGGCGCGGGATGTCGGGCGTCGACGACTGCCGACGGCTCGGGCGCGCGAAGGTGCGCCCGCGTTCGAGCGGCTGGAACCAGTTGTCGAGCCAGCGCGCCAGCTCGACGTCCCAGGGGATGGGCGGATGGCTGAGCGCGCGGATCTCCTCGACGAGCCCGGCCGGGACCAACCCCCGCCCCTGCTCCTCGTGGTAGGCCAGCCCCTGCTGCAGCGCATGCCGGTAGAAGTCGTCCAGCGCCATCCCGTCGCCCGAACGGCGCCACGATCCGTCGCCGATGATGTCGCCGAGCGCCGCGCCGCGAAAGGTGGCGTGCTTCCGGTAGCGCCGCAGGTCGGTGACGATGCGGTCGTAGATCGCCTCGGCGGACAGCCCCTTCAGCTGCGGGTCGAGCAGCAGGCCGACGTGCGGCATCTTTCCGACCCGCATCTCCACCAGCCAGTGGTTGATCACGTAGTCGCAGGCGACGTTCCACAGGTGGGGATCGCGGCCCTGGCAGCGGGTGTCGTGCTGCAGCGCCGCGTGCAGCATCTCGTGCGCCATGACGAAGCGGACCTCGTCGTCGGCGAGTCGGATCGAATTGACGTACAGGCGCCGCCGTCCGGGTTCGACGGCGCCGATGGCGATCTGCAGCTTCTCCAGCTCGGCTGCGCTCTCGACGATCTCGAATCCTGCCGCCAGCGCGCCCAGCAGCGGGTAGTGGTTCATGAACCAGGTCCGGGCCCGCTGCCCGCGGGTGTCGGGCGCCCGGCCGGCCGCGCCGCCCCCGGCCCTGTCGATGGTCTCGCTGACCGCCGCGCCGAGCGCGTCCGCGAAGCGCGCGGCCCACGCCTCGCCTGACACCGCCCGACCGGAGGCGAACCAGAGATCGGGGACGCCCAGTCCCCCCGTCCCGAGGGAGGCGAGCTCGTCGGGGATCCCGGCCTGACACAGCTCCTCGTAGAACGACTCCTCGGCGCGCGCCGGGAGATCGCCGCGCGCCGCCTCCATCTCGATGGGCGCGCGGCCCAGCTTGATGCCGCCCAGCAGGCGCGCCACGCAGGCGCACGCGGCGGCGTTCCACTCCGCCGGGCGCGCGCGCACCTTGAAGTGATCCAGCCCGAGGTGCAGCAAGCAGTGCGCGAGCACGTGCGCCCACTCTTCCGGCGGGCACCGCCGGCGCGGGTGAACGTGGATCTCGCCGGTGTTGATCACGACCGCCCACCCGTTCTCCGGACAGTAGTTGCGCTGCGCCTTCGAATGCGGCGCGCGGATCACCGCCACCCCCTCCATCAACCTCCCGAACAGCGGGTGGGCGCGCACCATCCCCACGCCCGCATCGAAGCTCGCGAGCGCGTGGTCCTTGCCCTTGCTCACGTCTCCTTGTCCTTGACCAGCCGGGGCAGGTCGCGCACCAGGTCCAGCAGGAACCAGCTCGGGACCTGATCGTCGTCCTGCTTGGCGACCACCATCTGCGCCATCTCCAGGCTCAGTGCGGCGAGCTCGCGCATCAGCGCCTTGCCGCGGTGGGCGAGCTCCTTCTGGTCGGCGCCCATCGCCTCGCGCTGCGAAGGCAGGTCCTTGACCAGGCGCGCCCGCAGCGACTGCGCCAGGAAGTAGAGCAGGTCGCGGTCCTCCGGACGCTCCGGCCAGCGCAGCTCGCCCTTGAGGATCGCCGACAGCTTGTACTTGCCGCGCAGCTGCTTGATGTAGGCGGCGAACTGGCCCGCGTGGTGGGGCGAGAGGCAGCCGAAGGCCACCAGGCGCAGCTCCTCGTCGGTGATGGCGTCGCCGTATTCGTGGAGCGCGTCCGACAGCATGTGCCACGAGCGCGGCGTCGAGAACGGCTCTTCGTGCTTGGGCGGCGCGACCCAGACGTGATCGGGCCGGAGGCGGACGTACTCGAGCACCGTCGGGTGAATGCCCGCGCCCTCCGCCCACGCCAGCCAGTCGCGCGCGGCGACCGACAGGTGAACGTGCACGAGCCGATTCAGCAGCGCCGACGACATCGGCTTGACGATGGCGCTGTCCTGCGTCCGGTTGCCGGCGCCGATGACGATCGACCCCTTCGGCATGTGGTAGTCGCCGACGCGCCGTTCGTGAATGAGGCTATAGAACGACTTCATCACCTCCTGCGAACAGGCGTTGAGCTCGTCGAGGAAGAGGCAGTAGGGCTCGCTGCGCGCGATCATCGCGGGCGGACAGAAGCGGCTCTTGCCGTCCACGATCTGCGGCACGCCTATGATGTCCTCGGGCGCGAGCTGGCTGCCCAGCAGCGAGACGCAGGGGAGCCCGGCGCTGGCCGCGAACTGCTCGACCAGCGAGCTCTTGCCGATCCCCGGCGGTCCCCAGATGAACACCGGCCGCGAGGTCGCGACGCGGAGCAGGAAGTCCGCCAGCTGACGCTGCGTGAGGGTGACCGGCGCGTTCATCGGAAGAGCGCGAGTCTACCGTCAATCGTCGTCGTCGGTCGGCTCCCCCGGTCCGTCGTCGGCCGCCGCGGGCGCGTCGTCCGCCGCCGCGGGCGCGGCGTGCGTCGCCGCCTCGTCGCGCAGCAGCTTCTCGACGCGCGCGGCCTGCTCGAACACCTTGTCGACCTCGAACTTCACCGCCGGGGCGACCTTCATGCGCAGGCGCCGCGCGATGGCCTGGCGGAAGTAGCCGCTCGCGTGGTCCAGCCCCTGGCGCACCCGCTCCAGCGTCGCCGCGTCCGCGTCGTGCACGGTGAACAGCGCGCGCGCCTGGCGCAGGTCGCCCGACACCCGCACGTGCGTCACGGTGATCAGACCGGCGCCGCGCACGCGCGGATCTTTGATCTCGTCACGCGCCAGCACCTCGCCCAGGATGGCGCGCACTTCTCCGGACACCCGCTCCAGCCGCTGGGACACTTCACTCCTCCCAGTGCTTGAAGTCGGGCCCGACCAGCTCGTCGCCGAACGATTGCAGCTCCTTCTCCTCGTTCGACACCTGCACGTGGCCGCGGATGAACTTCAGCACCTCGTCCATCGCCGACTCCGCGAACCGCCGGTCGCCGCCCACCAGCGACAGCCCGAGGACGGCGCGCTGCCAGCGATCGTCCTCGGACACCTGAGCCACCGACACGTTGAACTTGTTGCGCACCAGGTCTTTGATCCTGCGCAGCACCATCCGCTTGTCCTTCAGCGACTGGCTCTCGCCGAGGAACAAGGTGACGCGAGCTATCGCGACGGTCATTGGGAACCGGCAGGGGCCGCCGGCCGGCTAGTTGCGCTTGCCCTCGCCGGTCGGGTTGTCGAGCGTCGCGGCGATCGTCTCGATCTCGAACGCCTCGATGATGTCGCCTTGACGGACGTCGTTGTAGCCCTCGATCGACAGACCGCACTCGTAGCCCTGCGCGACCTCGGACACGTCGTCCTTGAACCGCCGCAGCGAGCCGACCTTGCCGGTGTAGATGACCACCGAATCCCGCACGAGCCGCAGCTGCGCCTTGCGCGAGATCTTTCCCTCGATGACGAAGCTGCCGGCGATCGTCCCCGCCTTCGGGATGGTGAACACCTGCCGCACCTCCGCCTTGCCCATCACCTTCTCGCGGCTGATCGGCGCCAGCATGCCGACCATCGCCTTCTTCACGTCGTCGATCGCGTCGTAGATGACCTGGTAGAGCTTGATGTCGACGCCTTCCTGCTCGGCCAGCTGCTGCGCCTTGCCGGCCGGCCGGACGTTGAAGCCGACCACGATGGCCGACGATGCCTTGGCGAGGCTGACGTCCGACTCGGTGATGCCACCGACGCCGGTCGAGATGACGTTGACGCCGACGCTGTCGGTCGACAGCTTGGTCAGCGCGTTCGCGATCGCCTCGATCGAGCCTTGCACGTCCGCCTTGAGGACGACCTTCACCTCTTTGACGTCGCCCGACTTGATCTTGTCGAGGATGTTCTCCAGCGACACGCGGCCGCTGCCCGCCAGCTCCTTCTTGCGGCGCGCTTCGTGCCGGTGCTCGACCAGCGCCTTGGCCGCCTTCTCGTCGCTGACGACATTGAAGATCTCGCCCGCGTCGGGCACGCCGTCCAGACCGAGCACCTCGACGGGCGTCGACGGGCCGGCGTCGGTGACCGCCTGCGCCTTGTCGCCCAGCATGGCGCGGATCTTTCCGGAGTATTCGCCCGCGACGACCAGATCGCCGACGTGCAGCGTCCCCTCCTCGACGAGGATCGTCGAGATCGCGCCGCGCGCGCGGTCCAGGCGCGCCTCGACGACGTGGCCCTTGGCGGCCTTGTTCGGGTTGGCCTTCAGCTCGAGGAGCTCAGCCTGCAGGCTGAGCATCTCGAGCAGCTTGTCGATGCCTTCCTTGGTCTTCGCCGACACGGGCACGAAGATCGTCGTGCCGCCCCACTCTTCCGACACGAGGTCGTGCTCTGACAGCTTGTTGCGGATCAGATCGGGGTTGGCGCCCGGCTGGTCGATCTTGTTGATCGCGACGACGATGGGAACCTTCGCCTCCTTGGCGTGGTTGATGGCCTCGATGGTCTGCGGCATCGGCCCGTCGTCGGCGGCGACGACCAGCACGACGATGTCCGTCATCTGGGCGCCGCGCGCGCGCATCGCGGTGAACGCTTCGTGGCCCGGCGTATCCAGGAACACGACGTCCCCACGCTCGCTCGCCACCTTGTAGGCGCCGATGTGCTGGGTGATGCCGCCCGCCTCGCCCGCCGCCACGTTCGCCTTCCGGATCGCGTCGAGCAGCGACGTCTTGCCGTGGTCGACGTGACCCATGATCGTCACGACCGGCGCGCGCGGGACCAGATCCTCCGGGTTCTCCTCGACGTCGGCGCTCTCCAGCACCTCGTCCTCGCGGAACGCTGTCGACTCGATCTGGTAGCCGAACTCGGTCGCGATCAGCGTCGCCGTGTCGAGATCGATGTCCTTGTTGATGTTGGCTTCCATCATCCCCAGGGCCCACAGCTTCTTGATGATCTCGCGGCCCTGGACCGCCATCTTCTTCGCCAGCTCGGCGACGGCGATGGTGTCCTCCATCCGAATCACGCGCTTGTGCTCGGCCGGCGTCGTGATCTGGGTCTGCTTCAGCTTCTTGCCCGCTGCGGCGACCCGCTTCTTGGGGATGCCACCGGGACGCCCGCCGCCCGGGCCGAAGCCGGGGCGACCGAACCGGTTCTGGCCCGGCTGCTGGCGCATCATGGGCGCGCCGCGGCCGAGGCGGCGCAGCTCCTCGTCACGATCCTTGATCTCGTAGCGCGGCCCGGGCGAATCGCCGGGCGGGCGCGTGCCGGGGAGCTGGATGAACGCTCCCGTGGCGGCCGATCCGGTCACGACCGGCTGCGGGATCTGCTTGATCACCGGGCGCGGCGGCGCCTCGGGCGCGGCCGGCTTGTCCGCCGCCGGAGCGGCTGCCGCCGCCGGGCTGGAAGCCTGGGCCGGCGCGGGCGGCGCGGCCACGGGCGGCGGCGTCACCGAGGCCGGCCTGGCCGGCGCGGCGGGCGTGGCAGGTGTGGTAGCCGTGGATTGCGGCTTCACCTCGACCACCTGGCGCGCAGGACGCGGCGCCGAGACCTCGGGCGCGACGGCCGTCGGAGCGGCCGGCTCGGGCGCGCGGGGCGCGGGAGCGGGCGGCGGCGGCGCGGCGGCTGGCGGCGCGGCGGCCGGGGCGGGAGCGGCCGGCCGGGCGGCGGCTCCGCCGGCGGCGCTCTTCGAGCGCCGGCGGATGACGGTGTCGTTGAGGCGCACCTCTTCCAGGTTCTCGAGCCGCTCGCGATCGACGGCGCGCCGGACACGGTCGACGTC
>DATBHU010000198.1:0-2513 GCA_036557265.1 Polyangia bacterium
AGGTGCCGTCGCTGGTCGGCGTGGGAAGCCGCGGCCCGTTCATGCACGACGGCTGCGCGAAGACGCTGGCCGATCGGTTCGACCCCGCCTGCGGCGGCGACGATCGACACGGCAACACCGCCGGGCTGTCGGCGGGCGAGATCGCCGACCTCATCGCTTACATGGAGGCCATCTGACGCCATGCCGCTCATCCAGGTGTTCACCTCCGCGGCGGCGCCCGCGGACGGGGCCAAGGGGCTGCTGGGCGAGCTGTCGAAGCTGGCGGCGACCCGCTTCGGCAAGCCCGAACGCTGGGTGATGACCTGCCTGGTCCCCGGGCTGCCCATGACGTTCGGGGGCGATCGCGCGCCGGCGGCGTTCGTCGCGGTCAAGAACATCGGCAAGATGACCGGCGACGACACCGAGGTGCTGTCGAAGGAGATCTGCGCGCGCGTGTCGCGGGCCCTCGACGTTCCGACCGACCGCATCTACATCGACTTCGCCGACGCGGTCGGCGCGATGTGGGGCTGGAACGGCGAGACGTTCGGCTGACCGCCGTCGCGTCTCAGAACGCGCGCCCGATGCCGACGCCCGTGTACGGGTAACCGATGACGCTGTTGCAACCGGCGTCTGTCCGGCACCCGACCGCGACCCCGGCGAAGTAGCGCAGCGCGATGTTGTTGCGCCACCAGTGCTCGCCGCCCGCTTCGACGTTCGTCCACAGCCAGTAGTGAGTGGGATACGTCGGGCTGGTATCGCAGTCGCAGAACAGGGGGATCTCCCCGACGTTGCCGCCCGATGCGCCGATGCCGAGCGTGAAGGTGTTGCGCTCGTCCTTGCCCGCGCGGACGCGCGGCATCACCGCCCACTGCAGCGGCGATCCCGAACGGGCGATCAGCGCGGTCATGCCGACGCCGACGCCCGCCGAGATCTCGAACGCCGGGGCGAGGCGCAACACCGCTTCGACTCCGTAGGAACCCACGGGGATCCCGAGACCGAGGATCCCGTAGGCGGCAAACTGGTGGTGCGGCTCGCCGACACCCAGGCCGGCCTCGTCGGCGCGGGCCCGCCCAGCGGGCAGCGCGAGGACGGCGCCGAGCGCGGCGAAGACGACGACGCGTTGGATCATGGGCGATCCTCTCCGATGCAACCCCGCCGCCAGCCCGGCGGGCCCTTCCGTTGGCGCTTCGGCTGGTCCACCTGTCGATATTTGAACACCGCCTTATTATTGCTGTCGTCATGAACCGCGCGATGCTGCTCGAGCGACCCGCCCCGGCGGCGTCCAGCCCGCTGCGCGCCGTCGAGCGCCAGCCGGAGGCGCCCGGCCCCGGGATGATCCTGCTGCGCGTGAAGGCCTGCGGGGTCTGCCGGACCGACCTCCAGCTGTGCGAGGGCGACATCGAGCTGCACAAGGCCCCGATCGTGCCGGGCCACCAGATCGTCGGGCGCGTCGAGGCGGTCGGCGCGGGCGTCACGACCTGGCGGGTCGGGGCGCGCGCCGGCGTCGCCTGGCTGGCGGGCACGGACGGCGTGTGCGACAAGTGCCGCTCCGGGCGCGAGAACCTGTGCGCGCGCGCGACGTTCACCGGCTGGGACGTCGACGGCGGCTACGCGACGCACGTGACGGCGCGCGCCGACTTCGCCTATCCGCTGCCGGACGGCTTCGACGATCTGGCCGCCGCGCCGCTGCTGTGCGGCGGCGTGATCGGCTACCGCTCGCTGGCGCGCTCGGGCATCCAGCCGGGGGGACGGCTCGGCCTCTACGGCTTCGGCGCGTCGGCGTTGATCACGCTGCAGGTGGCGCGCCACCGCGGCTGCCGCATCTTCGTGGCCACGCGCTCGGCCACCGAGAAGGAGCGCGCCCTCTCCCTCGGCGCCGAGTGGGCCGGCGGTTATCACGAGCCGCCGCCCGAGCCGCTGGACGCGGCGATCACCTTCGCCCCGTCGGGCGACGTCGTACGGGCGGCGCTGCGCGCCGTCGATCGCGGCGGCACCGTCGCGATCAACGCGATCCACCTCGATCGCCTGCCGGAGATGCCGTACGGCGAGCTGTGGTGGGAGCGCCGGCTGGCCAGCGTGGCGAACTTCACGCGCGCCGACGCGACGGAGTTTCTCGCCCTCGCCGCCGAGATCCCGATCCGGACTGCGTTCGAGACCCACCCGCTCGACGACGCCAACGTCGCGCTCGCGCGGCTGGCGCGCGGCGAGGTGAAGGGCGCCGCCGTGCTGGTCGCGGAGTAGCGCGCCGCGGAGGAGTGGGGATCGGCGCCGGGACGGCGTATCATCCCCGCGATGTTGTCGCGGGCGATGCGGCCGAAGTCGCGTCTCGGGCAGAAGCTGGAGCGGCTGTCGCGGCTGGTGACCGCGTGGACCGGCAGCTCGTGGGCGTTCGCGATCGCGGCGGTGGTGATCGTCGTCTGGCTGGCCAGCGGCCCGATGTTTCACTTCTCGGACACCTGGCAGCTGGTGATCAACACCGGAACGACGATCGTGACGTTCCTGATGGTGTTCCTGATCCAGCGCGCGCAGAACAA
>DATBHU010000199.1:0-5882 GCA_036557265.1 Polyangia bacterium
GGAGGGTGGAATCCAGGAGCGGTCCAAACCCGGATCCGCCAGAGGTCCAAGGCCGGATCTGCCGGAGGTTCCGGAACCATTCTGATGGTTCCGTCAGATAAACAACGGCCCCCGCGCGAAGACTCGGGCGGGGGCCGTAAAACCAAACCGGAAGGAGGGAGTCGGAGCGTAAGAACTAAGTGATAACGAAGCGATGCGAGTCGGGAAGCGATGCGAGTCGGGAAGCGAAACGGTCCGGGCCGAGCTAACGGGTAAACCCCGGAACCGTCAATCTATGGGGAGGAGGGGAGCGCGAACGGAGCCGAAACTCTGTCTGCGCTTCCGGCCGCCGAAAGGAGCAAGGGGTATGCCGGCCCACACCAAATCGGCGATGTCGTTGATTTGGCGACAGTTCCGTGTTACGAGGGGGCATCGTTATCTCGAAGTTCCGTGATGAACCCTGACATTTGCGTCAGCATGTGCCTCCACGGCCCGGGGCTGGTCCCCAGAACTCTCTATCTCGGGAATCCTGCGACGGGTTCCCGAACCCTCCCGCGATCGTGCGTGGTGAGCCAGGCTCGCCGCCTTCCCGCGGGGGTTAGCTTCGCGTCCGGATGCCGCAAAGCCTCCTCGTAATCAACGCCGACGGCCCGGAGACGCGGGTCGCCCTCGTCCAGGACGGCTATCTGGGCGAGCTGTACATCGAGCGCAAGCGCGAGCGCGGCATCGCCGGGAACATCTACAAGGGCCGCGTCGAGCGCGTGCTGCCCGGGATGCAGGCCGCGTTCGTCAACATCGGCCTCGAGAAGAGCGCGTACCTGCACGTGTCCGACGTGCGCGGCACGCCTGACGACCTGAAGCGGCTGTTCGCGGGCGAGTCCAACCGCCCCGCCGACGACGAGGACGAGGACGCCGCCGACGCGGCGCGCGCGGGCGGCGGCGCCCGCATCGAGGACCTGCTGAAAGAGGGGCAGGAGGTCATCGTCCAGGTGACGAAGGAGCCGATCAGCACCAAGGGCGCGCGCACGACGCGGTACATCTCGTTGCCGGGCCGTCACCTGGTGTTCATGCCGACGGTCGATCACATCGGCATCTCGCGCCGCATCGCTTCGGACAAGGAGCGGCGCCGCCTGCGCGAGATCGTCGAGTCGATGCGGCCGGCTGGCTCCGGCTTCATCGTCCGCACCGTCGCGGAGAACGTCTCGGAGCGCGAGCTCAAGAGCGACATGGAGTTCCTGATCAAGCTCTGGAACAACGTCGTTCAGCGGGCGGCCACCGGGCGCTGCCCGTCGCTGATCTACAACGACCTCGACCTGCTGCTGCGGACCGTGCGTGACCTGTTCACGGCCGACGTCGAGAAGCTGATCATCGATTCGCGGTCGGAGTACGACCGCGTCAAGAAGTTCATCGCCGCGTTCATGCCCGACTTCGGCGGGCACATCGAGATGTACGACGGCAACGATCCGATCTTCGACGGCTACGGCATCGAGATCGAGATCGACCGCGCGCTCGAGCGCAAGGTCTGGCTCAAGTCCGGCGGTTATCTGATCGTCGACGAGATGGAGGCGCTGACCGCGGTCGACGTCAACACCGGGCGCTTCGTCGGCAAGAAGAGCCTGGAAGACACCATCACCAAGACCAACCTGGAGGCGGCCCAGGAGGTGGCGGAGCAGCTCCGCATCCGGTCGATCGGCGGCATGATCGTCGTCGACTTCATCGACATGGATCGCCCGCACAACCGCGAAAAGGTGACGCGGGCGTTCAACGAGCACCTGCGGCGGGATCGCTCGAAGGCGGCGGTGACGCGCATCTCCGAGCTCGGCCTGATCGAGATGACGCGCAAGCGGACGCGCGAGTCGCTGCTGCACACGCTGACCGAGCCGTGCACCGCCTGCGAGGGCAAGGGCTACACGAAGTCGCGGCGGACGGTGACGTACGAGCTGCTGCGCGAGCTGCGCCGGCAGGGCGATCTGGTCGAGGGCGACACGGTGCTGGTCGAGGTCCACCCGGACGTCGCCCAGGTGCTGCAGTCGACGGACCGGGCGTTCCTCGAGGAGATGGAGAAGCGCCTGCAGAAGCGGATCGTCGTCAAGGCGCGCGGTTCGTTTCACGTCGAGGACTTCGAGATCCGGTCGCCGAACGACAAGACGCCGATCGAGAAGTCCGAGGTCGCGGCGGGCGGACGCGACGACAAGGACGGCCCGCGCGAGGGGAAGCGACGCCGCCGGCGCCGGCGCCATCTGGGCCCGCCGTCGGAGGTCGAGGCCGCGCTGGCCGAGGAAGAGGAGAGCGCGGTGGATCCGGAGGCGCTGGCGGACGCCGAGGCGAGCCGCAACGGCGCCCGCGGCGCGGAGAGCACGCCGGCGCCGGAGACCGCCGAGGCGGGCGCCGCCGAGGACCGGCCCGCGCCGTCGGCGGACGGCGACACGACGCCGCCCCCCGAGGGCTCCAACGGCGGCATGCCCAACGGCGGCACCCACACCTGATCAGGTCCCCTCGCCCCGCGAAGCGGGGAGAGGGTCAGGGAGAGGGGCCGCGTAGCGGCAGGGTCAGGGAGAGGGGCTGCGTAGCGGGAGGGTTAGGGAGACGCGGCAGTCGTGGTAGGACGGGCTCCGTGGTGCGGATCTGCTTCGTCTGTCTCGGCAACATCTGCCGCTCGCCGACGGCGGAGGCGGTGATGCGCCACCTGGCGGCGGAGCAAGGCCTGGGCGACCGCATCGAGATCGACAGCGCCGGCACCGGCGACTGGCACGTCGGCGATCCGCCGGACGGGCGCGCGGCCGGGGTCGGGGCGGCGCGCGGCATCCCGCTTTCGGGACGCGCCCAGCAGTTCACGGCCGCCGACTTCGCCCGCTTCGATCACGTCATCGCCATGGATCGCTCGAACCGCGACGATCTCCTGCGCCTGGCGCCGGGCCCGGCCGAGCGCGCCAAGGTCCGCCTGCTGCGGTCGTTCGACCCGGCCGCGCCGCCCGACGCCGACGTGCCCGATCCTTACTACGGCGGCCCGCGCGGCTTCGATGAGGTGTTCGACATCTGCGAGCGCGGCTGCCGCGGCCTGCTCGAGCACCTGCGCCGCGCCCACGAGCTCTAGCGATGGACGCGCGCCTGGAGAGCTCGCTGGCGGCGGCGGTCGGCGCGCGCGTGCGCGGCGCGCGCCCGCTGGCGGGCGGCGACATCAACGACGCCTACGAGGTCCGGCTGGGCGACGGCCGCGAGGTGTTCGTCAAGTGCAACGTCAGCGCGCCCAACGACATGTTCGTCGCCGAGGCGCGCGGCCTCGGGTGGCTCGCCGAGGCGAAGGCCCTGCGCGTGCCCACCGTGCTGGCCGCGTCGGGCGCGAACGACCTGACGCCGTTCCTGGCGCTGGAGCTGATCCGGCCCGCGCCGCGCGCCGCCGACTTCGACGATCGGCTGGGCCGCGGGCTGGCGGCGCTGCACCGGTACGGCGCCGCCGCGTTCGGGCTCGATCACGACAACTACATCGGCCGGCTGCCCCAGAAGAACACCTTCGTCGTCGCCTGGCCCGAGTTCTACCGGGTGCGGCGCCTCGGCCCGCAGCTGAAGGCGGCGGCCGACGCCGGCCTGGCGCCGGCGCGCATGCGGCGCGACTTCGAGCGCCTGTTCGGGCAGCTCGACGACCTGTGCGGCCCGCCCGAGCCGCCCGCGCGGCTGCACGGCGACCTGTGGGGCGGCAACCTGATCACCGACGACCGGGGCGAGCCGTGCCTGATCGATCCGGCCGCCTACGGCGGCCACCGCGAGATCGACCTGGCGATGATGAAGCTGTTCGGCGGCTTCGGACCGCGCGTCTTCGACGCGTACAAGGAATCGTTCCCGCTCGCCGACGGGTACCGCGAGCGCGTGCCGCTCTACCAGCTCTACCCGCTGATGGTGCACGTCAACCTGTTCGGCGGCGGCTATCTGGCGCAGGTCGAGACGGCGCTGGCGCGGCTGGTGTGATCGATCAGAAGACGCCCAGCACCTGGAACGTTCCGTCGAACCCGATCTGCGTCGACGACCCGTCGGTGATGCTGGCGTTCGGCGGCGACATGAGCGAGCCGATCGGGCCGGATAGATAGGTCAGGCGAAAGCGGGCCGCGTAGCCGACGGCGATCTGGTCACGCACCCAGAGCCGCAGCCCCGGGCCGGCGGCGAGCGAGAACCCCGACGCGCTGACCTTCAGGGTCGGCGACCCGCCCTGGACGGTGATGACCTCCGCGCTCTGCGACTGGAAGCCGATGTCCGCCGCGCCGTAGAGGTCGACCAGGTGATCGGCGCTCTGCAGGAACGACTGCCGGACGCCGGCGCCGAGGCGAAAGAACTGCGTCGACGTCGTCACGTCCGGGCCGCCGCCGCTGGCGGGGATGTCGAGCGACGCGAGGCTGTAGTCGACGATGCCGCCCAGGATCAGCCCGCTCGCGGTGCGCCCGCCGAGGAACAGCCCGCCCGCGAGCG
Organism: Polyangia bacterium; assembly: GCA_036557265.1. GTDB lineage: Bacteria > Myxococcota_A > Polyangia > Fen-1088 > Fen-1088 > JADGRB01. Next base: position 4,438 of record DATBHU010000199.1, read on the forward strand.
CTCCGGACGCGAAGCCGGAGGTCGACAGCTCCAGCGCGAACCCGCTCTGGTCCGCGGCGCTGGCGGCGGCGCCGGCTCGGTCTCGACGCTCGGGCTCGGTCGGTTGGGCGCGCCGAGCACGGCCGCCTCCTCGTCCTCGGTCGAGGTCGACTCCTTGGAGTCGGGCGGCGGCGCGAACGGATCCGCCTGATCGGCGGCGCGTGCGGCCGCCGGCAGAGCGGCGGCGAGCAGGAAGAAGCAGGTGGCAAGCGATGTTCGGTTCATGCCGTGTGTCCTATAACCCTGTGCAATTATTGGCAAGTTTGTCGGCTGGGGCGTGCGGCGGACCCGATTTCGCGCCGCCGGTCCGGCGTGCTAGCTTGGCGCGCGACATGGAATTTCGAACGCTCGGACGCACGGATTGGAAGATCTCGACGGTCAGCTTCGGCGCCTGGGCGATCGGCGGGACGTTCGGGACGGTCAAGGACGACGAATCGATGGCGGCGCTGAACCGCGCGCTGGATCGCGGCGTGAACTTCTTCGACACCGCCGATGTCTACGGCGACGGCCGCAGCGAGCGGCTGCTGGCGCGGCTGCGCAAGGAGCGCAAGGAGCCGTTCTACATCACGACCAAGGCGGGCCGGCGGCTGCCCAAGCAGACGGTCGAGGGCTACAGCAAGAAGAACATCGGCGCGTTCGTCGATCGCAGCCTGAAGAACCTCGGCGTCGACGCGATCGACCTGCTCCAGATCCACTGCCCGCCGACCGATGCGTACTACCACCCGGAGGTGTTCGAGCTGTTCGACGACCTGGTGAAGGCCGGCAAGATCCGCTTCTACGGCGTCAGCGTCGAGCGCGTCGAGGAGGGGCTGAAGGCGCTGGACTATCCCGGCGTGCAGTCGGTCCAGATCGTCTACAACATGTTCCGCCAGCGCCCGCGCGACCTGTTCCTGGCCGAGGCGCGCCGCCGCAAGGTCGGCGTGCTGGCGCGCCTGCCGCTGTCGTCGGGGATGCTGGCGGGCAAGATGACGCGCGCGAGCAAGTTCGCCGCCGACGATCACCGCAGCTACAACCGCGAGGGCGAGCAGTGGGACAAGGGCGAGACGTTCTCCGGCGTCCCCTACGAGGTCGGTCTGGCGGCGGTCGAGGAGCTGCGCAAGCTGGTCCCGAAGGAGACCAACATGGCGACGTTCGCGCTGCGCTGGATCCTGATGCACGAGGCGGTGACCTGCGTGATCCCGGGCGCCAAGCGGCCGGCGCAGGTGGACGAGAACTGCGACGCCGGCGATCTGCCCGCGCTGTCGGACCAGACGATGGCGGCCGTGCTGGCGGTCTACGAGAAGCGCATCAAGAAATACGTCCACTACTACTGGTGAAGTGGGGGTGAGCGGCGCGCGCGTCCTGATCTCGGGCAGCGACCGATTGGCGGTGGCGATCGAGGAGAAGCTGCGCGCCACCGGCGCCGC
>DATBHU010000200.1:0-15637 GCA_036557265.1 Polyangia bacterium
ATAGAAGGCGCCCGGGACCAGGTAGTGCCAGGCGTCGCCTTGATGTCCGGACGTCGTGTCGACCTTCGTCGACGTGAACGTCGCCCACAGCACGCCGCTGCCCGCGGTCGCGCCGTTGGCGGACAGGCTGAGCGTGCCGCCCGGGTGCGTCGGCGAATCGGTCGTGAACTGCGAGACCGCCGTGGTGTTGATGCGCATCCCGCTGAACCGGTACGCGCGCAGGTTCGCGGTCTCGGGCCACAGGTAGACCGTCGGGCCCGACGGGCCGTTCCAGTAGACCGGGCCGCCGTGGCTGTGGCCGCTCACCGTCAGCTTCTGGAGATTCACGTCGCCGCCCGCGTTGTACTTGCCGAGGTTGGCCGGGTCGAAGACGTTCAGGTACTGGTCCTTGCCGCCCATCAGGATCACGCGCGGGTTCGGCAGCAGCACCGGCGCGGTCGTGTAGTCGAGGTCCTGGTCGTTCATCGACTTCGCCGCCGACGGCGTGAACCAGTCCATCACCTTGAAGGCGGAGCCCTGCAGCTGCAGGCGCCCGAGGCTGATGCCGAGCTGCGCGCCCTTGTTGGCGGTGTCGAACGCGCCGTTGCCGGACGCGAAGTAGATGTCGGCGCCGTCGGCGACCAGCCCCATCCCCGACTGCCAGATGCCGCCCAGGCCGGCGTTCGCCGCGCCGCTCATCGACGTGCCGCCGTTCGGCGTCGTGCAGAAGATCGCCTTCTGCGCCAGCGTGTCGGCCGCGTAGGCGAAGATCCAGCCGTGGTACGGCTCGTCGTCGCAGTGGCTGGCGAAGGCGATGAAGACGTTGCCGCCCGTCAGCAGCAGGCCGGGGCGGTTCAGGTGGTGCTGCGGGTTGAACGTCACCGTGGTGCCGTTGCCGTCGAGCGCCGTGCCCGGCACCGAGCCCGTGATGGTGACCGGGCTGCCCGCGATCTCCTGGCCGGTCAGCACGTCCAGCGCGTGCAGGCGCTGCGTGTAGACGTTGTTCTCGAAGTTCTTGCTGACGACGTACATCCGCCCCGTCGCGCGGTCGATCACCGGCGTCGACGTGATGCCGGTCTGCGGGTACATGTCGCGGCACGACACCGTGTTGGGCGGCATCACGGGCTGGTTCTCGATGCCGGGGTACGTGCGCATCGGCGTCCCGAGCGACTTCATCCACAGCGGCGTCGTCGCCGAGGCGCTGTCGGCGTCGTAGGCGAACACGGTGTTCGCCTCGGTGGCGACGAACACGACGTTGTGCTTCGCGCCGCCGATCGTCAGGTTCGGCAGGTAGAGCGGCTGCGCGTAGACGTGGCCGTCGAGCATGCGCGAGAACAGCAGGCCGAACTTGCCGCCGCCCACGCTGGCGACGGTCAGCGCCGTCTCGCCGAGGTTCGCGCCGCTGCGCACGTTGTCGTAGCGGTTGGTCGTGACCGCGCCGTCGGACGCCGAGCCGCCGGCGCCGCCGCCTGTGCCGGTTCCCGCGCCGCCGGTCGCGCCGGCGGTGCCCGAGGTGCCGGCGCTGCCGCCGCTGCCCGCGGTGCCCGACGTGCCGCCGCGTCCGCCAGCGCCGCCGGAGGTACCAGCGCTGCCGCCGCTCCCCGCGTTGCCGGAGCTGCCGCCGCTGCCCGCCGCGCCGGTGGTCCCGGAGCTGCCGCCGACGACGGACCCCGCGGTGCCGGTGGTGCCGCCGCGGCCGGTGGTGCCGGCGGTCGCGCCGGCCGCGCCGCTCGTGCCGCTCGCCCCCGCGGTGCCGGAAGCGCCGGCCGCCCCGCTCGGGCCCGCGCCCCCCGCGCCGCCCGTCCCCGTTCCCGAGGTGCCCGACGGCGCGCACGCGAGGCCGCCCGCGAACGCGCACGGGAAGAGCAGAAGGACCACGAAAGCGCGCGAAAGCAAGGACATGACGAACCCCGGTCTCGATCGATATGTCCAGATGCGGGCGGAAGAGTGGGATAAAGTGGCGCCCGTGAACAAGGTGATCCGCGGCGCGGCGCTCTCGGTGATGGCCGCAACCTGCGCGCTGGCGGGCGCCGGTTGCAAGAAAGACTCGCAATCGCTGGTGGTGGCGCAGCTGAAGCTCGCCGCGCCCGATGCGCGCGCCGCCGACGTGGCGTCGGTGACGCTGACGGCGATGCCGGGCCCGACGCGCACCTACACGATGTTGAAGAAGACGCTGTCGGCCGACTCGACCCTCGACCTGGGCATCTACCTGCCCGGCGACATCACGGGCCCGGTCACGATCGTCGCGGTCGCCACGCCGGCGACCGGATGCGCCGGCTTCCGCGGCATGGGCAACACGCAGATCGCGAGCGCGGGCGTCACGATGTCGGTGACGATCACGATGTCGGCCGACGACGTCTGCCAGAACGACGCCGGCGGCACCGGCGGCGGCGGCGGATCCGCGGGCAGCGGCGGTAGCGGCGGCACCGGCGGCTCGACCGCGGGCGCCGCGGGCACGAGCGGCACCACCGGCACGGGCGGCAGCGCCGGCACGGGCGGCAGCGCGGGCACCGGCGGCACCGCCGGCACCGGCGGCAGCGCGGGCACCGGAGGCAGCGGTGGCCGGGGCGGATCGACCGCCGGAACCGGCGGCAGCACGACCGGCGGCGCGGGCGGCTCCGCGGCCGGGCGAGGCGGCGCCGGCGGAACCCCCGGCGCGGGCGGCAGCGCCGGCAGCAGCGGGGGCAAAGGCGGATCGACCGCCGGGAGCGGCGGCGGCGGCACCGCCGGCAGCAGCGGAGGCAAAGGTGGATCGACCGCCGGCACGGGCGGTGGCGGCGCCACCGGCACGGGCGGCATGGCCGGCTATCCGGCGATCAACAGCTGCCGCTCGTTCCCGCACGGCGCGCTGACCGGCTGCCCGAACACGACGGTGCGAGCGGTCGCCGTGTCGCCCAACGGCCAGCTGGTCGCGACCGCCGGCAACGACTACCACCTCAAGATCTGGAACTTCGACGGACAGACGCTGACCGCGGCCGGACCGGTGTTCGACAGCGACGCCGGCATCTACGGCGTCGCCTTCTCGCCCGACGGAACGCGCCTGGTGTTCGTCGACGGCGCCACCATTCGGACCTACAGCGTGGCCGGCTGGACGGCAGGCCCGACCCTGCTCGGCGACGGCAGCAACAACGACCTCGTCGGCGTCGGATTCACGCCCGACGGCACGCGGATCGTCAGCGCCGACGCCATCGGTTCCGCGGGCGGCGACGTCTTCGTGCACAACGTCGGCGGCAGCACGCTGCCGGCGCTGATGTCGCACGTGGCGAGGCAGCCGGCGTCGCTGGCGGTGGCGCCAAAGGCGGCGAGCAACGGCACCGTCGGTATCGTCGTCGGTACCTACAACGCGACGATCGCCGTCCTCGCCCTCGGCTCCAGCACGCTGTCAGCTCCGACTGTCCTGTCACCCAGCGCGGGCACGGCCGCGGTCTTCGCGGTCGCGTTCTCCGCTGACGGCGCGCTGCTGGCGGCCGGCGACGACAACGGCGTGGTGCAGTTCTGGCCCTACCCGCTGGCCGGAACCACACCGACCGGCAACAATCTCACGTTCGCGGGCGGCGACATCATCAACGCGCTCGCATTCTCACCGAGCGGCACGTACCTGGCGGTGGGGGGCGGCTTCTTCTCGAAGCAGCTCAGCATCTACACCGTCACGACGCGCATGGAGATTGACCGCAATACGCCCGCCGCCGACATCGCCTCGGCGGTCTTCACGCCGAACGGCGCTGCGATCATCGCCGGCGAGGACGACTGCGGTTCCGTCATCGTCTGCAACTGATCGGCGCGATCAGAGTTTCGAAACCATTTCGCGCCGCCGCGATCGACTTGATCGTTTCGGCGTGGAACCGACCGTCCCAGGACGGGTCGAGTATCAGGAGGTCCGGGGGGGCGCCGCGGATCGCGTCGGTAACGCGAACGATTCCGCGCCGATTCGCCAACAGCAACAACAGAACGTCACACCCGCGCCGTACGCACGCTACTTGCAACAGGGGCCGCGCGCTCAACTTTCCCGCGGGAGGACGCCATGAATGATCACGTGCCGAAGATGAACCGATGTCGTCGAAGCAGCATCGCGATTGCGCTACTCGGCGCGGCGTCGTCGGTCGCCTGTGCCCCGCGCGACATGGGCACCGAGTCCCGCCTCTCGGAGATCATCAACGGTACGCCCGTCGGCACAGATCCCGCCGGTTACGCATACCTGACGAACAGCCAGGTGGTCGCGAGCGGGATGTTCCTGGCGCCCAACTGGATCATCACCGCGGGCCATTTCCTCGCCGACAACGACGGCGCGTCCCGCTCGAGCTGGGGAACGCCGCCCCAGGTCAGTGCCTACATCGGAACGACGACGACCGGCTTCAACGGCACGCCGTACGTCCACCCGAGGTGGTGGGGCGCGCTGCATGTGCCCCCGCCGCTCGGCCTGCGAGATTGGGCCTACGACGTGGGCCTCGTCCGATTGAACAGCGTGTGGGCCAACACCGCCGGCTACGCCAACAACCTCTTCAACCAGCTCTCCAACAATTGGGTGGGGGCGACGGTCAGTTGCTACGGCTACGGGCAGACGAATCTGAACGGGTCCGGGGGCGGCCTGCAGATGCTGCAGAACGCGGACTTCGACACCGTCAGCTACGAGATCAATCCCGGCCAGGGAATCCCGGACCCGGTGGGACCGAGCTCGGTCGAGATGATCACGGTCGCGGACAGCCCGAGCGGGCAGCGTCTATTTCACGGCGACTCCGGCGGGACCTGCGCGAACGTCGGCGGATCGCCGTACGTCATCTCCGGGATCGCCGAGAGCTTCAAAGACCATCCGGACGGTACACACACCACGTATCTCGTCGACCCGTGGAACATCAAGTACTGGGTTGACGCGACCATGCACGGGCCCTATCCGGGGCCGCCCTCGGCGCCGCCGGTCAACGCCATGGGCTTCACGTCCGCCGCGACCAAGACCGGATTCACCGGCACGTTCATCGGCAACCACCGCAACTACATCGTGGCGACGCCGACCGATCTGAACGCTCTTCCCTATATCGCGATCAACTCCGCGTCGGGCTGGGCCGCCTGGAGCCGCCTGGCGCAGCTTCCGAACCTGATGGGGTCGAATCCGAGCCACAGCCTCATCGGCCTCACCTCCATCCAGACTTCAACGGGCGAGCCGAACATCTTGATGGCAGTCTCAGCTTCCAACGACGCCTCGTCGAAGATGTTCGTGTCGCAGGTCTTGACGCCCGGCACGACGGGGCCGAGGGCGATGTCCTGGAACCAGGCCGGTCCGGCCCCCGCCGGGAACCAGTTCAAGGGAGCTCCCTCCGTCGTCATGTTCGGCCCGGGCCATCTCGACCGGCTCGACTTCTACTCCTACGCGAGCAACGCCAACGACGACAACGGCGCGATCTACTACCGGTGGGCGTTCAACGGCCCGTGGCAGAACGCGGGCTGGGACCAGATCCCGCAGCCGCCGAACGGCGTGACGATCAACAGCAGCCCGTCGGCCGCGCTGCAAGGCACCACGTTGTATCTGGCGGCACGCGGGAGTGACGGCGCGATGTGGATCAACACGCTCCCGAACGCGACCGACTCTGGCACCTACGGCGGACCCTGGACGGGTTGGGCTTCGTTGGGTGGCGTCTGGATATCGCCGCCCGCGCTGACGGCCTGGGATCGGGGCGTCGACCTCTACGGACTCGGGATGGACAACACCGTCTATCACGTGACCATGGACGCGGACGGGTGGTGGTCCGACTACATCCAGATCAGCACGACGCAGTACCCCACCCTTCAAATCACGGCGCAGAATCTGCTGCCTTCGACCCACGAAATCGACATCCTGACGGTCTCGGGCCAGACGCCGATCCTGACGCGCTTCCCCTGGTAGCGGGACCGGGCCTGCGCCCGAGGTCGGCGCGGCCCTGGGCGACGGGGCCGGCGACAGTGACGGTCGAGTCCACCGCGCGGAGTCGCAAACATTTCGCCAACATCGGCGTTGCGACTTCCTGTGACTCCGTCACAATGACGGTCAAGTGATCAACGAACTCTCGCGACGCATACCGTTGCCCCTGACGCCGGCCGCATCGTCCGTCGAAGGCCAAGCACCCGCCGACGTCGGACCGCTTGGACGAGGAAAGCGCGCCTGGATGCGCAGCTTCAGCCCGAGCTCGGCGGCCTTCTGGGGCATGCACGTGGCGGCCGTCGCCGGCGCGATCGCGTTGTTCTCCTGGAAGGGCGTGCTGCTGGCGATCGCCAGCTACTTCGTGCGCATGGTGCTGGTCACCGCCGCCTATCACCGCTACTTCTCGCACCGCGCCTTCAAGACGTCGCGGGCGTTCCAGTTCCTGCTCGCGCTCGGCGCGCAGTCGTCGGCGCAGAAGGGCGTGCTCTGGTGGGCGGGCCACCACCGCCATCACCACAAGTACTCGGACACGGAGAACGACATCCACTCCGTGCGGCGCAGCGGCCTCTGGCATTCGCACGTCGGGTGGATCCTCCGTCCGGAGTGGGACGAGACCAACCACGCGATGATCGGCGACCTGACCAAGTTCCGCGAGCTGCGCTTCCTGAACCACCGCGCCATCAGCCTGCTGCCCGCCGTCGTGCTCGCGGCCGCGTTCTGGTGGCTGGGCGGCGTTTCCGCCTTCGTCTGGGGCTTCCTGGTGTCGACGGTGATGCTCTGGCACGGGTCGTTCTCGATCAACTCGCTGTCGCACCTGTTCGGCAAGCGGCCCTACCCGACCTCCGACGACTCGCGCAACAACTGGGCGCTGGCCCTGCTGACCACCGGCGAGGGCTGGCACAACAACCACCACCACTATCAGAGCTCGGCGAACCAGGGTTTCCGGTGGTGGGAGATCGACGTGACGTTCTACGTGCTGCGCGCGCTCGAGCTCGTCGGCCTGGTCTGGGATCTGCGCCGCCCGCCGCGGGCGGTGATCGCCGGCGGCGCGGCGTAGCCGGCCGGCGCGCTCAGGCGGCCGCCCTGTCCGTCTGCCAGAGCGCGAACGGATTGCCCTCCGGATCCGACAGGATGGCGAACCACCCCATCCCCGGCACGGGCTGCTTCTCCTTTGTCACCTTCGCGCCGAGCGCGCCCGCGCGCTCCAGCGCGCCGTCGAGCGATTCGACCGACACGTAATTGATGATGGGCGGCGCCTTGGCGTCAGGGCGCTTCATGATCCCGCCGTTGATGCCGCCGGCCTGCTTGGCCGTCCGCCGGTCGTCGACGTCCACCGTCTGCACGAGCCGGTAGCTGTCGTTGCCGGGCATCTCCTCGACCTTCCAGTCGAACAGGCTGGTGTAAAAACGCGCGAGCGCGTCCGGGTTGTCCGCGTAGATCTCGAAGTGGCTGAGCGGATTTTTCATGGCCCCCCTCCCCGCCTCCAAATCTGGGACCGCGCCGCCTCCCACCAAGCGGCGCGTCACGCTGTTCGGCGCCCGCGGTCGCGACGGTCGTGGTACCCTCTCCGGGCGGTTTAGCTTGCCGTCACTTAGGAGGCCCCATGCGTCGCTCATTCTCCGTCACTGTCCTGGCTTCGGCCGTCGCGCTCTGGTCGTTCGGCTGCGCCAAGCCGCAAACGGCTGACCCCGGCACCGCCGGCTCGAGCGGCACCGGCAACACGACCGGCTCGGGCACCGCCGGTGACAGCGGCACCGGCACCGGCAACACGACCGGCACCGGCACGGGGAACAGCACCGGCACCGGGAACACCACCGGTACGGGCGGCACCACCGGCAGCGGCGGCAGCGCGACCACCGGCACGGGCGGCACCGGCCCCGCCTGCGTCCCGAACGCGAACGAGCTCGTCAATTCGGGCGGCTGGAACTGCGATCTGACGACGCCGATCATGCTCCAGGGCGCCTGGTACAGCTACGGCGACGGCTCGTCGTGCACGACGGCGGCCGGGAATCCGTGCACCACGGGCAGCTGCAACATGGGCGGCACCACGGTCCTCGACACGACGTTCGCGAAGTGGGGCTGCGGCCTCGGCATGGAGCTGTCTTCGTCGGGCGGCGCCAATCCGACCAAGAGCGTCTACACCGGCCCCGCAAAGTGCTTCAAGATCACGATGACGGGCGGCAGCGGCAACAACGTGGTCCGCATCGGGTTCACCCAGAGCGCGAGCCCGCCGTCGGGCGCGGTCGCGCCGTTCACCGAGATCCCGGCGTTCACGGACGGCTGGTCGGGGATGGTCTGCTTCGCCGACGTCACCTGCCCGAGCTGGGCGGTGACGGCCGGGACCTGCACCAAGGGCGCCGGGGACGGGACGCCCGTCGACATGCAGATCCAGGTCTCGGCGGGCAGCACGAGCACGACGGTCGGAAAATTCGATCTCAAGGTCACCAGCGTCCAGCCCATGGTCAGCGGCGGCACCGGCACCGGCGGCTCGGGCGGCGGCACGAGCAGCTGCGCTTCCCCGAGCGGAAGCGGAACCATCACGCAGCAGTACGGCGACGCGCACGTGATGTGCCCGAAGGACTACATCGTCCAGAACAACGCCTGGGGCCAGAACCCGTTCTCGGGCCAGACGCTGACGTTCGGGCCGGGGGCGAAGTTCAAGGTGACGGCGCAGAGCGGAACCGGCTCGACAACGCCGGAGGGCTACCCGTCAATCTGGACCGGCGCCTACAACAGCCGCAGCACCACGGGGAGCGGCCTGCCGCGCGCCATCAGCCAGATCCCCGCGGGTAGCGTCTCGACCAGCTGGACCTGGGCCGACAACGGCGCCAGCGGCAGCTACAACGCCGCCTACGACGTCTGGTTCAGCACCGGCTCGGGCGGCGATCCGACGGCGTCGGGGCCGAGCGGCGGCTACCTGATGGTCTGGTTCTACAAGCCGTCGGACAACCAGCCGATCGGCACGACCGTCCCCAACGGCAGCCCCACCATCGGCGGCAAGCAGTTCAACGTCTGGTACGGGCAGAACAACGGCAAGCCGGTCGTCTCGTACGTCGCGCAGCAGAACTTCACCTCGTGGACTTTCAGCCTGGGCGACTTCATCCAGGACGCGATCACGCGCAACTGCTCGGGCACGACCAAGTGCCTGACTTCCACCTGGTACCTGACCAACGTGTTCGCCGGCTTCGAGATCTGGCGCGGCGGCGTCGGCCTCGAGACCAAGGACTTCGGCGTCACCGTCCCCTGATCCCCGGCCTCCGGCGCCCGGCCCGGCCTATTTGATGAGCCGGGCGCGCGCCTCGGGGTAGCCTTATCCGGCGAGCCATGCGCGCCGGTCGTCCATCTACTGTCGTCATCGTCGCGGCGGTCGCGTTCGCGGCCGCCGGCACCTCCGGGTGCAAGCGCGTCGTCGACGCCGTCCGCTCGTCGGAGGACTGCGCGACGAACCCCAGCCTCCCCGACTGCGCGCCCAGCCCGTGGCCGACCACCTCGCACGGCGCGAACTCCGACCCCTGGCTGGTCACCCACCGCGGCGTCATCACCGAGATGCAGCCGCGCGTGCTGGTGCTGAACTTCCAGAACGGCGTCACCGTCGACAGCGCGCGCGCGACCGCCACCCGCCAGATCGCCGCGATCACGGAGGGGTCGCGCTACCACGCCTACGCCGACGCCGCCGCGCCCGCCTTCCTCAAGTACCAGATCGCCAAGGTCGTCGACCTGACCGATCCGACGCCGCCGGCCGGCTGGCCGAACCCGTCGAGCACGCTGCTGCCGACGGCGCCGACGGGCGAGTTCGATCCGCTGGCGCTGTTCTCGTCGCAGTTCGCGGACATGTACGGCTTTCCAGATCCGGCGACGCCGACGCGCGCGCTGTCGCTGTGCGAGCTGTTCGAGAAGGGGCTCGTCAACGAGGTCTGGATCCAGGACGGCGAGGCGGGCGTGCGCCGGGCGCCGCTCAGCCTCGAGCGCAAGCAGAGCTACGACGCCACCGAGACCGCCGTCCCCGACAGCTTCGTCCCCAGCGCGGGGGGCGGCAACGGGATCCTCGACGACATCGTCTGCAGCGTCACCGTCCGCCTCGCCCACCTCGACGCCGCGCGCGGGCCCGGCTGCGATCTCGAGGTGCGCGGCTGGGAGATCGAGGCGATGTGGGCCGCGCTGCCGTCGCTGCGCGCCGACGCGCTCGCGTTCCTGAACCAGGACTTCAAGCAGCGCTTCGCGGTCGACTTCGACAGCTGGGCGGACATCTGCGTCAAGGACGGCACGCCGTGCGTGGAGTACCCGACCGCCGAGAGCGCGCGCGGCAGCTATTCGAACGGAACGCCGTGGAGCATCTCGCCGTTCCAGCAGGGCTGCGGCAGCACGACCTTTCCGCCCAACGCGCGCGCCTACGGCGACATGGTCAACACGACGCCGGTCGACTCGCGCTGCGCGCACTTCGGCCTCGGCGACGGCGCGAACGGCGGGGACGCCTACGAACCGTACACGGCGGCGACGGTCGCGGCGCTCGACCAGATGTTCCCGGACTGCGGCGGCGGCTGGCAGGTCTACTGGCGGCAGAGCATCCCGGGCTACGGCAACCACGCCCACGGCGCGGACGGCGCGCCGATGAAGAACTGGTGGCCGCTCCTCTTTTACTGATGAAGGTCAGCCGGCCCGCGCCACGAAGCTGACGCGAGCCCAGCCGCGCGACCCGCGCGGATCCTTCAACAACTTCGGCGCGCTCCGGACAAAGGATCCGGAAATGGATCGTGCGCCCTTCCGGCGTGCGGCACCTACAGATTGTTCGCCCGCCGGACATACAGGAAACGGGCGATTTGTTCGCATAACTACCTAATTTCGTTATTTTGTTTAGAGCGTTTACTTTTTTGAGCTACGTGTAGGTCCTGTCGTCACTTATGCGAGGTCGCGGAGCTGTGTGCCTGAAATTGCCGGGAAGCCGGCGTCCCCAAACTGGTCCCTGTGCGGAGGAGTTTCAAAATGAAGCGCGTCGTTCTCCTGTCTCTTGGGCTCATGGTCATGTCGGCCGCGTACATCGGCTGTCTACCGTCCGATTCGGGCGGCGGCGGCAACCCCGGAACGGGCGGGAGCGGACCCGGAGTCGGTGGCACCGGCAACACGCAGGGGACAGCCGGCACGCTCGGCACCGGCGGCACCACCCAGGGCACCGGCGGCGACGGTCAGGGCACCGGCGGCAGCACCCAGGGCACCGGCGGCGACGCGACGGGCACTGGCGGCAACCCGCAGGGGACCGGCGGCGACGGCAGCGGCGGCAACCCGCAGGGCGCTGGCGGCAACCCGCAGGGCGCCGGCGGCAACCCGCAGGGCGGCCGCGGCGGCAACAGCAGCACGGCCGGCACGGGCGGCAACCCGCGCGGCGGCAACGGCGGCACGGCCGGCAACCCGCGCGGCGGCAACGGCGGCACGGCGGGCACCGGCGGCACGGCCGGCGCCGGCGGCAGCAGCCGCGGCGGCACGACCGGCACCGGCGGCAACCCGATGGAGGTGGCCACCCCGATCGACGGCGCGATGCTGCTCGGCCCCTGCCTGCGCGACACGCAGGCGGCCGTCTGCGCGACGGTCAACGGCGGCTGCCCGGGCGCGAACACCGCCGACCCCGCGCTGAGCGGCGTGCTCACGACCAACAAGACGATCACCCTCGGCGGTGATCCGAACACGACGTACACCATCGTGCTGCACATCCAGGGCGAGGTCGAGTCGAAGAACTACAACGGCGGCACGGACGTCAACTCGTCGGGCTCGTCGCCGACGCTGAACGGCTGGCGCTACCCGACCGGCACGACCAACCCGACGCCCGGCACCAACAACGCCTACAACGTGTACATGCTGCGCGTGACCAACCCGGGCTCGACGGCGCACACCGACTACTTCCTCAACTCGATAGATCCGCCGGGCGTCGAGAACCACACCAGCTACGGCATCGACTACACGACGCCGGCGGCTGGCACGGCGGGCGCGCTGACGGTGAAAGGGACGGCGAAGATTCAGCTGGTCGCCGCCGACTCGAACTGCAGCATGATCAAGAACTGCGGCCCGACGCAGAACGACGGCAACACCTGCGCCGCGCCGATCACCCTCAACAACGTCGAGGCGTCGTCGGTCAGCAAGAACTCGACCTTCGACTTCACGAAGCCGTACAACGGCCAGTGGATCGTCTTGACCGTCAAGAGCGTCACCGCGAACTAGCCCCCCCTTGCCGACCGCCCCGACGACCCTGAGCGCATACGTGCGCAAAGAATAGGTCGTCGGGGTCAGTCCTGATCTACTCTCCCTGTGCTCGCCGGCGGCTTTTGGCGGGCGTGACATCCACATGCTCCGAGCCGCGAGGTGAACACGTGAGAACTGCAAGCTCCGTCATACGCCGCGGAGTCCTGTTCGGCGTCACGCTCGGCGCGCTCGTGCTCACCTCGCAGCGCGCCTCGGCGGATCTCACGCTGCTCGAGCACGACGGCTGGACCTTCTTCACCGACGGTCGCATCAACTCGTTCCTGTCGCTCGGCACCGGCGACGACTTCCCGAACCCGAACCCGAACCCGAACGTGGGCGCGGACGGCAGCCCGGGGCCCACGCACAGCCTGATCGGCAGCGGCGGTCAGTACTTCACCGCCGGGTTCCCGAACGACCAGGGCTACAAGGGGAAGTTCCTCGGGACGCGCGTCCGCAGCGGCTTCCTCGGCAGCATCATCGCCTTCGGGATGAAGCGGCAGGTGACGGAGTGGACCTCCGTCAAGAGCTACGTCTCGTTGTGGGGCACGTCAGAGACCTACGCGCGCGACCGCGCCAACGACGCCGGCAACGCCACGTCGAAGGGCTTCGACGTGCGCGAAGGCTGGGTGGCGATCGAGGGGCTGTGGGGCTCGTTCGTGGGCGGACGGCAGTCGGGGATCCTGGGCGGCATGTCGACCGAGATCGACTTCACCTACGGCCACAACTTCGGCGTCGGCCTCCCCTGCCTCGAGATCTACTACCCGACCTGCGGTCATATCGGCACCGGCGCGCTCGGCCCGGGCTTCGCCGGCGGCTTCACCTATACGACGCCGTCGATCGGCGGCCTTCGCGTCAAGGCGGGCCTCTACGATCCGGTGCGTCTGCTCGGCGCCTGGGAGCGCGTCCCCTATCCGCGGCCCGAAGGCGCGATCTGGTTCGAGCGGCGCCTGATGCAGGACCTCTGGATCAAGGTGCAGGCCGAGGGGATGTACCAGTACATGGGCCAGATCCAGCAGGCCCTCGTCGGCAGCGTGCCCCACGCGGACGACCGCGTGTGGGGCGTCGCGGGCGGCGCGCGCCTCGAGTGGGGACCGCTCCGCCTCGGCGCGGCGGCCTTCCGCGGCAAGGGCCTCGGTACGTACGTCGCGCTCCAGAACGCGTCGTCGACGTTCAACTCCGTCACGCGCGACTTCCGCTACTTCACCGGCCTCTACGCGCAGATGGCGCTCGTCTTTGGCGGCGAGCAGCTCTCGTTCGGCGCCGGCCGCGTCAAGGACGACCTGCTGCCGGCCGACCGCGCCGATCCGTTCACCAGCAACCTCAAGTACCAGTCCGGCATCTCGGCGGCGTTCTATCACCGGCTGACCGAGAACCTGGTGCTGGGGTTCGACTACTTCCTCTTCCGCACCGATTGGTGGGGCGCGCCCAACTACACCACCGATGCCAGCGGCATGCTCGTCCCCGCGGCGGGCCCGGCGCTGCTTCCCGGCGAGAAGCAGACGGTCCACCTGTTCAACCTGGGCGCGACGTTTCACTGGTAGGCCCCGACGCAAACACACCGAGGTGATCGCGTGAACATCCTGAACAAATTGAAAAGGTCGAACGGCGTTCGCGTCGGGCTCTGCCTCGCTGCCTGCATGGCTTGGAGCCGTCACGCCCGCGCGGAGGTGGAGCTGGCCGAAAAAGACGGCTGGACGTTCACGTTCGACGGGCGGGTCAACTCGTTCGTGAGCGCCGGCTTCGGCGACGCGTTCCCCTACCCGACGCCGGGACCGACGGCGCGCGATCCGAACGGCCTGCCCGTGCACCCGGGCTTCACCTTGCACACCGTCATGGGCGCCGGCGCGCCGGGGCCGGGCAACGGCCGGGCCGACGTCGGCTGGCCGGGAAACTACGGCCAGCAGGACGCGAACAACCGCTATCTCGCCATCCGCGTGCGCAGCGGCATGTACGGCAACATCATGGGCTTCGGCGTCGCGCGCAAGATCAGCGAGAACACCACCGTCAAGGGCTACATCTCGATCTGGTCGACTGTCGAATCGCTCGGCTACGACAAGTGGGCGCCCATCAACGCCGAAGCGCGCGAGGGGTACTTCAACGTGACCGGTCCGGCGGGGACGCTCACCGTCGGCCGGACCCTCGGCTGGCTGGGCCGCACGTCGTGGGAGATCGACACCGCGTACGGACACGGCTACGGCGTCGGCCTGCCCTGCACCGACGCGCTCGGCCCCGCCTGCGGTCACATCGGCACGGGCTCGATCTTCCCCGGCTACGGCGCCAACGTCGGCTACGCGACGCCCACCGTCGCGGGCTTGCAGCTTCACGTCGGCCTCTTCGACCCGGTCGTGTTCTCGTCGTCGGCAGACGACTGGTCGCACTCGAGCATCCCTCGCCCCGAGGGCTCGGTGACGTTCGAGCAGCCGCTGCCTGGACTGGGCAAGATCAAGGTCGGCGTCGAGGGCCTCTATCAACCGATCTCGCGCATCGGGACGGACGCGGCCGGCAACGCCAGCAAGATCTCGACGGCCATCTGGGGCGCGTCCGGCGGAATCCGCGCCGAGCTCGGCCCGGTGCGCCTCGGCGTCTCCGGGTTCAGCGGCAAGGGCCTGGGCCTCTTCTATGCGCTCCAGCGCTCCTCGGCCACCGAGGACGGAGGTCCGAACAAGGAGCTGCGCATGTTCAGCGGCTTCTACGGCCAGGGCGGCCTCGCCTTCGGCAAGCTGCTGGTGTCGGGCGGGTTCGGCCTCAGCCTCGTCAACCAGACCACCTTCGACAAGACAGACACCACGCTGAGCGTGATCCACTACCAGCGCGGCGTCTCGGGCGCGGTCTACTACCACGCGACCGACAGCATCGTGCTCGGCCTCGACTACTTCAACTTCGCGGCCGGCTGGTACGGCGCGCCGCTCGCGGGCGGCGGCAAGCTGCGAGGCGAGACGCAGGTCCTGAACTTCGTCAACGGCGGCGTCACCTACCACTGGTAAGCCGGAGCGTCAGACATATGTCAGCGATGATCGATAGAAGGAGGCAGCGCGTGAAACGACTTGGCGTACTGGGGCTGATGCTCTCGCTCGCGGTGCTGGGCTGTGAGAACACCTCGACCGGGGATTCGGCGGATACCCAGGTGTCCTGCAATGCCTGGTGCACCGCCGTGATCGCCGCGGCCTGCGCCACGCCTCCGCAGCCGGGCATGTACACGGACGTCTCCACGTGTAAGACAATGGAGTGCGAGCCGCTTCGGGGCGCATCTGCGAGCTGTCAAACCGCCCTCAAGAAGTATTACGATTGCGAGAAGGCGCAGGCGGACCTCTGCGCCGACTCCGGCTGCACGAATGAGTTCGCCGCACTCGACCATTGCTAGGCAGATACCGCTCACGCAGGCTGTCGCCGAGCAGATCGAATCCAACAAGAGCGCCATCGGGCACGAGGGCTCGTACGCGCAGCACCGCGCGCGGCTGACGCGCGAGATCATCGAACGCGCGCCCGCGTCGGGACGGGGCCGGCTGTGCCTGCTCGGCGCGGGCAACGCCAACGACGTCG
>DATBHU010000201.1:0-5940 GCA_036557265.1 Polyangia bacterium
TCTCCACGGTGTGGCCGCGCGCGCTGGAGCGCAGCCCGTCGACGTAGACGTAGGCCTCGCCGATCTGGCCGCTGCTGGTGCGCACGCGACCGCTGACCGTGGCCGCCTCGCGCCCCGAGCCGCCGCCGCTCTCCTTGCCCGAGTCGCCGCCGCCGGCGCCGCTCTTGGGCGACATCGACATGGTGGACGGTGAGGGCGGCGGCGGCAGCGCCGACACGTCGCCGCCGCCCGCCGCGCCGCCCGCGCGCAGGAACCGGAGCACGACGTCGTAGCGCTGCTGTTCGGACTGCATCAGCTGCAAGATCAGCTGCCGCTGATCGGCGAGCTCTTGCTTGAGACGCTCGACCTCGCCCTGCAGGCGCGTCACGTCCGCAGCTTCCGCGGGCGCGGCCACCACCGGCGCGGGCGCGAGCGCCGCCGCGCAAAGAACGGTCCAGCCGAATGCACTCATCCTGCGCACACGCGAAAGCCTCGGCATCGCGATCTGTCCCCCTGCGGTTTGCGATTTTGGTCCATGCATCGTCATTGCGTCAAAACCCCATCACGAGGCTGCTGGTGAGCACATCGTTCTTCACGGCGGGGATACCACCATACTCGCCGTTGCGCAGGTACTCGGCCTTCAGCACGGCCCGCGTGGTCAGCACCCACCGCAGCCCGACCGTCGCGCGCCACGACTTGGTCAGGTAGGCGCGCTGGTTGGACAACCAGACGAACGCGTCGCGAAATTCCCCGCGCCCGAGCAGCCCGAAGCTCGAGGTGAGCATCGCGTCCATCTCGAGGTAGCCGCCCTGGTGCAGGTCCAGGCCGTAGACGTTCTGCGACGCCTCGCCGGCGGCGTGGCCCTTCATCCATTGCCCCTTGAGGTCGACGCGGCCCCAGTGCGCCATCAGATCGAAGCCGTAGAACCACATCCAGAAGTTCGTGTCGGTGGCGCGGTCCTGCGGCCCGGCGCTGCCCGAGGCGCCGATCTCGAGCGAGAGCGGCAGGCGGATGGCGATGCGGCCGCTCATGGTCTTGCCCGCGTTGCTGTCGATCTCGTCGTAGAAGTGGAACTGCTCGGTGGTGTTCGAGCCGTTGGTGAGCGCGGCCGCCACCACCAGCCAGTCGCCGGAGCCGAACTTCGTGCGCAGCTTCAGGCCCAGCGCCGTGCCGGTCGTGTAGCGCGAGATCAGCGAGGGCGTGATGCCGAAGCGCTTGTCGGATTTGCGGTCCCGGTATTCGATGCCGAACACCGAGTCCATCTTGCCGACGAAGATCGACGTGCGCTGCGAGTCGGTCGGCAGCCACTCGACCTGGGCGATGTCGACGTCGAACGAATCGCCGAGCGCGAAGTCGCTCCCCGTGCGCGGCGTGAAGTTGACGCTGGCCGACACCAGCGCCGTCGGCGTCAGCGCCGAGCGCAGCTGAAGGTTCACCTCGTTGACGATGAACCCGGGCGCGCCGCGCGAGTTGATGCTGTCGAAGCGGGTGACGCCGGGCGCGGTGCCGAGATCGGCGACCTCGCCGCGCGAGTTGACGGCGGGCGCCAGGATGTCGCCCAGGAACACCCAGCCGAACTGCCCCGCGTAGCGCGGAAAGAAGGTGTGCCCGAAGTCCTCGACGTAGCCGGAGCCGTTCCCCTGCGGCACGAAGAAGCCGAAGTCGACGTAGCCGCCCAGCTGCAAGGTCTGCTGGTTGTTGCGAACCAGCGCCTCGGACTGCGCGAGCCGCTGCTCGAACGTCGCCGTGTCGAGCACGATCCCGGACGAGACGTCGTTGTCTTCTTCACCTTCGTCCGCCGCCGGACCTTGCGCGCGCACGCGACCGGGGATTCCGGTTATCGCCGCCAGCAGCACGGTACAGAGCAGGATCCTTCTCGACGCCACCGGGGTCAGCACCTGTATCTCACGACATCGGAAGACGTAGGGACGACTACAGGGTCGCGACGCCTTGTGTGCTCTCCGCATGCCCCAGGGCGGTCATTATCAGCCGGCAAGCGGCGCAAATCACAAGCGGAAAACGGCAGAGCCTGGCGGCAAGCCGCCGCCCGGGCCGCTCCCAGCGTGACGCGCCCTGATGGCGTTATGCGTGTAATAGCAACGGGTTAGATGCGATCCGGGCGCGCCGGTGGCGGCCACGCGCGGAAGGATGAGCGACGGCGAGCAACGGCGAGCGGCAGCGAGCGGCGAAAAACCGCTGCTCGTCGCGGCGATGTTCGGCTGCCTGCTTCCGTGCTGTGGTTATCGGTTTTCGCGATACAGTGATCCGCCGTAGCGCCGATGCAGGATCGGGTGCAGCAGTTGCTTCGTGAGTCGCTGCGTGGAGCCGCATTGTTGGCCCTCGCCATCACCTCCGCGTTGGCGTCGGGGCTGGCGTGCAGCCAGGAAGGGCCGCTGTCCGACGTCGAGATGGACCAGCTGCGCACGTTCACGCTGCCCGCGCAGCTGCCGCTCGACACGTCGAACGCCGCCGGCGACGACATGATGGCGGTCCAGCTCGGCAAGCATTTCTTCTTCGACACCTACTTCTCCGGCGCGCTGCAGGCGCCCTACAACGTCGCCGCGGGCGAGAACGGCGCGCTCGGCGTGGCCGGCGAGCCCGGCAAGGTCGGCTGCGCGTCGTGCCACAACCCGATGACCGCCGGCGTGGATCGCCGCTCGATGCCGAGCGCGACCAGCCTGGGCGCGAGCTACACCACCCGCAACGCGCCGTCGGTGATCAACGCCGCGTACTCGCCGGTCTGGCAGTTCTGGGACGGGCGCGTCGATTCGCTGTGGGGTCAGGCGCTCGGTCCGCCCGAAGGGCCGGTCGAATGCAACAGCAGCCGGCTGGCCGTCGTGCGCCGGATCTTCGACAGGTACCACGACGCGTACGACGCCGCCTTCGGCGGCAACTACCCGTTGCCCGCCGAGCTGGCCGACACCACCCGCTTCAAGCCGACCGGGAAGCCGGGCGACGGCGGCAACTACGACAACATGCCTGCCGCGGACAAGGAGATCGTCAACCGCGTCTACGCGAACTTCGGCAAGGCGATCGCCGCGTACGAGCGGCAGCTGGTGAGCAACAACTTCAACCCGTCGCCGTTCGAGGCCTTCATGGCGGACCCCAAGGGGAACCCGATGTCCGACGCCGCCATCCGCGGCGCGCGGCTGTTCGTCGGCCACGCCGGCTGCGCCGAGTGTCACCGCGGCCCGATGTTCACGGACTATTCGTTCCACAACATCGGCGCCCCCCAGATCGGCGAGTACGTGCCGGCGATGGACGTCGGGCGCGCGAGCGGCGCCGACGCCGTGACCGGCGACGAGTTCAACCGGCGCAGCCTGTTCAGCGACGACACGACCGGCACGGCGTACCTCGATCTGCAGACGCCGCTCGACGACACCACCCGGGCGCGGCTGACCGGACAGTTCAAGACGCCGTCCCTGCGCAACGTCAACAAGACGGCGCCCTACATGCACGACGGCGCCTACCAGACGCTGTGGGACGTCGTGAACCACTACAACTTCGGGGGCGCGACCGGCAGCTACGTGGGCGAGAAGGATCCCGCCATCGCGCCGCTGATGCTGAGCGACGCCGAGCTGTCCGACCTGGTCGAGTTCCTGCGCGCGCTCGACGACGGCGACCTGAGCCCCTACGCGCCCGATCCGGACCTGCTCAAGTCGCCCGGCGACATCCCGCAGCCGTAGCGGCGCGCGCGCTCACCGGAGCGTGCCGAGGTTGCGGGCGGCCTGCTGGAACACCGCCACCGCCGCGGTGGGACGGCGGGTCAGCGCCGGATCGTCGAAGTCGATGGTGAACAGACCGAAGCGGCCGCGCGTGCCGTGCGACCACTCGAAGTTGTCGATCAATGACCAGTGCAGGTAGCCGATCACGTCGATGCCGTCGGCGCGGGCCCGATCGACGGCGTAGAGGTGGGCGCGCAGGAAGTCGGCGCGCTGCGCGTCGCGCCCGTCGGCGACGCCGTTCTCGGTGACGAACAGCGGCCAGCCGCGGCGCGCGTAGCGGACGAGCAGGCGATAGAGCCCCTCGGGATAGATCTCCCAGCCGAGGTCGTTGCGCGGGCGGCCGGGCGCCGCGGCGGCGTCGTAGGGGTGGGCGCGGTCGAGCCTCCCGACGATCAGATCGCGCGTGTAGTAGTTGACGCCGAGGTAGTCGAAGCTGCCCGCCAGCTCCGGGAACGGCTCGTCGATGTCGATCACGCCGGGCAGCACCACGCGGACCCGCCCCAGCGTCACCGCGTCCAGGAACGACTCGTCGTAGAACCAGTCGGCGGCGCCGGCGACGATGCCGTCGACGGGCCGCGCCGAATAGGGATCGAACAGGCGCAGGTTTTGCGCGATCCCGATGCGCGTCGCGTGGCCGTCGCCGTCGGCGTCGGCGCGATCGCTGTCGCGCAGCGCGCGGGTCGCGAGGCCGTGGGCGCGCATCAGCGCCGCCAGCACCAGCGCCGCGCGGCGCGGATCGCGCACGCCCGGCGGCCACTGCGCCGCCAGGTAGCTCTTGGCGACCAGCACGTTCGGCTCGTTGATGGTGCACCACCAGTCGACGACGTCGCCGAACGCGGCGCCCGCCCGCGCCGCGAACGCCGCCAGCGCCGCGGGCGCGCCGTCCCACTCCCAGCCGCCGCGCGCGGCCACCCAGGGGGGCAGCGTGAAATGGTAGAGCGTGACGATCGGCGTGATGCCGGCGGCGCGCAGCCCGACGAACATCTCGCGGTAGCGGGCGGCGGCGGCGGCGTCCCAGGCGCCGGGCGCCGGTTCGAGCCGGCTCCACTCGATGCCGAGTCGGTAGGCGTTGGCGCCGATCAGCTGCAGCGCCGCCAGGTCCGACCTCCACAGGTTCCACGAGTCGGCGATGCGCGCCGCGCTGGCGCCGCCCGCCACGTGCGGCGTCCCGTCCGGATAGAAGCCCTTCTCCCAGTCGGTCCAGTCGTTGTGCGTGCCGCCCTCGATCTGGTGGGCCGACGTGGCGGCCCCCAGGAAGAAGCCGCGGGGCGCGCCCGCCAGCGGCGCCGACGCGGCGATGGCGTCCGCCGAGAAGATGATCGGCCGGCCGCAGCCCGCCCCGATCAGCGCGAGGCAGACGACGACGCCACGGGCGCGGGCGGCGCCGCGCCCGCGCGCGGAAAGATCACGATCGTCACCTGGTGCGTCGGGGCCCATTCGCGCGCGAAACCTTCGAAGGCATTTTCGCGCAAGCCGGCGGCGGGATCGAGCGATAGCACCTGACGCTTCTCCCGGTTGAGGCCGATGATCACCTCGTAGTGGGCCAGGGCGCGCCCGCCGGTCAGCGCCATCGGCTTGGCGAGGCCGACCAGCACGGGCCGGCCACGGCCCACCTGCGCGAACAGATCCGTGAACGTCCCCGACACCACGAACGCCTCCAGGCCGCGCGCCCGCGCGAAGTCGCGCAGCGCCCCGGCGCGCACGTCGCCGCCCGCGAATTCGGGCGGCTCGGACGCGGCGGCGGGGACGCGAAAGTGCGCGAGCACCATCGCCAGCGCCGCCGGCCCGCAGTCCCGCGCCGTGCGCTGCGGGATGAACGGCACGCCGTCCACGATCTGCCAGGACGGGTCGCGCGCCATCGCCGTCAGGCTGTCCGCCGGCAAGGTGTGCGCGGACCCGCTGTAGCAGGCGGGCGCCGCGAGCGCGGCCGCGAGCGCAAAGCCAATCCTCGCGGCGCGCCCGGTCACGGCTACAGGATCAGAATGAGGAGGATGATCACCAGCACCAGCACCACGCCGCTGCCGAAGTAGACGTAGATCGCCCCGCCCTTGAAGTTCTGGACGTCCTGCGCCTGCCGCTCACGCTGCGCGTACTGCGACGCCTCATCGGTCGCCGCGGCCGTGAAGCCGCTCGCGGCCAGCGAGGCCGCCGTGCGCGCCAGCGTCTCGGCCAGCGACACCGGCTGCGTCGTGACCGGAGGCGTGCTGCGCGGCCCCGTATTCGCCAGCGCCCGCGA
>DATBHU010000202.1:0-1916 GCA_036557265.1 Polyangia bacterium
GCGCGCGCGCGCGCTGGCGGTGGTGCTGCCGCTGTCCGGGCTCGCCTGCCTGGTGACGCCGCTCGGCACCGGCATCTTCGAGTTCCTGTCCGATTCGATGCGGCGGATCCGCGCCGTTCACATCGAGGAGTGGCGCTCCGCCTTCTCGATCGAGCAGCTGGCGATCAGCTTCTGGATCGTCGCCGCCGCGTTCGTCTTCCTCCTGATCAAGCGCCGGCGCGCGCTGCGCGACGGGCCCGCGTCGTCGTGGGCGGCCTGGGTGACGTGCGCGTGCGCGTGCGCGTTGTTGCCGCTCGCGTTCGCGGCGCTGCGGAACGTCGGCCCGTTCGTGCTGCTCGGCGTCCCGGCCGCGAGCCATCTGCTCGGCGCCGGCCTCGGGTCGGGTCAGGCCGCGCCCGCGTCGCCCGAGCCCGCGTCCGCGCGCGCCGCGCCGGCCGGCCATCCGATCATCAACGTCGTCGTGCTCGCGGGCATGGTGCTGGCCGCCGCCGGCCTGCTGTTCCGGTCGTACCGCGCGCCCGCCCGCGAGCTCGACTGGCACCCGATCGCCGACGGCGCGATCGCCGCCGTGCGCGCCTGCCCGGGCCCGCTCTACAACCAGTACGACGAGGGGGGCTACCTGCTGTGGTTCGTCCCAGAAAGGCCGATCTTCGTCGACGGCCGGCAGGATCCGTTTCCGCTGTCGCACATCCTGGCCCAGCTGGACGTGCAGTGGGGCCGCGCGCTCTACCGGCCGCTGTTCGAGCGCTGGGGGATCCGCTGCGCGTTCCTCCCCGTCGGATCGGGGACGACCGCCGCGCTGGAGCGCGACGGCTGGATCACCCGCTACCGCGACGATCGCTACGCCGTGCTGTCGGCGCCGCCCGCCGCGCGCTGAGGCGCGCTACGGCCACGGGATCAGCCGCGTGTACATCAGCAGCAGGCTGAGCGCCGCGATCCCCGCGGTCAGCGCGCGCAGGAAGAAGGCGGCGCCGCTCGGCGGCAGCGTCGCCACCAGAATGAACGGCGTCAGGAAATACCAGGGAAACGGCCAGGGGTTGACCAGCGTGATGAACACCAGCGTCAGTGCGGTCGCCGTCGCGATCAGCCGCGGCCAGCCGCCGCGCGCGACGAACCGCAGCGCGGCGAGGACCAGCACGGCGAAGCCCGCCAGCGACGCCCACTGCGGCATCGGGTTCAGCGGACGGCTGCCCACCGTCGCCGATCCGCGCATCGCGAGATCGCTGATCCCGCCGCGGGCCGCCAGCCCTCTGATGAAGGGCAGGTAGAGCAGCGCCGCCGTCAGGCCGGCGGCGGCGCCCAGCGCCAGCAGCACGCGCAGCCGGCGCCCGGCCGTCGCGGGGCGCGCCTGCGCGGCCTCCCGGACGATCGCGAACACCAGGACCAGGCCCGTGATCCACTTGGTCAGCGTCGAGACGACCAGGACGATCGCGCCGCGCGCCGGCCGCCCCCGTTGCCAGACGAGGATCCCCGCCAGCGCCGCGAACATCATGATCGGCTCGGGGTGAGCGGAGACGGCCGATTCGATCACCAGGAGCGGGTTCCACGCCACCCACAGCTGGGCGTTGCGGCCGTCCGATTCCGCGCCGTCCAGCGCGCGCGCGAGCGGCGCCACCATGAACGCGCAGGCGAGCGCGCCGCAGGCCGCGGCCGCCTTCCACGCGACGGCGAGGCCGAGCGCCGTCGACGGCGCGAGGGCTGCGAGCAGCGCCGAGAGCAAGGTGTACGCCGGGCCGTAGTGGGTGGTGAGGTGGGGATGGTTGGCGAGCGCGAACGCCGGATCGTGCGGGATGGCGTTGACGGGCGTCGCGTACGGATTCAGATGGTGATGGGCGACCATGCGGCCGTAGGCGGCTTGCCGGTAGAGATCCGAGGAGAGCATGGGCGGCGCGCAGACGACGACCAGCGCCAGCATG
>DATBHU010000203.1:0-8641 GCA_036557265.1 Polyangia bacterium
ACGGCGCGGGGCCGAACTGGACCTCCACCGTCGACGGCAGCGTCGTCAACGGCGCCAAGGTCTATCAGGAGAACGGCGCGTCCGGCGCCATCCCGTGGCTGCTGCTGCGCGCGACGTCGAACACCGGCACGGGCGTGTTCAGCGACGTCACCTACGTGCTGCGCGTGAACACCAGCGGGGGCGTGGCGCCGACGACGGGCTGCGATTCGACGACCGCCGGCATGGAGGTCCGGGCCAGCTACACGGCCGACTACTACTTCTACACGGGCGGTGGACCGGGGGCGGCGTGGATGACGCCGCCCGCGAACCTGCCGGCGGCCATCGCGGTGCCGAGCGGCGCGACGCTGAAGCTCCACGACCACGCCATCGGCGTGCAGGTCTACACCTGCACCGCCAGCGCGGCGGGCGGCACGGGCGGCGGCGGCGGCGCGGGGGGCGCGGGCGGCGGCGGCGCGACGACCTACTCGTACGTGCTCAAGCAGCCGGACGCGGTGCTCTACGATTCGAGCTTCGCGCAGGTCGGCACGCACGGGCTGGGACCGAACTGGACCTCCACCGTCGACAGCAGCGTCGTCAACGGCGCCAAGACCGCCGGGGTGAACTCGACGGCGACGGGCGCGGTCCAGTGGCTGCTGCTGCAAGCGACGTCGAACACGGGCACGGGCGTGTTCAGCGACGTCACCTGGGTGCAGCGGCTGAACACCGCCGGCGGCGCCGCGCCGTCCGGATGCGACGCGACCACCGCCGGCATGGACATCCGCGTCCCCTACTCCGCCGACTACTACTTCTTCACCGGCGGGGCGGCTGACGGCGGGACCAACGGCTGATCCGACCCAAAGGCTCTCGCGTTCCGCCTGTCATCCGTCAGGTCAGGTGGCGGAACGCGAGCAGCCAGCAGCCGACGACGATCGCCAGCGCCGCGCCACCCAGCAGCGCCTGCACGAGCGGACGCGGCGCCTTCCAGCCGCGCGTCAGCTGCGCGACCGCCCAGCCGACGCCGAACAGGACGCCGCAGCCGAGGCCGAACAGGTGGGCCCAGTAGTCGGAGCCGGCCGCGACGCCCAGCATGGCGAACAGCCCCAGGCCGGCGCCGAGCGGGACCCAGAAGTAGCCGGGGCGCGTCCGCAGGCGCAGCCGGCGCGCGACCTGCAGCCCGGCGACGAGACCGAGCGCCGCGAACGTCGCCGTCGACGCCCCGACCGATTCGAAGTTCGTGCGATGGCGGAACGCGGTCAGCAGGTTGGCGGCCGTCGCCGACGTCAGGATCAGCATGGCCGCGAGGCCGCCGCCCAGCCAGCGCCCGACGGCGGAGATGGCGACCAGGGACAACAGGGCGTTGCCGACGACGTGAAACAGATCGGCGTGCAGCGTCAGCGCCGTGACCGCCCGCCACCAGGCGCCGTGAACGATCTGCTCGGCCGACGCCGCGCCCGCCGTGAACCAGACCGATGCGTGATCGCGCGGGCCGGTCACCAGCAGCATCGCGAAGAAGCCGATGGCGCACAACACCCCGAGCGGGCTCCAGCCCTGATCGGGCGCGGGCGGCTGCTGCTCCGGCGCGCCCTCCTCGTCGAAGCCGTCCAGCGCCTGCGTCGCGGCGGCGACGTCCGCGTCGTCGACCACCAACAGGAAGTGGCCGTCCCGCTCGTCGACGCGGTGAGTGATGGATGCAGCCGTCAGGACCAGCGCCCAGTCGCTGGCCTGCGTCGCCGACGCGGTCGTCCGCAGCAGGTGTTCCACGGCGCAAGCCTACTCGACGCTTGACGACCGTGCGTGGCGTCGCTAGCGTCGACAGCTCGTCCTGCAAGCGAAGGAGGTGGAGCATGATCGGCAGCATCGATCACTTCGTGGACCAGCAGATCGCCGTCTGGCAGGAAGAGCGCCGGATCCGCGAGCGCAAGGGGGTCGAGGGCAACGTCCCGCGCCCGACCATCTGCGTCTCGCGCCAGTACGGCGCGCGCGGCGCCGCGACGGGCCGGCTGGTGGCGGAGCGCCTCGGCTTCCGCTTCTACTCGGACGAGCTGATCAACGACATCGCCGAGCAGGCGCACGTCCGCCAGCAGGTGGTCGAATCGCTGGACGAGCGCGTGCAGGACGGCATCGCCGAGTGGGTGGCCGGCCTGATCAAGCGCGGCGTGTTCGCCCCCACCGACTACCTGCGCAACCTGTCGAACGTCGTGCTGACGCTGGCGCGCCACGGGCGCGGCGTCATCGTCGGCCGCGGCGCGCACTTCCTGCTGGACGGCAAGATCACCCTGCGCGTGCGGGTGATCGCGCCGCTCGAGCTGCGCGTCGCGCGCATCGTCGGGCGGGACGGCTTGTCCGAGGCGGACGCGCGCGCCAAGGTGCTGCGCATCGACGGCGAGCGCGTCGCGTTCAACCGCCAGCACTACGACGCCGACATCGGCGATCCGAACCACTACGATCTCGTCGTCAACGCGGGTACGCTGGGCGTCGAGGGCGCCGCGGCGCAGACCGTCGACGCCTTCCGGCTCCGTTTCGGCGCCGCCACCTGACCCCGAGAGAGAGGCCGCCGCACCTGCCCACGCTTGCGTTTCGAGGCGGCACCATCGAAGTCACCGGCCTCCCGCCCGGCGCCCCGGCGCCGCCCGAGTGCCTGTGGGACGCGCGCACGGCCTGCTTCCGCGCGCCCGCGTCGGCGTACGCGGCGGTGCGCCGCGCGTTCGGCGGCGGCGACGGCGCCGTCGAGGATCGCGCGCGCGGCTACGGCGAGCTGGCGCTGGGCGCGCGCGTCCACCGTGAGCCGCGCCCCTACCAGGCCGAGGCGCTGACCGCCTGGCGCGCGCGCCAGGGGCGCGGCGTGGTGGTGCTGCCGACCGGCGCCGGCAAGACCTGGGTGGCGTGCCTGGCGATCGACGACAAGCGGCGCAGCACGCTGGTGATCGCGCCGACGCTGGACCTGGTGCGCCAGTGGTACGACGTGCTGCGGACGACGTTCGGCGTCCCGGTCGGCGTGATCGGCGGCGGCGAGTACGACGTCCGCTCGCTGACCGTGTCGACCTACGACTCGGCGCACCTGCACATGGAGCACCTCGGCGATCGGTTCGGGCTGGTCGTGTTCGACGAGTGCCACCACCTGCCCGGGCCCGCCTATGCGCTGGCGGCGCGCGCCTGCCTGGCGCCGTTCCGCCTGGGGCTGACCGCCACGCCCGAGCGCGCCGACGGCCGCCACACCGATCTGGACGGGCTGTGCGGCCCGATCGTCTACCGCAAGGACATCGTCGATCTGTCGGCGACGGGCGGCTACCTGGCGCCCTACGACACGGTCCGGTTGACCGTCGAGCTGGGGCCGGAGGATCGGCGCGCGCACGACGAGGCGCGCGGGATCTACCGCGACTTCCTCGGGCGCAACGGCATCCGCATGTCCAGTCCGTCGGGCTGGTCGGACTTCGTGATCCGCGCGGCGCGCAGCGACGACGGGCGGCGCGCCATGGCGGCCTACCGGCGCCAGCGCGAC
Source organism: Polyangia bacterium (assembly GCA_036557265.1). Taxonomy (GTDB): domain Bacteria; phylum Myxococcota_A; class Polyangia; order Fen-1088; family Fen-1088; genus JADGRB01. The sequence goes on from DATBHU010000203.1 coordinate 3,479, forward strand.
ATCGCGTTCGCGGCGCCGGCCAAGCTGGACTACGTCGAGCTGCTGCTCGATCGCCACCGCGACGATCGGACGCTGCTGTTCACGCAGGACAACGCGACGGCCTACGAGATCTCACGGCGCTTCCTGGTCCCGATCATCACGCACGAGACGCGCGTGCGCGAGCGCAGCGAGATCCTGGCCGGCCTCGCCGACGGCGGCTACGGCGCGGTCGTCACGTCGAAGGTGCTGAACGAGGGCGTCGACATCCCCGAGGCGGCGGTCGCGATCGTGGTGTCGGGGAGCGCGTCGGTGCGCGAGCACGTGCAGCGGCTCGGGCGGGTGCTGCGCGCGCGCGAGGGCAAGCGCGCGCTGCTGTACGAACTGGTGACCGCCCAGACGACCGAAACCTTCACCAGCGCGCGGCGACGGGACCACAGTGCTTACCGCTGATCTGGTGGGCGCGCGCCGGCGCGGCGACGAGCTGCGCCTGATCCCGGTCGACGACGACCGGCGGGCGCGCATCGAGGTGCTGGCGGCGGCGTTCGCGGGGATCGCGCGCGCCCACCTCGGCGCCACCCGCGCCGCGCTGGACGGCGCGCTCGACGACGCGGCCGCGGGCGAGGATGGCCCGGGCGTGGATCGGCGCCTCACCGCGGCGGTGCAAAAGCTGGTGTACGACGGCTGCGCCTTCGACGAGCCGGACGCGGAGGCGGCCGCGGCGTTGCGCCGCGACGTCTTCCGGCGCGCGGCCGCGGCCCGGCGGGCGGCGGCGCCGGGCGCGCGCTTCGATCGCGCGGCGCTGCTGGAGGCCGCGGCGGGCGAGCGCGCCACCACGGCCGCCGAGATCGAGGCCGGCCTCTACGCGGATCGCCCGGCGCGCCAGCGCCTGTGCGCGTTCGCGGGCCGCCCCGCCGGCGCGCTCGCCGCCGGCTTCGAGCTGGCCGAGGCGCAGGCGGTGCTGCTGCGCGCGACGCGCGTGACCGCCCACGTGCGGGCGCGCGACGCCGGCACCTACCGCCAGCTGTTTCGCACCCTCAAGTTCCTGCGTCTGTTCGCGACGATCGAACGCGGGGACCCTCAAAGGGACCCCGTGCCCCCCCGCGACGGGGTCCGGCAAGCAAAGCTCGCCTCCGCCCACGCGATCGAGGCGACAGCCCAGGGCTACACGATCGGCCTCGACGGACCGCTCAGCCTGTTCCAGGGCGGTACGCGCTACGGCCTGCAGCTCGGGCTGGCGCTGCCCGCGATCGCCGCCTGCGATCGCTGGGCGATCGAGGCGGACGTGCGCTGGGGCAACGATCGCCGCCCGCTCCGGTTTCGCATCGGCGGCGGCGCGCTGTCGATCGCCGATGACGCCGCCCCGTCGCTGCCCGACGAGCTCGCCGCGTTCGTCACCGCATTCGAGCGCCTGGAGAGCGGCTGGCGCGTCGACCGCGCGCCGGCCGTCCTCGATCTTCCCGGCGCCGGCCTCTGCGTCCCCGATCTGACGTTCGTGCGCGACAGCGACGGCGCGCGCGTCCACTTCGAGCTGCTCGGCTTCTGGAGCCGCGAGGCCGTCTGGCGGCGCGTCGAGCTGGTGCGCGCCGGCCTCCCCCACCGGATCCTGTTCGCGGTCAGCAAGGCCCTGCGCGTCGGCGAGGCCGTGCTCGACGAGGCGCCCACCGCCGCCCTCTACGTCTTCGCCCGCGTCATCGCCGCCAAGCAAGTGCTCGAGCGCATCGAGCGCCTCGCCGACGCGGCGCCGACTTGATTTGGCACTGATCCGAGGTCAACTGAGGCGAAAGATGGACCCGACGGCGCCAATGCGTGCACACCGGCCCCGGACGAGCAATCGCGAGCCGCTCGCCGCGAGGAGCCCGGCCGCATCCATCGCGCAGTCGTCGCAGATCAGGCAACCCAAGCCGGAGACGAGCTTGATCCCCTCCCAACGCGATCGATCACAGAACGAACAATGAAAGTCCTGAGGAACGAATGGCTCTGGAGCGGGCTGCGTGCGCGCATAGGCTTCGAGCTCTTCTTTCGCGCCAGGCTGAGCAAAGAACGCAAGCACCTTGGGCGCCACCCTTTCGACCACGTCATCGAGCCACCGACGTTCCATCTCGTCGCTTCTCTCGTCGAAGAAGTCGAGCGAGAGGCCGATGCACTCGTCGCAGATCCGGGCCTCCTTGCCAACGACGCCCGCAATGCCAAACACCTCGAGTCGATCCTTGTCGCAGAACGAGCATGTCCCGGCCATCTGCAGCACCAACTGCCGTGGCAGGTCGATGAGGCCGGTCTTCGCGCGATAGATCCCGGCCGTCGAAGCGCCACACAGCCACAAGAATCCCCGCCGGGTCATGACCGAAGCGTAGCAGCGTCGAAGATGCGTAACAGCGTCGGCTAGAATCGGCCGGCGATGTCGACCCGCACGCTGGTGCTGCTGCCCGGGATGGACGGCGGCGACAAGCTGTTCGGTCCGCTGCGGGCCGGCGCGCCAGCCGGCACCGAGACGATCGCCGTCGGCTACCCGCCCGGGACGCACAATGGCTACGACGATCTGCTCCCGCTCGTCCGCGCGCAGCTGCCGGCCGACCGGCCGTTCTTCATGCTCGGATGGTCGTTCTCCGGGCCGCTCGCGCTGCTCACCGCCGCCGAGCGCCCGCCCCACCTGCAGGGCGTGATCCTGGCGGCGTCGTTCGTGAAGACGCCGGTGCCCTGGCTGCCGCGCTGGGCGCGCCGCCTGGCGACGCCGGCGCTGTTTCGCTTCTACCCGGCGGCGTCGCGCGCGAAGGCGCTGCTCGGCGGCTACGGAACGCGCGAGGTGCGCCAGCTGCTCGCCGAGGCGCACGCGTTCGCGGGCACGGAGGCGCTGGCCTGCCGCGCCCGCGCCGCGCTGTCGATCGACGCGAGCGAGGCTCTCGCCGCCTGCCCCGTGCCTGTCCTTTACCTTCGCGCGCGCGCGGACGGCGTGATCCCCGCCAGCCGCGCCGACGAGATCCGCCGCGCGCGCCCCTCGGTGGAGGTGGCCGACATCGACGGCCCCCACCTCGCGCTGGTCACCAACCCGACCGCCGCCTGGGAGGCGCTTCGGGCGTTCATGGATCGCGTCGGCGCCGGCCGCTGACGTCACATCGGGCAGCCGTCGTCCGTGTCCACCAGGCCGTTGCAGTCGTCGTCGACGCCGTTGCCGCAGATCTCGACGGCGCCCGGGTGCGCGGCGGCGTTGGCGTCGTCGCAGTCGTTGCACCAGGCGAACCCGTCGCCGTCGCCGTCGCTGGCGTCGCCGCTGCCGTCCTCGCAGGCCAGGAACTTCGCGACGTAGGCCGGTCGGTCGGCGACCACCTGGCGCATCGCCGCCACCGCCTTGTCGTGCTCGGCGACGGTCGGCAGCAGGTGCGGATCCGCCGCCACCGCGTCGGCGATCTGGGCCGCGAACCCGTCGATCCACCCCTGCACGCGCGCCACGTCCCACAGCCCGAGCAGCCGTCTCAGCGCCGCGACGTACTTCGCCCGCGCCGCCGGGTCGCCCATGACGAGGAGGTAGTGCTGGCCCGGCTGCTGCTTGGTGCCGCGCCCCGCCCACCAGTAGATCGGCGAATAGTTGCTCCGTCCCAGCCACGCGAACGTCGCGTCGGCGTCGTCGATCAGCCAGCGGTAACCGAGGCCCGGGTAGTCGTAGATGTAGAAGTTGTGGCCGCCGCCGTAATAGCCGTCGCCGTCGTTGAGCAACGCCTCGGCGGCCCACTCGGTGACCGACGCGTCGATGTCGACCACCGCCGCCATCGCCACGATGTCGTGCGCGTCCCAGAACGCGTCCAGCCGCTGCCAGTTCGGCGCCAGGTCGTTGGTCTTCGGTGTGTAGCCGCCCTCGAACAGATCGCCGTCGGGCGCCTCCGGGAAGACGCGCTTGATGTAACCGTGACCGACGTTCTCTTCGTTGACGTAGAGCCCGTAGTACTGCCCGTTGATGGTCAGGCGCGCGCTGTTCGCGCAGGGCGCCGGCAGCGACAGCATGTCGGCCAGCGTCGTGAAGGCGAGGCGTTCCTGCATGAAGGTGTCGTCGATGTCGGGCATGTCGAGCACCACCTTGCTGACGCCGTGAAACTTGGCGGCGGTGTCGACCTCCTCGAAGGAGATCACGAACTGCATCTTCGCCTTGTCGCCGTCGTAGCGGACCGTGTTGCGCCAGGACGAATCGCCCTTGAGCCGGATCATCGCGTCGGCCACGGTCTCACCGCCGTAGTGGAAGACCACCGGGTGGTAGGCCTTGTAGTCCTGACCGGCGGCCTTCAGCGCCTCGACGTTGCGGAACTCGTAGTCGATCTTCGCCCACTCGTCGGCGTTGATGTCGACGGCGTAGTCGACGAGCCGCGCCGGATCGAACAGGTCGGAGCAGCCGTGCGCGATCGGCGTCGTCGGCCCGCCCGCGCCGCTCGCGCCGCTCGCGCCCGTGGTGGCTGCGCCGGCTGTGCCGCCCGCGCCCGCGCCGGCACCCGCGGCCGCATCGCCGGCGATGCCGGGGCTGGCGTCCGCGCCCGCGCCGCCCCCGGTGCCAGGACCGGCACCCACGGCACCGTCCCCGGCGACGCCCGATGCGCCGCCCGCGCCCGACAGCTTGCTGGACGCGCGAATGTCGTCGCCGCATCCGACGGCGAGCGACGAGAAGATCCCCAGCCCCACGGCCCCCCAGAGCTTGCGCATGAGCCACCCCGAACCGAATCGCTCGTCCGAGGCGATTCGATTTGGCAGCCAGAACAGCAATCGGCGCGCCACGAATGGCCGGCTTGCCGGCGCATCGTCAAACACGTTTCGGTAACGTCACGCCGGTCAGGGTGGTCGAATGACCACCTTCTGCCGCGCAGGCCTTGCGGGCCGGATCTACTTCCCGTTCGATCCGGGAGGCTTCGCGTCGTCGTGGTCGGACTTGGGAGGCGGCGCAGAGGCGGGAGCTGGTGCGCTCGGAATCGCGTCGGCCGCGACCGGCTCGGCGACCGGCCAGCCCTTCGCGTCGCGCTTCGGCCCTTCGTGCCGCGGACCGCCGCCCCCGCCGCCCCCGCCGAAACCACCGCCGCGATCGCGCCGGGGCCCGCCAAATCCTCCGCCGCGCCCGCGACCACCGCCGCCCGGACCGCCGCCGCCGGGCCCACCGCCCGCCGACGCATGCTGATCGCGATTCCGCGGGGGACCGCCGCCGGGGCCACGCCC
>DATBHU010000204.1:0-1732 GCA_036557265.1 Polyangia bacterium
AGGCGCTGCGCGGCGACCCGGCCGCCATCGAACGCGTCGCGCGCGACGAGCTCGGCTGGGTGCGCGCCGGCGAGGTGGTCGTGGATCTCTCGCCGCGCGGCGCCCCCGCGGCGCCGGACGGCCCCCGATGAAGTCGAAGAAGGCGGCGGCGAAGGCGAAGAGCCGGACGTTCGGCGAGCGCTTCGGCTACTACACGGGCCGCCTCACGCGGTCGTCGCTGGCCTTCGTCGTCTGCGGCGTGGTGCTGGCGCTGCTGTGGCGGGGGTGGTTCCCCGACCTGCGCGCGCCGGGCGCCGATCTGCGCCGGGTCGCCACGGCGGCGCTGCTGACCGGGCTGCTCGCCATCAAGATCGCGGCGCGCGTGCGCACGGCGGAGCGCCGGCGGACGCCGCGGCGCGAGGCGCTGTCCGACGCCGAGCTGGGCCTGCTGCTGCTGACCACCGTCTACTTGCTGCTGGCGTTCTCGGGCGGCGTCAACTCGACGGTCTACCCGCTGGTGTACGCGGTGGTCAGCTTCCTGGTGACGTTCCACCGCCTGGTGGTCGGGCTGCCGCTGGCGGTCACCGCGATCGGGTTCGAGGCGGTGCTCTGCTTCGGCCCCGCCGCCCCGCCCGAGGCGGCCGGCGTGTTCGCGGGGCACGCGGCGTTCGTGGCCGTGTTCGCGCTGCTGAACGTGGTCTTCCTGCACGCCGAGGTGGCGCGCCAGCGGCGCGAGCACCGGCGCCTGGTCGACGACGAGGTGGAGGCGATGCGCGAGGAGGCGCGCGACTTCCGGCTGATCTCGACGGCGCTGTCGGCCGAGAGCCGCGTGCGCACGCGCGCCGAGGAGCAAGAGAAGCTGTCGCAGGGATCGATCCAGACGATCCACGAGCAGCTCTACTACAACCTCGATCTGGTGCGCACGTCGCTGGGGCTGCAGACCTGCGCGCTGCTGTGGCTGGACGAGACGGGCGAGCGCCTCAAGGTCAAGGAGCTGTGCACCGACTCGACCCACGTCGCCGAGGGCGCGATCGCGGCGGGCGGGGGCGTGCTGGGCGCCATCCTGAAAGAGATGCGGCCGTTCATGCTGGAGGCGCCGCGGCTGTCGTTGCTGCCGTACTACGCGGGGCCGGCCCAGGTCGGCGCGTTCGTCGGCGTCCCGGTGGTCGAGGGGCGGACCGCGCGCGGCATCCTGGTCGGTGATCGCGCCGACGCGCGCAAGTTCGAGGTGGGCGAGACCGCGCTGGTGACCAGCGCCGCGGCGCAGGTGGTGCGCGTCGTGCAATCGGAGCGCGTGTTCCAGGCGCTGGAGCGCTCGAAGCACGAGCACGAGCGCTTCTACAGCGCGTCGGCGGCGCTGAACCGGGCGCTGACGCTGGACGAGGTCTACGAGGCGGCCATCGCGGGCGCGCGCGGCGTGTGCGAGTTCGACTTCGCGTGCATCGCGACGTACGAAGCGCGGCGCGGCAGCCACACCATCCGGCGCGTGGTGGGCGAGGGGGCGGACAACCTGCTCGGCACGTCGCACAAGGATCCGTCGTCGATCGCGTCGATGGTCGCCAAGAACAAGCTGGCGCTGCCCGCGGGCGGCGACTGGCGCGAGCGCGACGTGCCCGTGTTCTCGCACCCGATGCGGATCAAGGACTACGAGTCGCTGCTGGTACTGCCGCTGCTGGTCAAGGACGAGGTCGTGGGCACGTTCGCAGTCGCGGCGGTGCGCGCGGGCGCGTTCCCGATCGATCGCCGCGAGATG
>DATBHU010000205.1:0-3731 GCA_036557265.1 Polyangia bacterium
GCGCGGAAGCACCGCATTGGCCGCTCCGATGCAATCGATTTCGGGGGCGCCCAACCCGTCAACAACATTTCGCGCGAGGCGACAACGAACGCGCGCAACGAACGGCAACGCCGCGGTCCAACGAGCCACAGTTGTGACGTACGGTCGCCATGATTCGCCAGTTATTCGGATGGCGCGAGGGCATCGGCCAACAGGCGGCAATCCTCGGACGGTTCGCGCGACGGGCCACGCTTATTTGGACACAGAACGCACACGCAGGAGTAAGATTAGTCATGCCCTTCGCAACGAGCGCCGCCGTGCGGAGGCTCCTTCCGGGCGCTTTTTTGATACTCACCGTCACAACGCTCGGGTGCGGGGAACGGCACCACGTCGCGCACGCGGTTTGGACGTTGTTCGACATCCAGGCCGCCCTCCAAAAAGGCGGCAATGTCGCCGCCGGTCCTACATTGGGCGCCGGAATGCCGGCGTCGGCGATCCTCACCACGCAGCCCGACGGAACGGACACGCTCAACGTGGTCCCGACGTTCGCCGAGGGGGCGCCTGCCGCGTTCGTTACCACCGAGCTCTGGATCGACTACGATCAGGTCTGGCTGGAGCCGGGCTACGTGCAGCTCGACAGTGCGAACCCCGTCCATCGACTGGCGTACCCCGACGGTCGTAATTCGCCCCTGATCATCGACGTCGGCCCGGACAGCACCTTCTACAGCCCCTTCTGGCAGCTCAGCACCGCGCTGGTCGGCCCGCAGAGCGACGTCGACCACTACCGATCGAGTCGCGCCCTGCGCGACGCGGGGGTGCCCATCGCCCCGTTCGTCCCGCATGCGTGTCCCCTGCGGCCCCCAAACGTCCTCGGCGCGTCCCCCGGCCAGCATCCGGTCGAGCCGACCTGGAAGACCGAGCTCGACGACCTCCCCGCCGGCGATGCGTGGCTGAACGGCGAGAAGCTCGGCCTCTTCGATCTCGGGCCGAACGTCTTCTCGGCGGACGCGAACGGCGTCGTCGAGGCGCTGCCTTTCTTCATCTTCGTGGCGGCCGACGCCACGGGCGCCGTCGGGCCGTGTCCGATGGCGTGGCGGGTCGCGGGGGTGGGGCCGCTGTTCAGCGGGCGCGCGGCCGACGTGGGCGTGGACGCCGCGACCGGCTGGCCCCAGCCGCACTTCGGGGCGTTCTGGCGCGTCTACCTCGCGGTGTTGCCGGCGGGCGCCGGCGCGTTCGCGGCCGCCGATCATCCCGCCACCAATCCCGCCGGGGTCGATCTGCTGGACTACCAGGGGCGCGTGGCGCTGGACGCGAAGTGCTTCGATCAGCCCGACTTCCCGACTGGGTGCACGTGGCTCGACAGCCAGGCGCGCATCGAGGCGATCCTCGGCGCGCGGAACCTGCTGGCCACGGAGATCACCGGGACGTGTCCGCTGGTGTTCTACAACAAGAAGCCGGTGAAGCGTTGAGCCGCCGCCTGCTACCGAGCAGCATCGCGCTGATGGCGGCGATCCTGCTCGGCGTGCCGCGCCCCAGCCGCGCTGACACCGCGGCCGCCAAGCCGGCGCCCCCGTCCGCGCTCGACGTCACGTTGCCGCTCGCCGCCGCGTCGGCCGGCGCCTCCGAGCTGCCGGAGGCGCCCGAACCGGAGGAGCAGCCCGAGGAGGTCAGCGCCTCGCTCGCGCCCGCGCCGGTGGCCTCGCCGCTGGTGATCACTGGCTATGTCGACGTCGGGTACGCGAAGGCGCAAGGCGACGGGACGAGCTTCCCCGCCGGGGACACGCGCGTCCCGGCCGACTACGGCGTCGATCCGTTCGCGACGGCCGTCAACTCGCGGGGCGAGGTGGCCTCGACCGACGCCGGCGGTCGCTTCACCAACGGATTCCTGCCCCGCTCGGCCGGCATCGGCGGCACGCCGTCGTTCCTCATCAACACGGCGAGCTTCGACGTGCGGTACACGCCCGCGCAGGCGCCGGTGATGGTGTTCACGCGCGTGCAACTCCTGCCGCGCTTCGAGAACCCCGGGCAGAGCTCGTCCACGGGGACGGGGAGCAGCGTGGCGACGACCACCCAGAACATGGCCGCGTTCCAGCGGACGCTGGAGGGGACGCGTGTGTTCGTCGAGCAGGCCTTCGGACGGGTGACGCCGCTCAAGAGCGCCGAGCTCGCGATCAGCCTGGGCAAGTTCGACTCCGTGTTCGGGATCGAGTATCTCGACAATCAGGCGAATTTCCGGATCGGGATCACCCCGTCGCTGATGGCCCGCTACACGACGGGGCAGTCCATCGGCGCGAAGGTGTTCTTCCGGCGCCAGTTCATGACCGGCACGGCCGTGAGCATCAACGCCGCCGCCACCAACAGCGGCACGTTCGTCGAGGCGCTGCAGGGGCCCGATCGCAGCCTGACCGGCGTGCCGGTGGCCTCCGCCCGGCTCGGGCTCGAGCACAACCTCGCCCGGGTGTCCGTCAAGGTCGGGGCCAGCGGCTCGTACGGCCCGCGCAACGATCAGCTGGATCGCGAGGCCCTGCAGCGGTTGTGGGGCGCGGACGCCCGCCTGTACGCGTTCGGCCTCTCGCTGTCCGGCGAGTACGTGCACGTCCAGGAGGACGAGGGGAGCGCCGACGGCAAGGTGACCGGCCTCGGCGTGTTTCCGTTCGGCTCGGGCTTCCAGGCGCGCGGCTTCTGGACCCAGCTCGCGTACGAGATCCCCGTTCCGGGCGCGCCGTTGCGCTTCGTGCCGTATGGGCGCTACGAACGGCGCCACGCTCAATTCCAGGGCTTCGTGCCGGTGGACGTCGATCGCGCGACGTTCGGATTGCACGTCGATCTCTGGGACAATGTTCAGCTGAAGGGCGAGGTGGTGCTCAATCGCGAGCTCGACAGCACGCCCTCCGTCCCCAACAACGTGTACACCTCCTCGGCGGTCTGGACATGGTGACCTCTCGCTTGCTTCCCGCGGCGCTCGCGCTCGTGACCCTGGCTGCAGGCGGCGGCACATACGCCGCCGATTCGTCATCCTCGCCGTCATCCTCATCCTGGCTCGGCGAGGATCTGCCGCTGCCGCTGACGGTGAAGACACCTCAGGACATCGCGTTCAAGGCCGCGGCCGAGCGTCAGTATCTGATCTTCAATCTGATGGCGGGCGGAAAGGCGGCCTTCCAGCGCGGCGAATACGCGACGGCGATCGAGAAGTGGGAGACGTTGCTGAAGACCTCCGGGCTGGATCCGCAGATCGAGCGCGCGGTGACGCCGGCGCTCGCGGAGGCCCGTCGGCGCCTCGTACACCCGCCCGCCGCGCCCGCGGTCAACGGCGGTCCGAAGGCGGAGCACGCGGGCAGCGCCGGCACGGGCGAGCCCGCCGTCGTCGCGACATCCGCCGTGGGGGCGACCGGGGCGCTGTCGCCGCTCGGCCCCGCGGTGCGCCCTCTGCGGCCAGCCGACGGTCGAACCACGGTCAGCGGCGTCGTGACCGGCGGTGGCGCCATCGGCCCGGCGGGCGCGGTGGTCTGGCTCAAGCGGCTGGACGGTCCCACCCCGGCCCCGCGGCGCGCGCTCGGGCGGTTCATCACCCAGCGTGACAAGACCTTCTTTCCGCACGTGCTGGCGGTTCCGGTCGGAAGCACGGTGGAGTTCCGGAACGAAGACCACATCTATCACAACGTTTTCTCGCTCAACAAACCGAACGAGTTCGACGCCGGGATTCGCGCCACGGGGACGAAGTACACGCGCACCTTCGACAAGGCGGGGCCGGT
>DATBHU010000206.1:0-13213 GCA_036557265.1 Polyangia bacterium
CACCAAGATGAAGAACCTGCTGACGGGCGCGGTGCTGGAACGGAACCTGCGTTCGGGCGACAAGCTCGAACCCGCGGACGTCGAGACGAAGACGATGCAGTACCTCTACGCGGACGCCGACTCGTTCATCTTCATGGACACGTCGACCTACGACCAGGTGGGCATCCCGAAGAGCACCATCGGCGATTCGGCGGACTTCATGCCGGAGAACATCAACGTCGAGGTGCTGTTCTTCAACGCGCGCGCCGTCGGTGTCTCGCTGCCGAACTTCATCGAGCAGGCGATCGTGGAGACCGACCCGGGCTTCCGCGGCGACACCGCGACGGGCGCCACCAAGCCGGCCAAGATCTCGACCGGAGCGACGGTCAACGTGCCGCTGTTCATCAACGTCGGCGACGTCATCAAGATCGACACGCGCACCGGGCAGTACCTCGAGCGCCTCGCCCGCGCCTAGGCTGGCGCCGTGGTCGCGGCGCGCGAGACGCTGGAGGCGCGCGCCCGCATCCTGCGCGCCGTCCGCGCCTGGTTCGAATCCGAAGGGTTCATCGAAGTCGACACGCCGGCGCGCGTGCGCTCGCCCGGCCAGGAGGTTCACCTCGACGCGATGCCGGCCGGCGAGGGCCGCTGGCTGATCACGTCGCCCGAATACCACATGAAGCGGCTGGTGGCGGCCGGCCTGCCGCGCATCGTCCAGATCGCGAAGTGCTGGCGCGCGAACGAGGTGGGCCCCCACCACCGTGGCGAGTTCACGATGGTCGAGTGGTACCGCGCGAACGCGCCGCTCGAGGCACTCGCCGACGACTGCGAAGCGCTGCTGCGCGCGGCCGCGGCGGCGGCGGGGCGCGATCCGGCGGCGCTCGGGCTGGCGGCGCCGTTCGCCCGCGCCACCGTGCGCGAGCTGTGGGCGCGCCACGCGGGCATCCAGCTCGACGGCGCCGAGGACGCGGCCGCGCTGCGCGCCAAGGCCGCCGCCGCGGGCGTCGCCGTGGCCGGCGCGACAGCGTGGGACGACGTCTTCTACCAGGTGTTCCTCGATCGCATCGAGCCGCGGCTGGCGGCCGGCGGACCGACGTTCGTGTTCGACTGGCCCGCGCCGCTGGCGGCGCTCGCCCGCGCGAAGCCGGGCGATGCGCGCGTGGTCGAGCGCTTCGAGCTCTACGCCGCCGGGCTCGAGCTGGCGAACGCGTTCGGCGAGCTGACCGACGCCGTCGAGCAGCGCCGCCGCTTCACCGAGGAGGCCGGCCTGCGCGCCGCCCGCGGCCGCGCCGTCTACCCGCTCGACGAGGCGCTGCTGTCGGCGCTGCCCCGGATGCCGCCCACGGCCGGGATTGCGCTGGGATTCGACCGCCTGGTCATGCTCGTCCTCGGCGCCGGCGACATCGGGGAGGTCATGGCTTTCGGTGACGAAAACGGCGGATGAGCGGGCGGTGACCCCATATCTCTTGCCCGGCCCCCGCCTTCCTGCTATGCGTTGCGCGGCTGGAGGCCGTCGTGACTCAATTCCTCAATGGTTTAGCCCAAGCTGCCGCCCCCGCGGGTGGTGGTGGGTCCTTCCTCGCGAACCCGATGTTCATGGTCGTGGCGATGTTCGCGATCATGTACTTCCTGGTGCTGCGCCCGCAGTCGAAGAAGGCGAAGGAGCATCAGAAGATGCTGTCCGAGCTGAAGAAGGGCGATGACGTGACCACGCAAGGTGGGATCATCGGCAAGATCACCGGCATGAAGGACACCGAGGTGACGCTGCAGCTGCAGGAGGGTGTGCGCGTGCGCGTGCTGCGCAGCTCGGTCACGAACGTCTACACGGGCGCGTCGGCCCCGGCGAAGTCCGAGACGAAGTCGGAAGCCAAGGCCTCCTGACAGCCCGGGCCGCCAAAGCGCAACACGCCAAACCGTAACGATCGGACGATAGTCGCCCATGGAAAGAGGCTGGTGGTGGAAGGCAGCGCTCTACGGTGTGATCACCGTGCTGGCGGTGCTTTACCTGATTCCGACGCTGGTTCCTGAAGACAAGCAGCCCGGGTTCATCAAGGCGCACTTCCAGAAGAGGATTCAGCTCGGGCTGGACCTTCAGGGCGGCCTGCACCTCGTCTACGAGGTGAACGTCGACAAGGCGGTGTCGGACAAGGTCGATCGCCTGTCGTCGGACATCGAGGACCGCCTGCACCGCGACAAGGGCGTCAACGATCTGAACGTCAATCGCGAGGGGCGCGACGACATCATCCTGACGTTCAAGAACCCCGCCGATCAGGCCAAGGTCGACGACCAGATGCTGCGCGACTACCGCAAGCAGCTGGATCTGGTGGAGCGCAACCCGACCACCGGCGTCGTGCGCCTGCGGCTCGATCCCGATCAGGTGGAGGAGGTGCGGGACTACGCGCTTCGCCAGGGCATCGAGACCATCCGCGGCCGCGTCGACAAGCTGGGCGTCGCCGAGCCGACCATCATCAAGAAGGGGACGGACATCATCGTCGAGCTCCCCGGCCTCAAGCCCGCCGACTTCGAGCGCATCAAGTCGATCATCGGCCGCACCGCCCAGCTCGAGTTCAAGATCGTCGACGACGGCCCGCAGGACTACATGAAGAAGCTGGCCGGGTTGGTGCCGAAGCGCGACCCGAAGGCGCCGCTCGGCCCCAACGACATCGACGTCGGCACCGAGGCCTGGAACGAAGAGGACACGGGCAAGCAGCACGAAGATATCTACCTGCGCTCGAAGAGCCGCGAGGCGCTGCAGAAGTTCATCGCCGGCCTCTCCGGCGAGAACGCGGTGCCGGCCGATCACGAGATCGGCTACGAGGAGATCCAGCGTGGCGGCGGTGACAGCGGCGAGGGCGCGCCCGAGAAGTACTGGCGCACCTACTACCTGCACAAGCGGGCGGCGCTGACCGGCGAGTACCTGGCCAACGCGGACCAGACCTGGGACCAGAACACCGGCCGTCCCGAGGTGGCGTTCGAGTTCGATCACCAGGGCGCGGCGATCTCCGAGCGCATGACCGGCGACAACATCGGCCGCAAGATGGCGATCATTCTCGACGAGAAGGTCACCAGCGCGCCGGTGATCAAGAGCCGCATCGGCGCGCGCGGGCGCATCACCCTCGGCAGCTACGGCGATCCGTTCCAGCTGCAGCAGGAGGCCAAGGACCTGGTCGCCGTGCTGCGCTCGGGCGCGCTGCCCGCGCCGCTGCGCAAGACGTTCGAGACCCAGGTCGGCCCGACGATGGGGCGCGATTCGATCCAGCAGGCGAAGCTCTCGATGTACGTCGGCGCGGCCGCCGTCATCCTGTTCATGCTGATCTACTACCGGCTGTCCGGTCTCATCGCGGTCCTCGCGATGATCCTGAACATGGTCTACATGCTGGCGATCCTGGCCGGGTTCGAGGCGTCGCTGACGCTGCCCGGGATCGCGGGCCTGGTGCTGACCGTCGGCATGGCGGTCGACGCCAACATCATCATCTACGAGCGCATCCGGGAGGAGTTACGCCTGGGCAAGTCGGTGCGGACGGCGGTCGACGCCGGGTTCGCGCGCGCGTTCTGGACGGTGTTCGACGCCCACGTCACCAACTTCGTCGCCGGCGTCGTCCTCTATTCGTACGGCTCCGGTCCGATCCGCGGCTTCGCCGTCACGCTGCTGGTCGGCATCATCACCAACCTGTTCACCTCCTACTGGGTGTCGCACTGGATGTTCGAGGCGGTCGTCGGCCGCCGCGGCGCGACGAAATCAACCCTGTCGATCTAGACAACTCAAATGGCCGCCCAGAATCAAGATCAGAAGTTCTTCGAGGTCATCAAGCCGCACTCGACGTACGAGTTCATCGGCCGCCAGAAGTACTGGATCGGCCTGTCGGTCGTGCTGGTGCTGCTGACGATCGTGATGCTTCCGCTGAACGCGTACGTCATCAAGAGCCGCGGTCACTTCCTGAACTGGGGCGTCGACTTCCGCGGCGGCAGCGAGATCCTGATCGAGTTCTCGAAGCCCGTCGACGCGGCCGACGTCCGCAAGACGCTGGCCGAGAACGGCTTCCACGACGCCGACGTCGTGAAGTACGAGGACCCGACCGGCAAGCAGAAGTGGAACTACCTGGTCCGGGTGGGCGCCGTCTCGGTGGTGTCGGAGGCGCAGGCCAAGCAGATCAAGGATTCGCTCGCCAAGGTGGGCGACGCCTCCATGAAGCGCTTCGAGTGGTCGGAGGGCGGCGACAAGATCTACCTCCGCTACGACAAGCCCGTCGAGACGTCGGTGCTGTCGAACGCGCTCAAGGCGATCAACATCAACACCACTCAGGTGCAGCCGTTCGGGCGCGCCGATGACAACACCTACGAGGTGACGCTGGTCGGGCTCGACAGCGAGATTCGCCGGGCCCTGGACGCCAAGCTGGGCGCGGGCGCCGTGGCGGCGATCCCGAAGGTCGACTCGGTCGGCGCCAAGGCAGGCAATCAGCTGAAGGCCGACGGCGTGCGGTCGCTGCTGTTCGCGATCCTGCTGATCATGGTCTACATCGCGTTCCGCTTCGACCTGCGCTACGGCCCGGGCACGGTCGTGGCGCTGCTGCACGACGCGGTGATCACCATCGGCGCGTTCGCGGTGACGTACAAAGAGTTCTCGCTGACCACGGTCGCGGCGATCCTGACCATCATCGGCTTCTCGATGAACGACACCATCGTCGTCTTCGACCGCATCCGCGAGAACGCGGCGCGCCTGCGCGATCGCCGCTTCGACCGGGTGGTCAACCAGTCGATCAACGAGACGCTGTCGCGCACCATCTGGACCAGCGCGACGGTCTTCTTCGTGACGCTGGCGATGAACATCCTCGGCGTCGGCGTCATCAAGGACTTCGCCTTCGCGATGAACGTCGGCGTCATCGTCGGCACCTACTCGTCGATCTTCATCGCCAGCCCGATCCTGATCTGGCTGAACGAGAAGTACGCTGTGAGCCAGCGCAAGGGCCAGCGCCAGCCGCGCCGCCCCGCCCGCGACGAAGAGCCCGAGGGGCTCTGAGCGAGGGGCCCCTCTCCCTAACCCTCTCCCCGTTATCCACATTGGCGGGGCGAGGGGATCTGATCTGAGCTCCCTCTCCCGCTTGCGGGAGAGGGCCGGGGTGAGGGCCAGCCTTGCGAGACGCGAGCTTCGCCGGACTTATCCACAGGCGAGATCGCGGAAAAAAGCTTATCCACAGGCGGCGGTGTTAGCGTCGTCCCGTGAACGGCATCGCCTGGGAGGCTCCGTCGATCGACGAGTCCAAAGTGGCGGCGCTCGCGACCGCGATGCAGATCCGGCCGCTCACCGCGCGCCTGCTGGTCGCGCGGGGCATCGCCGAGGCTGACCGGGCGGCGCAGTTCCTGGCGCCGCGGCTCGCCAATCTGCGGCCGCCCGACGGCATGGCCGATCTGCCGCGCGCGCTCGAGCGGCTGGTGGCGGCGCTGGCCGCCGGCGAGACCATCGGCGTGTTCGGCGACTACGACGTCGACGGCGTCACCACGGCGGCGATCCTGACCAGCGCGCTGCGCGGCTTCGCCGGGGCCGGGGGGGGCAAGGTGGTGCCGCGCGCCGCCAGCCGGCACGCGGGCTACGGGCTGGGCGTCGACGACGTCGCGCGCTTCGCGGCCGACGGCTGCCGCGTGCTGGTGACGGGCGACTGCGGCACCAGCGATCACGCCGCGCTCCGCGAGGCGCGCGCGCGCGGCATCGACACGATCGTGATCGACCACCACGAGCTCCCCGAGGGCGAGACGGCCGCCTACGCGCTGGTCAACTCGCGCCGGCCGGACGACGCGTTCCCGTTCAAGGGGCTGGCCTCCTGCGGCGTGGCGTTCTACCTGGCGGCGGCGCTGCGCACGCGCCTGGGAGCGGCGTTCGACGCCCGCGACCTCCTGGATCTGGTCGCGCTCGGCACCATCGCGGACCTGGTGCCGCTGGTCGCCGAGAACCGCATCCTCGTCGCGGCCGGCCTGCAGCGGCTGTCGGAGCGCAAGCGGCCCGGCCTGACGGCGCTGGCCGCGCGGGCGGAGCTGGAGGGCGGCCGGATCACCGCCCACGACGCGGCGTTTCGCCTGACGCCGCGCCTGAACGCCGCCGGGCGGCTCGGCGACGCGCAGCTCGCGCTCGATCTTCTGCTGGCGGGCCCCGCCGACGCCGAGCGGCTGGCGGGCGAGCTGGAGGACCAGAACACCGAACGGCAGCGCATCCAGGAACTGGTCTGGAAGGAGGCGCTCGCGCAGGCGACCGCCCAGGTCGAGGAGCGCGACGCCGCCGCCGTGGTGGTCGGCGCCGAGGGCTGGCACGCCGGCGTCGTCGGCATCATCGCGGCCCGGCTGGTCGACCGCTTCGCGCGCCCGGCGATCGCCATCGGCTTCCGCGACGGGGAGGGGCGGGGCTCGGCGCGCACGGTCGCGGGCGTCAACCTGCACGACGCGCTGGGGCGGTGCGCCCGCCACCTGACCAGGTTCGGCGGCCACGCGGGCGCGGCCGGGATGAGCCTGGTGATCGGCGAGCTGCCCGGGTTTCAGGCCGCGTTCGCGGCCGAGGCGGCCCGGCAGCTGGGCGCGACGCGGGCGGCGCCCGCGCTGGCGGTCGACGCCGAGGTGACGCTCGGCGATCTCGACCTCGGCTTCGCGGCGGAGCTGGCGCGGCTGGCGCCCTTCGGCGTCGCCAACCGCGAGCCGCTCTTCGCGCTCAGCGGCGTGACGGCCCGCGCCACGCGCGTCGTCGGCAAGGACCACCTGCAGCTGACGCTGGACGACGGCGGCGCAACCGGCGAGGCGATCGCCTTCGGGTTCGCGGAGGCCGATCCGGGCGCGGGCGCGCGCGTCGACCTGGTCGCGACGGCCGAGCTGGACACCTTCCGCGGCATCCCCCGCGCCCGCCTCAAGGTGGCGAAGCTGGCGCGGGCCGGGTAGGGCCCTCGCGCGAGCGCGCCGGGGCGGCTAATCTGTCGGCATGACCCCGCGCGGATTAGTCAACCCGCGATCCCTCGGATAAGCTTCGCGCGGCTGTGGCGACCCACGACCAAGACCAACTGGCGCACCCGCGGCGGCCGTTCCCCGAGCCGCCCGGCGACAAGAGCTTCTGGCAGCTGCTCCCGCGCCGCAACCTTCGCCGCGCGATGTTCCTGCTGGTGGCGCTGTTCGCGATCCTCGTCATCAAGCGCATGGGCGGCTTCTCGTTCGCGAAGCTGTTCAACGACGTCGCGCCCGCGCCGGCCCGGCACACGCAGCGGCCTTACCAGCACCTGGAAGTCAAACCCTGATGGCCAGCTCGCCGATGGCGTGGGTGGTCTTCGCCGCCGTGATCATCGTGATGCTGGCGCTCGATCTCGGGGTGTTTCACCGCAAGGCCCACGTCATCGGCGCGCGCGAGGCCGCGGTCTGGTCGGCGGTCTGGATCGGCGTGGCGCTGCTGTTCAACCTGGGCATCTACCTTCACAGCGGATCGGACCGCGCGCTCGAGTTCTTCCAGGCCTGGCTGATCGAGAAGGCGCTCTCGGTCGACAACCTGTTCGTCTTCCTGGTCGCGTTCTCGTACTTCGCCGTGCCGGCCCACCTGCAGCACCGGGTGCTGTTCTGGGGGATCATCGGCGCGCTCATCACGCGCGGCGTGTTCATCGCCATCGGGGCGGCGCTGCTGGCGACGTTCCACTTCGTGATGTACATCTTCGGCGCGTTCCTGATCTTCACCGCGGTGCGCCTCCTGCGCGGCGGCGACGAGGAGCCGCACCCCGAGAAGAACCCGGTCCTGCGGCTGTTCCGGCGCTTCGTGCGGATCACCAAGGAGTACGTCGGCACCAGCTTCTTCACGCGCCAGGACGGCAAGCTCTACGCGACGCCGCTGCTGATGGTGCTGGTCGTGATCGAGGCGACCGACGTCGTGTTCGCCGTCGATTCAATCCCCGCGGTGTTCGGCGTCACCAGCGACGTGTTCATCGTCTACACCTCGAACATCTTCGCCGTGCTCGGGCTGCGCGCGCTCTGCTTCCTGGTCGCCAGCGTGGTGCGCCGCCTCAAGTACCTGCGGCCGGCGCTGGCCCTGGTGCTGGCGTTCGTCGGGGCGAAGATGCTGCTGGCCGATCGCTTCCGCATCCCGAACTGGATCTCGCTGGCGATCGTGGGCGGGTTGATCGGCGGCGCCGCCGCCATCTCGCTGATCGCCAGCCGCAAAGAATCGAACTAGCCGCCGACTCCGGGGCAACACCGAAAGTTCGGCACGGCGTGGCCACGCGCGCGCTCGAGCTCACTCGAATGTTGCCGTCGATCCCGATTGCGGCGCCGCGCCCGCAGCCCAAGAGATCTGTCGAGGGAGGCGGGGAATGTCTAAAGGGAGTGGCTTGCTGGGGCTCGCGGTGTCGGTGCTGGTGGTGGCCTTCGGGTGTGAAGACAACAACCCGGCGCCCGACGGAGGGGCGGGCGCGACAGGCCGCGGAGGGAGTCCGACGACCGGCAGCGGGGGTGCGTTCGGCGCGGGCGGCATGGCCGGCTCATCGCCGGCGGCGGGCGCGCCCGGCACGGCCGGCGCCGCGGGGGCGGCGGGCGCGGCCGGCGCGAGCGGCGCGACCGGCGCGGCGGGCGCGGGAATGGCGGGCGCGGGTGGCGGCTCCGCCTGCGGCGATCCGCTCACGCACTGCAACGGCACGATGAGCGGCGCCTGGTGCGTCGAGACGGTGCCGCCCGGTGGCTTGAACTCCTTCATGGGTCTGTGGGCGAATCGCCCCGACGACGTCTGGTTCGTGGGCGGCGATTTCTCGACCGGCATCGTGCCGAACGCGACGGGGATGTACGCGCACTTCGACGGCTGCACCTGGACGGTCACGCCGCGCCCCGACCTGCCTCAGCTCCTGGGTGTGTGGGGCGCCTCGCCCGGCGACGTCTGGATCGTCGGCTCGAGCGGCAACGCCTTTCACTGGAACGGCAGCGCGCTGGCGCCGGTCCCGGTTCCGGGCGCGACGATCCTCCGATCGGCCAGCGGCACGTCGGGCAGCGACGTCTGGGCCGTCGGCACCGGCGGCCTGTTCCACTGGAACGGCGGCGCCTGGTCGCAGTCGTCGGCGAACACCGGCAACGACGTCTGGGCCGTCGCGCCGAACGACGTCTGGGTGGCGAGCGGTTCGACCGACGCCCTTCACTTCGACGGCACGACGTGGACCGGGACCACGCTGACCGACTTCGGCCTGTTCACTATCTGGAGCGACGGCACGCAGGCGTACGCGGGCGGCGAGGGCGAGGCGCTCTTCCACTTCGCGGGCGGAACCTGGACCACGCTGCAGGGGCGCGGCGGCAGCAGCCAGGGGTTCACGGATATCGGCGGCCTCGGCACGGACATCCTCACGGTCGGCAACAACCAGGTCGTGCGGCTGTCGGGCAACACGTTCACGCCGATCACGGACGGACCGCCGGCACACGGGTACGAGATGGTCTGGGTGTCGCCGACGCAGATCTGGCTCGGCGCCCTCGACGGCACCATCGCGCACCGATCGCGCTAGCCGCTCTCGCGCGAAGCGCGAGGGTGCGGCTACTTTTTTTCAAATGACCTAGAGCCGGCGGTGGCTCAGGACGGGCAGCGCCTCGCGCAGCCGGTCCTGGTGGGCGAAGTCGAGCCGGGCGAGGGCGAAGCCCTCGTGGTCGCCGCACTCGGCCACGATCACGCCCCACGGGTCGACGACCAGCGCGTGTCCGTAGCTCCGGCGCGTGGCGCCGTGCGCGCCGACCTGCGCCGGCGCCATGACGTAGACCTGGTTCTCGATGGCGCGCGCCCGCAGCAGCACATGCCAGTGATCCTTCCCGGTCTCCAGCGTGAACGCCGACGGGACCGCGACGATGCGGGCGCCCTGCGCCGCCTGCGCGCGGTACAGCTCCGGGAAGCGCAGGTCGTAGCAGATGCTGAGGCCGAGGCCGCCCCACGGCGTCGGCGCCACCACCACCTCGTCGCCCGGCGCGACGCTGTCCGATTCCCGGAAGCGTTTGCCGCCCGGAACGTCGACGTCGAACAGGTGCATCTTGCGGTAGATCGCCGAGATCGTCCCCTCGGGGTTCAGCAGCACGGCCGTGTTCCGGATCCGCTCGGGCTTGTCGCTCTTCTCGGGGAAACCGCCGAGCAGCAACCAGACACCGGCCTTGAGCGCCAGCGCGCGCATCGCGCCCAGGATCGGACCGATGTCGTTGTGCTCATCCGCGCCGACGGGCGGCAACCGCTCGGCGATCGCCAGCTTGTGATCCTGCCGACTGCCGAGGTAGGCGAAGTTCTCCGGCAGCCCGACGATCAGCGCGCCGGCGGTCGCCGCTTCACGGACCAGCTCGCGCGAACGCTCGAGGTTCGCCTCCACGTCCTCGCCCGAGGTCATCTGGACGGCCGCGATGGCCAGGTCCGACATGGCGGAGAAGCCTATCATGGCAAGGTGCGTCCAGACGAAATCGCCGGGGAATCTGAGGCTTTAGGCCGGCAGAGGCCGCCTCCCGGCGTCTTGCGCCTTACGGATCACCATGTTATAAAACGCCTCCCTGAAATTGCGTTGCCTCCTTCAAAGAAGGGTGGGCCGCGTGCCCGCCCTTTTTTTTTGCCCTGAGACACAACCCAGAAACAAAACAGAACGGAAACATTTCGAGACGAACCAACCCCGCATGCGAAAGGACGTACAAGACTTGTGGCTGCTCGCCGAGCCCTACGTGCGCGACGCCGGCTTCGACCTGATCGAGGTCCAGTACGGGCGCGAACCGACGGGTTGGGTGGTACGCCTGTTCATCGACACCCCCGCGGACGCGGGCGCGGGGACGATGCAGGTCGGCGAAGGTCATTCTGTCGGATTGGATGACTGCGAACGCGTCAGTCGGGATGTGTCGGCGGCCCTGGACGTGGCCGACGTGATTCCGCACGCGTATCAACTGGAAGTGAGCTCGCCCGGGCTTGATCGGCCCCTGCGGCGAGAGCGGGACTTTGCGCGGTTTGTGGGCGAGAGCGCTCGTATTCGGCTCATCGACGGGGTGGAGGGGCGCCGCAATTTCCTGGGGACCCTCCGGGCGGCCAAGGACGGCCGCGTGGAGATCGCTTGTGACGGCCGGTCTTACGAGATCCCGATCGACGACATCCAGAAGGCCAACCTGGTGCCGGATTGGGACCGCGAATTCCATCGGAGCGCTTCATGAACGACGGTGCCGCCCTCGGCCTGGTCCTCGACCAGGTCTCCAAGGACAAGAACATCGACAGAGCCGTGCTGGTCGAGACGCTGGAGCAGGCGATCCTGACCGCGGCGAAGCGCGCGTTCGGCATGCATCGCGAGATGGAGGCCAAGTTCAACGAAGAGACGGGCCGCGTCGACCTGTTCCAAATCATCGTCATCGTCGACCAGGTGACCCCCGGCAAGGGCGTGCACCAGGTGGTGCCGGTGCCCGCGGGGCCGATCGTGCCGGCCAGCCTGGAGTCGACCGGCGGCAACGAGGTGTCGCTGGAGGAGGCCGTGCGCTACGGCCTCAAGGCCGAGGTCGGCGACGAGCTGCTTTTTCAAATCTTCTACGACGAGAAGGATCAGTCGAAGGCCGAGGAGCAGGACGCCAAGTACGGCGAGCTGCTCAAGCTGAACCGGGCCTGGAAGGGGTTCGGCCGCATCGCCGCGCAGACCGCCAAGCAGGTGATCCTGCAGCGGGTGCGTGAGGCCGAGCGCGAGAACGTCTTCAACCAGTACAAGGATCGCAAGGGCGAGCTGATCTCCGGCATCGTCCGCCGCTTCGAGCGCGGCAACATCATCGTGGATCTGGGCGGCGCCGAGGCGGTGCTGCCGGTGCGCGACCAGGTGCCGCGTGAGTCGTACCGCGCCGGCGACCGCATCGTCGCGTTCGTGGTCGACATCGACAAGACCGCGCGCGGCCCGCAGATCATCCTGTCGCGCACGCACAAGGGGCTGCTCGAGAAGCTGTTCGAGATGGAGGTCCCGGAGATCTACGAGAAGATCGTGCGCATCGAGGCGTCGGCCCGCGAGGCGGGGGCGCGCTCGAAGATCGCGGTCAGCTCGCGCGATCGCGACGTCGATCCGGTCGGCGCCTGCGTCGGCATGAAGGGATCGCGCGTGCAGGCGGTCGTGCAGGAGCTGCGCGGCGAGAAGATCGACATCGTCCCCTACGATCCCGATCCGGCGCGCTTCGTCTGCAACGCGATCGCGCCGGCCGAGGTTGCGCGCGTCATCATCGACGCCGGCAGCCACACCATGGAGCTGATCGTCCCCGACGAGAAGCTGTCGCTGGCGATCGGCAAGAAGGGCCAGAACGTGCGGCTCGCGTCGCAGCTGACCGGCTGGCGCATCGACATCCACTCGGAGTCGAAGGTGCGCGAGATGGAGGCGCGGGCGCGCCAGTCGCTGGCGGCCATCAAGATCGGCGGCGACGGTGCAGGTCCTGCTGCGGCGACCGTCGAGGCGCTGTTCCAGGCCGGCTGGCGCTCGGCGGCCGAGGTCGCCTCGGCGAAGCCTGACGAGCTGGCGTCGATGACCGGGGTCGGCGGCGCCGACGGCGCGAAGGCGCTGATCGCCGCTGCCGCCAAGGCGGCCGAGGTCGAGCGGGCCCGTCAGGCCGAGGAGGCCGCGCGCGCCAAGGAGGCGGCGGCGAGCCTGGCGGAGAAGGAAGGCGACAGCCCGGAGGCGCACCAGGGATGATGACGGTGACGCACATGCCGGAGCTCGGCCGCGACCGCGACGAAGATGAGCGCTCCCATCCGGACCTGCATCGGATGCCGGCGGAAGGACGCGGCCGGCGAGATGGTGCGACTCGGCGTCGCGGACGGCCGCGTGCTTGTCGCGGGCGGATCGCGGTCCGGTCGGGGCGCGTCGATTCATGCGCGGCCGGCCTGCCTCGAGACGGGGTTGCGTCCGGATGTGCTGGCGCGTGCTTTCAAGCAGCGTGTGACCATTCACGACGCTGCGCAGTTGCTAAATCAGATCACGACCTCGCGTAGAAAGAGATAAGAAATGGCCATGATGGGAAGCGGATACGAGCGCAGACCGGAACCGGAAGCACCTGCCGGGCCGCGGCTCCGCGTCTACGAGTTGGCGAAGGATCTGAACGTTCCGCCCAAGGACCTGGTCAACAAGGTCCGCGCGATGGGCATCGAGGTCGCCAACCACATGTCCCATCTGGAATCGGTTGACGTCGACCGGGTCCGGCGCGCGGTCGACCGCGAGCGCCTCGAGAACCTGGAAGAGGTGCGGTTGAACGACACCGTCATCCGCCGCCGCTCGAAGAGCGC
>DATBHU010000207.1:0-14633 GCA_036557265.1 Polyangia bacterium
CACGGCACATCGGACCGCGCCCCGACGACGTGGCCGAGATGCTGCGCGTGCTGGGCGTGCCGTCGCTCGACAAGCTCATCGACGACGTCGTGCCGGCGGAGATCCGCCTCGCGCGCGCTCTCCAGCTGCCGCCGGCGGTCACCGAACCGGAGCTGCTGGAAGAGCTGCAGGCGCTGGGCGCGCAGAACCAGATCTGGAAGTCGTTCATCGGCATGGGCTACGCCGACTGCGTCACGCCCCCCGTCATCCAGCGCAACATCCTGGAGAACCCGGGCTGGTACACGGCGTACACGCCGTACCAGGCGGAGATCTCGCAGGGGCGGCTGGAGGCGCTGATCAACTTCCAGACGACGGTGGCGGACCTGACCGGGCTGCCGATCGCGAACGCGTCGCTGCTGGACGAGGGGACGGCGGCGGCGGAGGCGATGCACATGCTGCACGCGCTGGCGCCCGCGCTGGAGAAGGACGATGCCCCCGGCGGTACGTTTCTGGTGTCCGACACCTGCCACCCGCAGACGATCGACGTGGTGCGGACGCGGGCGAAGCCGCTCGGCATCGACGTGCGCGTCGGCGACGCGGCGACGTTCGACTTCGCGGCGGGGGCGCGCGTGTTCGGCGTGCTGCTGCAGTACCCGGCCACCGACGGCGCGCTGCCCGACTGGCGGGACCTGTGCAAGCGCGCCCACGACGCGGGCGCGCTGGTCGCGATGGCGACGGATCTGCTGGCGCTGACGGTGCTGACGCCGCCCGGCGAGCTCGGCGCCGACGTCGCGATCGGCAGCGCACAGCGCTTCGGCGTGCCGCTCGGCTACGGCGGCCCGCACGCGGCGTTCTTCGCGACGCGCGCCGAGTGGGTGCGCAAGCTGCCCGGGCGGCTGATCGGCGTGACCGAGGACGTGCACGGCCACGTCGCCTACCGGATGGCGCTGCAGACGCGCGAGCAGCACATCCGCCGCGAGAAGGCGACCAGCAACATCTGCACGGCGCAGGTGCTGCTGGCGGTGATCGCCGGGATGTACGCCGTCTATCACGGGCCGAAGGGGCTGCGCGCCATCGCCGAGCGCGTGGGCCGGCTGGCGGGGACGCTGGCGGTCGGGCTCGACAAGCTGGGGATCAAGGTCAAGCACCGCCGCTTCTTCGACACCGTCCGCGTCGACGGCAGCGCGGGCGACGTCGCCGCCTGGGTGAAGGCGGCCGCCGAGCAGCGGATCAACCTGCGCCGGCTGTCGGACACGGCGGTCGCCATCGCGCTCGACGAGACGACGACCGACGCCGACCTGCGCGCGCTGTGGAAGGTGTTCACGGGCAAGACGCCGGGCCTGGCCGACCCCGGCAAGGGCTTCGACGCGCCGTGGGCGGGCAGCGAGCGGCAGAGCGCGTACCTGACGCACCCGGTGTTCAACACGCACCACTCCGAGACGGAGATGCTGCGCTACATGCGGCGGCTCGAGGCGCGCGATCTGTCGCTGACGCACTCGATGATCCCGCTCGGCTCGTGCACGATGAAGCTGAACGCCACCGTCGAGATGATGCCGGTGACGTGGCCCGAGTGGGGGCGCCTGCACCCGTTCGCGCCAGCCGAGCAGGCGGGCGGCTACCGCGAGATCTTCACCAGCCTCGAGAAGATGCTGTCGTCGATCACCGGCTTCGCGGCGACGTCGCTGCAGCCGAACGCCGGCTCGCAGGGCGAGTACGCGGGCCTGCTCGTCATCCGCGCCTATCACGAGGGCCGCGGCCAGGGACATCGCGACGTCTGCCTGATCCCGTCGTCGGCCCACGGCACCAACCCTGCCTCGGCGGTGATGGCGGGCTACAAGGTCGTCGTGGTCGCGTGCGACGACGGCGGCAACGTCGATCTCGCCGATCTGGAGGCCAAGGCGGCGCAGCACAAGGACGCGCTGGCGGCGCTGATGGTCACCTACCCGTCGACGCACGGGGTGTTCGAGGCGGAGATCCGGCGCATCTGCCGGATCATCCACGACCACGGCGGCCAGGTGTACATGGACGGCGCCAACCTGAACGCTCAGGTCGGCCTGTGCCGGCCGGGCGACATCGGCGCCGACGTCTGCCACATCAACCTGCACAAGACCTTCTGCATCCCACACGGCGGCGGTGGCCCGGGGATGGGGCCGATCTCCGTGGCCGCGCACCTGGCGCCTTTCCTGCCGCGCCACCCGGTGGTCGCCACCGGCGGCGAGCGCGCCATCGGCGCGGTGTCGGCCGCCCCCTGGGGCAGCGCCAGCATCCTGCTGATCTCGTGGACGTACATCCGGCTGATGGGCGCGGCGGGCCTCAAGCGCGCCACCGAGGTCGCGATCCTGAACGCGAACTACATCGCCAAGCGGCTCGAGCCTCACTACCCGGTCGTCTACAAGGGGGCGCGCGGCCGCGTCGCGCACGAATGCATCGTCGACGCGCGGCCGCTCAAGAAGGTGGCGGGCATCGAGGTCGACGACGTCGCCAAGCGCCTGATGGACTACGGCTTCCACGCGCCGACGATGTCGTTCCCGATCCCGGGCACGCTGATGATCGAGCCGACGGAGAGCGAGTCGAAGGCCGAGCTGGACCGCTTCTGCGACGCGATGATCGCGATCCGCGAGGAGATCGCCGAGATCGAGGCGGGCAAGATGTCGCGCGAGGACAACCTGCTCAAGAACGCGCCCCACACGGCGGGCGCGCTGCTGGCGGCGGACTGGCCGCACCCGTACGCGCGCGAGCGCGCCGCCTTCCCGCTCCCCTACGTGCGGGCCGCCAAGTTCTGGCCGGTGGTCGGGCGCCTCAACAACGTGCTCGGCGACCGCAAGCTGTTCTGCACCTGCCCGGACATCAGCGAGTACGCGTGAAGCGCCGCCGGCCCGCGCGATGACGCGGGCCGCGCGGGGGCTGGCCCTGGGGATCCTGCCCCGGCCCTCTCCCGCAAGCGGGAGAGGGGGATCAGATCCGGTCCCCTCGCCCCGCGAGCGGAGAGGGTCAGAGAGAGGGGCGCGCGACGGGGCTGCCGCCGATTCGTCCGTATAGGGAGGCGGGAACCGCAACCGGGTCCCGTTGTCCCTGTAGGCTAGGAGGCGCAGCATGAGACGTCTCGGTCGTGGCGTCTGGCTCGGGTTCGCGGTGCTGGCGCTGTCCGGCGCGACGCGGCCGCCTGACCGGCCGCCGCCTCTCCTGATCGGTGGCGTCCCGCACATCCGTCAGGAGCCGGACTTCTGCGGCGAGGCGTGCGTGGCGATGTACCTCCACAAGCTCGGCTACGACGTCGACCAGCGCGCGGTCTTCGATCGCGCCGGTCTCGACCCCCGGCTCGGGCGCGGCGTCAACACGCCGGAGCTGAAACGCGCCGTCGAGGCGTTCGGGTTCCGGGCCGGCCCGGTCTGGCACAACATCTCGGCGCGCAACGCCGCCGCCGAGCTCGCGCGCGAAGAGGAGGCGATGCTCGCCGATCTCGCCCGCGGCGTGCCGTCGATCGTCTGCATGCACTACGACCGCGCGCCGGGCTCGCCGGAACACTTCCGCCTGGTGCTCGGCTTCGACCGCGCGACGGACGAGATCATCTATCACGAGCCCGGCCAGGAACAGGGCGCGTACCGGCGGATGGCGAACGCGCGCTTCCTCGAGCTGTGGCCGCTCAAGTACGCCCGCGACACCTGGCTGGCCATCCGGATCGTGCTCGACCCCGGCAAGATCGACCTCGGCGCCGCGCCCGGATCGGCCTCCACCGTCACCCCCGCCGCCCTCGCGCAGCACGTGATGAAGTTGAAGGCCAAGGCGGAGATCCCGGCCGGCTACGCGACGCGCGTCGTCGGGCCGTTCTTCGTCATCGGCGACGAGTCGCCCGCGCGCGTCGACCACTACGCCGAGACCGTGGAGTGGACGGTCCGCCACCTCAAGCGCGACTTCCACATGCGCGAGCCGCCCAACGTGATCGACATCTGGCTGCTCGGCAGCGCCGACAGTTACGTCGGCAACGCGCTCCGCCTGTTCGGCAAGCGGCCGTCGACGCCGTACGGCTTCTTCCTCCCCGAGCACCAGGCGCTGTTCATGAACATCGCGACCGGCGGCGGCACGCTGGTGCACGAGATCGTCCACCCGTTCATCGCCGCCAGCTTCCCGGCCGTCCCCGCCTGGTTCAACGAAGGGCTCGCCTCGCTGTACGAAGCGGTCCGCGAGCGGCACGGCCAGCTGTGGGGCGTCCCGAACTGGCGGCTCGCCGGCCTCAAGCGCGCCATCCAGGCCGGCAAGCTGCCGTCGTTCGCCGCGATGACCGCCGACAGCGACACCCGCTTCTACGCGTCCAGCACCGGCTACGCGCAGGCGCGCTACCTCTGTCTCTACCTGCAGGAGGAGGGGCTCCTGCACCGCTACTACGACCAGTTCTCGACGGGCGTGGCCGGCGACCCGACGGGCTACCGCACGCTGGTCCGCGTGCTGGGCGAACCGGACATGGCGCGCTTCGAGAAGCAGTGGCAGGCCTGGGCGCTGGCGCTCGACGCCGACTGAGGCAGGCGCTTCGCGCCCTCCACGACCGCGCCCGCGCGCCCGGCCCCGGCGCTAGTTGAAGGTGAAGTGCCGCTCGACGGACATCGGCCCGCCGCGCGGCCGCGTGAAGGTCCACTGGCTCATGGCCCGCTTGGCGCAGTCCATGATGCCGAGGTCGACCGGCAGGATCGCCACGACGTCCGTCGAACCGGTCGATCCGTCGGGCTGGATGATCCAGCGCAGCAGGATCTTGTCCGCGACGACCTGGGCCGGCGTCACCTGCTTGGTGCGCGCGACCTCGACGCGACAGCCGGCGATGTCCTGGAAGTGCTCGCCGATCTCCCGGTCCAGCACGCGCTGGTTGATCACCCCCTCCGGGCGCGCCGCGGGCGTCGTGTCGATCGACGACGCGACGCGCGCGATCGACTTCTCCTTGGGCGACGCCGCCGGCAGCGCCGCGTCGTTCTCGATCCCGCTCATCGGCATCGGCGACGGCGCGACGGCGATCCGCCCGGTCTCGCGCAGCGACGGCCCATCGAGCAGGCGCGTCGGCGACAGCGCGTCAGGCGACGCCGCCGGCACCGGCGGCTGCGCCGCTGGGCCCGCACCGGCGCCTGCTTCGACCGCGGGCGCGTCCGCGGGCGGCGCGCCGGTCGCATCGGCGGCCGCCGCCTCCGTCGGCGCCGGCTCGCTGGCCGTGGCCGCCGCTGCCGGACCGCCAGGCGGCGCCCCCTGCTTTCCCGGCGTGCCCGGCTGCCCGTTCGCCGTCCCCACCAGAGAGAAGATCATCAACAACCCCGCCGGCAGCAGCGCCAGCCTCCCTCGACCGTTCCCCGCCAAACGCATTGCTCAACCTCCGCAACGTCCCCTATCCGGAATTTGTACACCTCTGGCGCCCCCGCAAGAGCGGTGCCCAGCGCGACGTCGCGACTTGTAACAGATCGGAGCCGGTCGCTCAGTAGTTGTACCGGAACCAGCGCATTTGCGGCGGACCGTTGAGGTCGAACAGGAAGCCGAAGCCGAAGTTGATGGTGCCGTTCTCGATGAGCTGGCGCGGCGGGTTGGGGAACGGCTCCGCCTCCTTGAACGCCTCGACCGCCTCGTCGTCCAGGAACTCGAGACCGGACGGCTGCGCCAGCGCGACGTTGCTCAGCCGTCCGTCGGGCTTCAGCTGGATGCGCAGCTCGGTGTAACGGTTCTTGCGGCCGTACACCGCGCCGGTCGGGTCGCGCTGGCGGTACACCTCGTCGGGATGCCAGTGCTCCGCGACCTGGCGCTTGACGCGGTTGAAGAAGGAGGCGAACCGCCAGCGCTTCGAGTTGAGCGCGGTCTCCTCGCCGTCGTCGATGTCGCGCAGGGCGTCCTGCGTACCGCCTCCGATCGCCCGCGCCAGCTGTTCCTCGCTCGGCATCAGCGACGGCCCGGTGCCGCCGCGCGCGCCGCCGCCGCCCGGCTTCAGCAGGCGGGCGTCCGAACCGAGCTCCGGGATCGCGCCGCCCTGCTCGAGGTGGCCGGGGTCGGGCGCGCCGTAGTTGCTGCCCGGGCGGCCCGCGCGCGCCGTCGGCCCCGGCACGCCGGGCCCGCGCAGGAACTTTCCGAGATCCGGCGTGCGCATCGCCAGCCGCCCGTCGCCCGCCGGCGTGGCCGGCTTCGGCACGGCGGCGGTCCCGGCGCGATCGCCCTGGCGCGCGTTGTCCTCGAAGTGGCCGTACTTCTTGGTCTCGCGCTCGACGCTGCTGTCGTGCTCGGAGACGAACTTCGCGTCGTCGGGCCGCTTCTCCTCGCGCGGCGTCGGCAGATCGACGACCTGCCCGGGCGCCTTCAGCGCGTCGACCTCTTTCTTGACCTCTTCGGCCTTGCGCTCCTCGTCCTGCTTCTCGAGGTCCGCGATGATCTTCCGCGCGGCATCCTCGTCCAGCATACCGACCTCGATCGACTCGCCGCCCCGCCCGGCCAGGGCGCGGGCCAGATCGACGTCGCGCGGGGCGAACATGTAGATACCGACTCCGACGAGGAGTATCAGCTCCGCGTGGAGCAGCACCGCGACGCCGAACCAGAATCCGAATCGACGTCCAGAGGATCGTTTATTTCTGCTGGATTCACGCATTCGTCGCGCCCCGGCCAGCGTTTCCTAATGTAGCGCTGCCGCGGAAGGAATTCGAGGGGCTAGATCGTCATCGGATCACCGGATTCTCGAAGATGACGGACATCGAGAGCGCCACGGGAACGGGCGGGAACGGCGCGGCGCGCCGGATCGCCCGCAGCGCCGCGCTGTCGAACTCCTCGAATCCCGACGACTTCACCACCCGCGGGCCGTCGGTCAGCCGGCCGTCCGCGCCGACGACGAAATACACGACGGTCACCCCTTGCTCCAGGCGCAACGCGAGCGCCTTGGGGAATTCGAGCACCCGCTTGACGCGCTGCTGGATTTCGAGCTTGGAGCGTTCGTAGCTGCGCGCCCGCGCGCGCTCGTTCAGTTCGGCGGCCGTGGCCTGGCGATCCGGCGCGCCCAGCGTGCTGGGGGCGTCCCCGGTCGCCGGCCGCGCCACGGCGCCGGCGCGCGCCCCCGGCCCCCGGCCGTCCACGGCGGGCGTGGCGCCGGGCGCTGAGGGGCGGCTGAAGTCGG
Source organism: Polyangia bacterium (assembly GCA_036557265.1). Lineage (GTDB taxonomy): Bacteria > Myxococcota_A > Polyangia > Fen-1088 > Fen-1088 > JADGRB01. The sequence continues at coordinate 7,100 of DATBHU010000207.1, forward strand.
TCAACCCCGGGTGCGCCTCGTTCGAGGCGGCCCGCATCGTGACGTCGTCGGCGGCCCGGCCGGGGCGCTCGGTGTCGAAGCTGCGCGCGCCGGGCTCGGCGTCCAGCGGCCCGCGCGCGCGGTCCGGCTCCGCGATCGTCGCCAGCGGGGCGGAGGGCGGCGGCAACGGCGCCTCGCCGGCCGCCGCCGGTTCGTCTGTGGTCGCCTGTGCGCCGGCGGGTCCGCCCAGCGCCAGCGCCGAGGTCGGCGCGGGCGTGGGCACGCGGCGCGGCATCTTGGAGTGCACCGAATCGCCGATGCCGACCACCGGCTCGCGCCGGATCGCCTGCGGCGACGCCGGGCGGCCGGAGGTGCGCGTCCGGGCCGGCTGCGACTCGGACGAGCCGTCCGTCAGGTGCGAGCGCAGCGTCGAATCGTCGCGCCGGAATGCGTGGGCCGGCGGGCGGCCGCCGGACTGGCCGTGGTCGGGGGCCGGCGCCAGCAGGCGGCGGCCGTCGGAATCGGTCGGCGCCGTCGTCAGCGGCACCAGGTTGTCGCGGTCGCCCTCGTGCGCGTCCCAGGCGGGCGCGGGCGGCTGAACATCGACCGCGATCGCGGCGGCGAGCGGGTCGGGGAGGCCGAACGCCGGGTCGACCGGGGCGAGCTCGATGCTGTCGCGCGCGCCCTCGGCGGCGGCGCTCCGCTCGACGGGGCGGGCGCGCCCGAAGGCGAACAGCGCGCCGAGCGCGCAGACGTGCGCCAGCGCGGAGCCCGCGAACCCGAGAATCCAGGTCGGGGGACGACGCTTGCGCATCTAGAACGAGGGTATCACGCGAGCTCTTCGCGGGAGGGGCGGGACCCTGCCCGGGTCCCGAGTTAGTATGTGCGGCCGTAGCGCCATGGACATCGAACGCCGTCTTCTCCGGGATGTAGGCCGCGCCGTCGGCGACCATCGCTTGATCGAAGCGGGGGATCGGATCCTGGTCGCCATGTCTGGAGGAAAGGATAGCTACGCGATGTGCGTGCTGCTGCGCGACCTGCAGGCACGCGCGCCGGTCCGGTTCGAGCTGGTGGCCGTTCACCTCGACCAGGGACAGCCCGGCTACGACGGCGCGCCCCTGGCGGGCTGGCTGGCCACCGAGGGAATTCCGCACAAGCTCCTACACGAGAACACCTACGCGATCGTCACCGACAAGATCCCGGAGGGAAATACCTACTGCTCGCTCTGCTCGCGCTTGCGGCGGGGCATCCTCTACCGCGCGGCGGCCGACCTCGGCTGCAACAAGATCGCGCTCGGCCACCACCGCGACGACGCGCTGGAGACGCTGCTGCTGAACCTGTTCTTCGGCGGCAAGCTGGCGTCGATGCCGCCCCGCCTGGTCACCGACGACGGCCGCTTCGTGGTCATCCGGCCGCTGGCGTACGCCGCGGAGAGCGACCTGGCGGCGTTCGCGGCCGAGCGCAAGTTCCCGATCCTCCCCTGCCTGCTGTGCGGGTCGCAGGAGAACGCGCAGCGCAAGCAGATGAAGGCGCTGCTGGCGGACCTCGAGCGCAAGCACCCGACGCTGCGCCAGACCATGCTGGCCGCCCTCGGCAACGTCAACCCGTCGCACCTCTACGACCGGGACCTGCAGGCCCGGACCGCAGACGCCGACGCGCCGGTGGCGGACGACGTGGTCCCGCTCCGGCGGGTCAACGCGCGGGAGCGATGATCCGGAGCGTCGCCGCCGCCCTGACCGGGCTGGCTGGGCTGCTGGCGACGCCGGCCCTGAACTGATTCAGTTCCGCGTCCAGGTGACGGTGTCGGTCGTCGTCGTCGCGCCCGACGTGCCGGTGGCGACGACGGTGTTCGCGCCGGGCGCCAGCGCGACGTTCGTCCACTGGAAGATGCGATCGGCGCCGGTGGCGGGGCCGAGCGTCGTCCCGTTCACCTGCAGGCTGACGGCGTCCATGTTCGAGTAGACCTTCACTGTCACGGTCGCCGTCGTGCGCGGGTTGAAGCGGCGCGAGGTGATGTAGACCAGCGGCGCGGTCGTCCAGTTCGCCTTGTACCAGAAGAAGGCGTCCTTCTTCGTCTGGCGGTCATAGGTGACGAGGCCCTTGTCGTTGCGGCCCGGCGTGTCGCCCTCGTTGCGGCTGTCGACCGCGAAGTCGAACATGTTCCAGAGGATCTTCGCCCACAGGTAGCGGCGCGTCTTCATCTGCTTCCAGTGCGATTCGTGCACCAGGTTCTGCCACTCCTCCGGGTGGGGAGAGCCGAACGGGTCGGGCTGGGTCGGCGGGTCCGCGTGCTGGGTGATGCCGGCGCCGGCGCCGTACTCGCTGATGCCGATCTTCCAGGTCGGCTCCGCCGCGTGCACGCCGTCGGCCCAGGCGCCGAACTGATCGGCGGTGCCCGTGTACCAGCCGAAGTAGCTGTTGTAGCCGACGACGTCGGTGTGCGACGGCAGCCCGCCGGTCTCGCTGGTGCAGCACTGGGCGTAGGTCGTGAGGCGGGTGGGATCTTCCTGGTGCACCAGCGTGTTCAGCGCCGTCAGCAGCGTGTTGGTGGTCGTGTCGTCGGCGTGTTGCTCGTTGCCGATGCCCCAGAACATGACCGCCGGGTGGTTGTAGTTCTGGCGGATCAGCTCGGTCAGCTGCTGGCGCGCGTTGGCGGTGAACGCCGCGGAGTTGGTGATCGAGTTGACCAGCGGGAACTCCGCCCACAGCACGATGCCGGCGCGGTCGGCCAGATCGTGGAAGTGCTCGGCGTGCTCGTAGTGGCAGAGACGGATGATGTTGGCGCCGACCTCGCGGATCAGCGCCATGTCCTGGTCGTGCTGGGCGTCGGTGATCGCCCAGCCCCTGTCGAGGCGATCCTGGTGGCGGTTCACGCCGTGCAGGTCGAGGTACTGGCCGTTGAGCGAGAATCCCTGGGCGGGATCGACGGAGAAGAAGCGGAAGCCGAGCGGCGCGGAGACGAGATCGGTGACCGCGCCGGCCACGCGCACCTCGGCGTAGACGGTGTAGAGGTACGGGTCGGCGACGCCGTTCCACAGGTGCGGATTCGGGAAGGGCGCCGACGCCGACAGCAGCTGCGTCGCGCCGGCCGCGACGTTGCTGGTGGCCGACAGCCGCGCGGCGACCGTCCCGTCGGCGCGCACGACGATCGTGTCGGCGGTGATCGCCGCGGCGGTGCCCTGATCGTTGCGCACGCGGACGCTGGTGGCGAGCGTCGCGGCGGCGGCGCTGACGTTGGTGGGTGTCACGTAGAGGCCCGACGCGCCGAAGTCGAGCGCGTCGACGTGAACCGGGTCGGTGACGAGGACGTGCACGTCGCGATACAGGCCGCCGAAGAAGGTGAAGTCGGCCGACAGCGGCGCCACGTCGGCGACCCCCGCGTTCGAGACCTGGACGGCGATGACGTTGTCCGCGCCCGGCGTCACCAGCGACGACACGTCGAAGCGGAAGCGCGCGAAGCCGCCGCGGTGCTCGCCGGCCTTGGTGCCGTTGACGAACACGTCGGTGACGATGTTGGCGCCGTCGAACTGCAGGAAGACCTGCCTGCCGCTGGCGCTGGCCGGCACCGTGGTGTGGCGCCGGTACCAGGCGATGCCGCGGTAGTAGTTGGCGCCGCCGTCCTGACCGTCCATCGCGTTCCAGGTGTGCGGCAGCGTCACCGGCGCCCACGACGAATCGTCGTACGCGGCCGCGGCGGCGCCGCTGTCGTCCGTGCGCAGGAACTTCCAGCCGTCGTCGATCACGGTGTCGGTGCGCGCGGTCGTGGGGGGAACGTAGACGATCGGCACGCCGCCCGCGCCCGCCACGCCGCCCGTGCCCGCGGCGCCGCCCGTGCCCGCCCCCGCCACGCCGCCGGTGCCCGCGACGCCGCCTGCCCCCGCGACGCCGCCTGCGCCCGCATTTCCCGCCCCGCCGGCGGTCGCGGACGTGCCGGGCGGACGACGGTTGGAATCCGAGGAGCAGCCGGCGATGAGCAACAAGATCGCGATCGCGGGTCGGACCGTGCGCCCCATTTAGTTAAGGAGATTACCCAGCGGATCACCGGGCCGGCAATGGCCTCGTCGCTTGGTGCCGTGCGAGCGCGCCGGCCAGGAGTTGTCGGCAGTTGTCAGCGTCCGAGCACCAGATCGATGCCGGCGAGCACCAAGCTCATGTGGCTTCGCGCCACCTGCCCAATCTTGGCGGTCAGAATGGTGCGATCGAGCGAGATGATCTGCGAAACGTTCGCGACCGAATCCTTCGGCAGGCCGGTCGTGTTCGCGAGAAGCAAGACGTTACCTGGCGCCGCTGCGAGGCGAAGATTGCTCGTCAACGGCACGCACACGACTGTGGCGAGTCGGCTGCGATTCAGCGCGTTCCCCTGCACGACGACGACTGGCCGCCGAAAACCCGGACCAGAACCGACCGGAGCCGGCAGGTCAGCCCAGCAAACGTCCCCCTGCTCGACTACCATTCGCTGTCTTGCATCCGCGCCGCGGCGGCGACGGCCAGAAACGGATCCGCGCGCGTGTCCGTGTGATCCGCCACGCGGTTCATCGCCTCGGTGACGGCGGATACGTCGCGCGAAGGATGCTCACCCTTCGGTAGTCCGGAGCGGACGATGAACTCCTTTGCGGCCGCATAGAGCAAGGTCTCCGTCTGGGTCTCGAAAAGGCCGTGCCGCTTGAGCACCGCTCCGACGCCGTCATGCGCGGCCCTGGAAGGGATGGCGCTGAAGTCCTTGACGACGACGCCGAGCTTGTCGAAGTCGAGGAGATAGCCTTCCGCGCGGCTGGCTGACCTGACGCGCATACCACGCTCGTTGAACTCGACGACGGTCAGAGTCCCCTTCTTGGTCGCAAACGGAATCACGTCGCCGAGCTTGAAGGCACTCCGAAACGCCTCTCGCGTCAGCAACGCCAGTGGTTGCGTATCTCGCATGTCACCAAGCTAGCGCCGGGCCGACACCGATCAAGGCAATATTCATAATTTTGCAGTAAAATACATGATTAAATTTTTACAAATAAAATCATTTGGTTACAGCTTGTCGGGCCGCCCCGTTCAGGCGATGCCGGGCCGGGTCGAGGGCTTGCGGCGCGGCGTCGGTGTCGTCTCGGAGGCGGCCTTGGGCGCGGCCTTCCTGATCGCCTCCAGCGAGCTGACCAGCGCGATCTCCAGCACCTCCTCCATCGTCCGCACCGGCTTCACGGTCAGCTTCGCCGTCACGTGCGGCGGGATCTCCGACAGCTCGGGCTCGTTGGTGGCGGGGATCAGGGCGGTGGTGATGCCGGCGCGCGCCGCCGCCAGCAGCTTCTCCTTCAGGCCCCCGATCGGCAGCACCTTGCCCCGCAGCGTCAGCTCGCCGGTCATCGCGACGTCGTGCCGCACCGGGACGCCGGCGATCAGCGACACCAGCGCGCAGGCCATGGTCACGCCCGCCGACGGTCCGTCCTTCGGGATGCCGCCCGCCGGAACGTGGATGTGGATCTCCCGCCCCGCGTAGAACTCGTCCGACAGGCCGAGCGTCAGCGCGTAGGCGCGCGCGAACGACAGCGCGGTCTGCGCCGACTCCTTCATCACGTCGCCGAGCTGGCCGGTCAGGATCAGCGACCCCTTCCCCGCCATCGTCTGCGCCTCGACGTGCAGCACCTCGCCGCCGTACGGCGTCCAGGCCAGGCCGTTCACGGTGCCGACCTCGGCGGCGGTGTGCAGCTCGTCGCCGATGTAGCGCGGCGGCCCCAGGAACGTCGGCACCTCGTCGACGCCGATGTGCGGCCCGCGCGGCTTCGGCGCCCCGTCGGCGGTCGCCGCGTGCGCCGACGCCTCGACCACCCGCCGCGCCACCTTGCGCGCCAGCGTCGCGATCAGCCGCTCCAGCTCGCGCAGCCCCGATTCGCGCGTGTACTGCGAGACGATGCGGCGCACGACGTCGCGCCCGACGATGATCTCGTTGGCGGTCAGCCCCGCCTCGCCGATCTGCTTCGGCACCAGGTAGCGCTCGGCGATCACCAGCTTCTCTTCCTCGCTGTAGCCGCTCAAACGCAGGGTCTCCATGCGGTCGCGCAGCGGCGCCGGGATGGTCTCCGGCAGGTTCGCCGTCGCGATGAACAGCGTCTTCGACAGATCGAACGCCACGCCCAGGTAATGATCGCGGAAGGCGTGGTTCTGCTCCGGGTCCAGCACCTCCAGCAGCGCCGCCGACGGATCGCCGCGCACGTCCGACCCCAGCTTGTCGACCTCGTCGAGCAGCATGACCGGGTTGTTCGTCCCCGCCTGCTTGAGCGCCTGGATGATGCGCCCGGGCAGCGCGCCCACGTAGGTGCGCCGGTGCCCGCGGATCTCCGCCTCGTCGCGCACGCCGCCCAGCGCCAGCCGCACGAACTTGCGCCCCATCGCCCGCGCGATCGAGCGCCCCAGCGACGTCTTGCCGACGCCGGGCGGTCCGAGGAAGCAGAGGATCGGCCCGTGCGCGCCGCCGCGCAGCTTGCGCACCGCCAGGTAGTCGAGGATGCGATCCTTGATGTGCTCGAGATCGTAGTGGTCGTCGTCGAGGATCCGGCGCGCCGCGTCGATGTCCAGCATGTCCTCGCTGGCCGTGTTCCAGGGCAGCTCGATCAACCACTCGATGTACGTGCGCAGCACGCCCGCCTCGGCGCTCTCGGCGTGCATCTGATCCAGCCGCCGCACCTGCTTCTCGGCCTCGACGCGCGCCTCGTCGGGCAGCCCGGCGCGCCCGATCTTGGCGCGCAGCTCCTCCATCTCCTCGCCGTGGATGTCGCCGTCGCCGAGCTCGTTCTTGATCTGCCGCAGCTGCTCGCGCAGGTAGTAGTCGCGCTGCGTCTTCGACATCTCCTCGCGCGCGCGGTTCTGGATCTGGGACTGCACCTCCAGGATGCCGATCTCCTTCTCCAGCGTGCCGTTGATGCGGGTCAGCCGCTGCACCGGCTCGTCGAGCTCCAGCAGCTCCTGCGCCTCCGGCACCTTCAACGTCAGGTTCGAGGCCACCAGGTCGGCCATCCGCCCCGGGTCGTCGACGCTCTGCACGACCATCGACAGCTCCGGCTGGATGGTCTTGCCCAGCCCCGACAGCTTGTCGATGTTCTGCCGCACCGATCGCAGCAGCGCCTCGACGTTCAGCGACCCCTTCAGCACCCGGTCCTCCGTCCGTTCCATGCGGACGCGGTAGCACGGGTTGTCGGAGACGAAGCGCTGGATGCGGGCGCGGCACAGGCCCTGGACCAGCACCTTGAGGCCGCCCTCGGAGAGCTTGCGCATCCGCATGATCATCCCGATCGTCCCCGCCCGATAGAACTGCTGCGGCGTCGGGTCGTCGGCGCTCGGATCGCGCTGCGCCACCAGGAAGCAGAGGCGGTCGTCCGACTCCAGCGCCTTCGCCACCGCCTCCATCGAGACCGGCCGCGTCACGCGGAGCGGGACGATCATGTACGGGAAGACGACCAGGTCCCGGATTGGCAACAGCGGAAGCACATCGGGGATTACAGGCTCCCCTTTCAGACCGCCGTCATTCGTCGTCACGCGACATACAGTATCATGGCAATGAAAAAACAGACCCCCA
>DATBHU010000208.1:0-4278 GCA_036557265.1 Polyangia bacterium
GCAGGCGGGGATCGGGGGCGCCCGGCCCTCCCGGAACGACGGGCGCGGCCGCGATCGGCGGGCTCGCGGCGCCCGACGGAGTGGCGGCGTGAGCCGGCATGGCCGCCGCGGCTGCCAGCACCAGCGCCCACGGCAACAAGACCCGCCTGATCACTTCTCGGCTCACTTCTCTTCCTCCAGCACCCGGCGGAAGTCCTCGTCGAGCGCCTTGAGCTCCAGGCTCTTCTGGTTCGTCAGCCGCGTCACCGCCTGCGTCTTCTGATCCTTGAGGCCCCAGGAGACGTCGATGATGCCGACGTCCGAGCGGACGACCAGGTCGTAGAACTTGTCCGCGACCTTGGTGAACATCGCCTGCGCGAGCCCACCGCCCATGCTCTTCGACTGCTCCATGATGCTGCCCAGCTTCTCGGACGCGGCCACCAGCTCTTCCTTGCCGGCGGCGAGGTAACGGTTGACGATCTCCAGCCGCGCGTTCACCTGGCCGTCGATCCGCTTGTCGAACGTGCCCAGCTGCGCCTCCACGGCGTCGCAGCGCCCGAGCAGGTCGAGCATCCGCTCCACCTGCTGGCGGTCGCTGCCGGTCAGACGGCCCATCGCCGTCTTCTCGAGCGCGAGCTCGCGCTGCAGGGCTTCCGACAGCTTCCTGGTCGTCTCACGCTCGACCTCGCCGATGCCGCCGGCGGCGGTGGCGTCGCGGCGCGCGTCGGCGATCGCCTCGCGCAGCTTGTCGTGCATCCCGCGCAGCTCCTCGATCGTCCCGCGCATGTCGCGCACCGGCTGGCGGATGTCCTCGGGCCGGATCTTCTGCTCCGAGCGCGACACCCGGTAGTAGTTCTCGATCGCGACCAGCTCCGCCTCCATCGCCTGGATCTCGACGTTCAGCTCGGACGCCTGCTTGTCGATCTCGGCGAAGCGCTCCTTCATCGTGCGCTCGTGGGCCAGCACGCCCTCGTCGGTGGTCGGCAGGGCGGACAGCTGCTTCTCGAAGCCGTCCTTCTCGATGCCGATCTGGTCGAGCTGCCGCCGCTCCTCGGCGCTCAGCACTGGCGTGATCAGCTGGCGGATCTTCTCGGTGTACGTCTGCCGGGTCCCGACCAGCTGGTTCATGATCTCGGTCGACTTGGTCCGCTGCGACGCCAGGTCCGGGAAGATCCCGACCCGCCCCTTCCCGTCCATCACGTGCTGGATGCGATCGAGCAGCTTCTGGCTCTCCAGCAGATCGCGCTGCATGTCGCCCATGTCGCCCGCCAGCGTCATCATGCGCGCCACGTCCGGCTCGGCCTTCACCCACTTGGCCGCGGTCGGCGGCACGAACGCGCCGATGTCGAACTTGTCCAGGCTCTTGCCGATCAGGTTGTCGAAGTAGGCCGGGTCGGTCTGCGACCGGACGATCACCTGATTGAGCTGGCGATGAATCGGCTCGAACTCGTCGCGCACCTTCGAGAAGGTGTCGCTGGCGAGGTAGAAGTTGCTCATGCGCAGCTGCAGGTTCCCCTCGAGGATCCGCAGGTCGGGACCGTCGGGCACGTCGGGGTCGGCCAGCAGCAAGAGGTTCACCGACCTATACGCGCGCTGCCAGTCCTTGGCCTTGATGTACGTCCAGGCCTGCTCGCGCAGGGCGTCCGGCCAGTACTTCGACTGGCGCGGGATCGACAGGTACGCCTCGATCGCCTTGTCGAACTGCGAGCGCTCGTAGAGGATGCGCGCGATCGCGAGCCGGGCCAGGTCCTGAACGTCGCGGCTGGGGGCGTCCGGCGCCTGCGTCTTCAGGAGCGCGTCATAGCCCTGGGTGGCGCCCGCCAGATCGCCCTTCTTGACCGAGATCGTCGCCAGGAAGTAGCGCGCCTGGAAGAAGTACGGGTTGGTCTGCGGGATCGACGAGAACACCAGGGCCGCGTCGTCGAGCCGGTTGCGGTAGTAGTAGTACTTGCCGCGCACGTACGGCGTGGCCGGCTCCATCAGGTTGGGCGGCAGGTTCTGCAGGCGCGCCAGGTATGAATCGACGTTGTCGAAGTCGCCCGTGCGCAGCGAGATCTCGACCAGCCGCTGCAGCGCCTGCTGCTCCTGCTTCGATCCGGTGTTCTTGGCGACCGCTTCCTGCAGGTAGTGGCGCGCCGAATAGAAGTCGCGCGCCTGGAACAGCGACTCGCCCAGCAGCACCAGCGCGTCGTCGTGGGCGCGCGAGTTCGGGTACTTCTCGACGACGTCGAGCAGGATCGTCGCCGCCTCCTCGTAGTTCTTCAGGCTGTAGAGGACCTGCGCGTCCAGCACGCGGCGATCGGCGATGTCGGGCGGCGGCGGCGGCGCGTCGCGCAGCTCCAGCGACATCACGTGCACGCGCTGGTCGAGGTCGATCAGCTTCTTCAGCGTGTCGTCGACGTCGTCGGCGCGCGCCGACGCTGCGAATCCGATCCCAACGAGCGCAACTGCGGCGGCTAGCAGGCGCGGTCTTTCCATGAACGCCTTTACTTCTTCGTCGTCGTCGCCGCGGCGGCAGCTCCACCCTCGCCCGCCGACATGACGTTGACGCGGAAATCGATCGCCGGCTTGTCTGACAGCTGCGTGGTGATGTTGCCCTTCTCGTAGCCGACGACCGTGATGTTGGTGGTCTTCGATTCACCCGCCACGAACGTGTGGCTGGACTTGACGTTGAACTTGTATCCCTTGAGATAGCTGAAGACGCCGAACCCGTTGCCCTGGTACTGCAGCGCGACCGACAGCGTGTGCGATCCGGGCTGGATCGCCCCGTTGTAGACGTCGAACTCCTGCAGGTCGGCCAGGTTGCCCTCGCTCTTGGCGGCGATCTGCACGCCGTCGAGCGCGAAGGCCGCCTTGACCAGCTTGAACGAGCTGCCCATCTCGTTCTTGTGGTGGATGATCGCGCGCGACGCGCCGATGACGCCGCCGAGCACGGTCTCCTTCAGCAGATTGAGCCGGGCCTTGGTCCGGAAGATCTGCTCCTTCAGCTCGTTGACGTTCTTCTCGAGGCCGCGCAGGCGGACGGTGTAGGCGCCGGAGTCGCCGCCCGCGGCAGCCGCGTCGCCGGCCGGAGGCGCACCGGAGGTCGAGGGCGCGCCGGCGGGGGCGCCCGCGGCGGTGTCGGGCGCCGGCGCCGGGGCGGCGCCCGTGGCGGCCGCAGTCGTGCCCGCAGAGGGCGGCGGAGGTGGCGCATCGGCGGCGCGCGCCTGCGTTGCGAGCCAGGTCGGCAGCAACAACATCAGCAGCCCCCAACGCAATGTCCCTATCCCGAGCGATGTCATGTCGTTACTCCGTCAGGCGTTGAGGTGCGGAGCGGTCACGAAAGGAAGTTGGTTTTTTATCAGGCCACGCAAGTATGGTCAATCCCTTCGCCTTTTCGTGATTCCCGCCCCCGGACCTCGTGGATGTGGCCGAAGCGAAAACTTAAGTCGATGGGACTCAAGCGGTAAGCCGGTCCGTGAGAAACTAGAACGCAGGATGACTCCGGCGGGCCGATCTATCGTCATTCTCGCCGCCGGCTTGATCGGATGTGGCTCGACCGCGACGATCTCGACCCGGGGCGGGCAGATCAACGGCGAGATCGTCAGCGGCGACGCCCGCAACGTCTACCTCCAGGGTCAGGGCGGCGTCCTCGCCGTCAGCCGCCAGGAGATCACGGACATCGACCACCCTGGCAACGGCGTTGCCCTCGCCGGCGGCATCGTCAGCGCGTACGGCGTCTTCAACATCGCCGTCGGCGCCCCGCGGTGCCACGAAAAGGGGTCCTCCTACTGCGTCGGCGTCTTCACCCCGCTCGCGATCGGGCTTCCCCTGATGATCTACGGTCTGGTCGTCTACGGAACGTCCGTCTCGGCGGCCAAACCAGGTTCGGCGGGTTCGAGAGGAAGGGACGCGCAGCTCCGGCTCGATCCGGCGGTCTTCCGGCTAGCCGGTGAGCGGGCGAGCCCGGGCCTGGTGCTCGGGGGCCGCTTCTGACCGCGGCCTGCGCCCCTGGTCGCACGCTCACGCGCCGGGCGCGGCGCGCGGCGGCAGCGCCCGCCAGATCGACTCGAGCAGCTCGGCCGTTCCCTCGCCGGTCGCGGCGCTGATGGCGGCGACCGCGACCCCACGGCGGGCGAACGGGCGGGCGATCTGCTTCCACCGCTTGCGGACGTCGGGCAGGTCGATCTTGTTGAGCACCACCAGCTGCGGCCGCGCCGCCAGGTCCGCGTCGTAGAGGGCGAGCTCGCGGTTCATCGCCTCGTAGTCGCGCAGCGGCGTCCGGCCCACGGCGCTGGCGTCCAGCAGGTGAACCAGCAG
>DATBHU010000209.1:0-5230 GCA_036557265.1 Polyangia bacterium
GGCGCGCCGTCGGGACCTTCCATCCGCGCAAACTTATCCACAGCCCCCCCGACATCAAGCCCTTGGGAAAAATCGGTCGTAGAGCGCCCGCAGGTGCCCCCGCGAAAGATGCGTGTAGATCTCCGTGGTGCCGATGTCGGCGTGCCCCAGCATCGCCTGCACGGCGCGCAGGTCGGCGCCGCGCTCGACGAGGTGCGTGGCGAACGAGTGCCGCAGCTTGTGGGGCGAGATCCGCTTGCGGATCCCCGCCGCCGTCGCGTAACGCCCGAGCAGCTTCCAGAAGCCCTGTCGCGTCATGGCGCGGCCGTGGTGCGTGAGGAACAGCGTGTCCAGCGTCTTGCCGTGCAGGCTCGCGGCGCGCGCGCCGTCGACGTACTCGCGCACCGAGCGCAGCGCGGCCTCACCGACCGGGACCAGCCGCTCCTTGCGCCCCTTGCCGAACGTCATCAGGTAGCCGGCGTCGAAGTTCACGTCGCGCAGCCGCAGCTTCACCAGCTCGGAGACGCGCAGGCCGGTCGCGTACAGCAGCTCCAGCATCGCGGCGTCGCGCGCGCCGCGCGGCGTGCGGCGATCGGGCGCCGTCATCAGACGGTCGATCTCCTCGACGGTCAGGTATTCGGGCAGCTTGCGCCCGAAGCGCGGCAGATCGATGTCCTCGGTCGGGTCGACCGGCGCGATGCGCTCGGCCTTGAGGAACTTGAACAGCTGCCGCAGCGCGATCAGCCGCCGCGCCTGCGACCGCGCCGACAGCTTCTTCTCCGTCAGGTGGACCAGGAAATCGAGGATGTCGATCGAACGGACCGCGTCGGCGCTGGTGACCGTGCGTCCGGCGGCGAAGTGCGCGAACCGCGACAGATCGCGCCCGTAGGCCTCCACCGTCGCCGGCGTCAGCTCGCGTTCCACCCGCAGGTGGTCGAGAAACTGCTGGATGGCGACGTCCAGGCTCGGCCCCACGCTTCGATGGTCGGCCCGTCCGGGGGGGCGCGCAAATTTCTTGGCACTTCCTGACGCGCGTCGCTGCCGCGATACCGGGAACGGGGGCGTCGACTACGCGGCGCCGTTCGAAGGCAGGTGACGCGCCCGGCAATCGTCGATGAGCTTCTGCCAGGTGCGGTTCGGCTCCCAGAACGTGCGCGCGTGCCGGTCGGCGCGCTCGCGGCTCCAGCCCAATCGCAGCTCGCCGTAGACGGCCATGAAGCTGGAGACGCGGAAGTTCGCGGCGCAGTGGACGAACACGCGCTCGTTCGCCCACGCGTCCATCTGGGCGACGAACGCCTCGAAGTCGGCGAGCGTCGGCGCGTCGAAGCTGACCGGCAGGTGGCTGTACTTGAGGCCGAGCGACGCCGCCAGCCCGGCCTCGTCGGGCAGGCAGTACTCGGGGTTGAGCAGGCCCAGGTTGACGACGGCCTGGTAGCCCGCGCCCGCCACCTCCGCCAGCTCTGCTTCGGTCGGTTGGCCCGCCGTGCCGATGCGATCGTCGCCACCTTCGTGGGCGTCGATAGCCAGGAAGTTCTTGATGTCGTCGAGAGACATGCGCCGACTAGTTTAGCCGGACGTCAGCCGCGCTCGCGCGCGCGGATGCGGGCGGGCTCGGCCGGCGTCATCGCGCCAGGCGCAGGTCGTGCGCGATCTCGTCGGGCATCGCGAACCACCGCAGCCGCTCGTAGCGGCTGTCGCGGGACTTCAGCGCCACCGGAGGATCGATGGCGCCCGCGATGCCGCCCGCCCGCTGCGCGTCGTCGAGGATGCGGCGGGCCGCCTCCAGCTGTTCCTCCAGCGCGCTCTCCGGCAACCGGACGTGCCGCGACGGATACTCCAGGGTGCCCGCTCGGTAGCGCAGGTCGGACAGGCGCATCGGCACGTGCGGCTGCCCGCGCGCGTGGTGCCACTGCCCGGACGACAGATCCAGCTCGTAGTCCGGCAGCAGCAGGTGCGCGTGGCGGCCGACCAGGTTCACCGCCTCGACGATGTAGCGGAACTCGGCGTTCGAGATGAAGTAGTTGAAGTTCACACGCGCCCAGCCGGGCTTGAGGGACAGGAACCCCTCGTCGACCATGCAGACGTACTCGCGCGACAGCTCGGGGCCGACGCCCAGCAGGCGGTGCATGTACGGCCCCGCGCACGAGCAGCCCCCGCGCGCCTGGATCCCGAACAGATCATTCAACAGCGTGACGACGAAGTTGTTGTGCAGGTAGTGGTTTCCGTAGCGCACCATGAACGACACGATCGACAGCCGTTCGGCGCCGAGATCGCCGATCAGGCGCAGGCCGGGGTTCTGCCGCCATGACGCGATGGCGCGCTGGATGAAGCCGCGCTCCATCGCCGCGATGGTGTCGTGGCCGACCGAGCCCTTCAGCTGAAACGCGAGGCCGGCCCGGATCGATTCGATGATGGCGGGCGTGCCGCCCTCTTCCCGGTGCTCCTCGGAGTCCCAGTAGCTGACCGACTCGGGCGTCACCAGCGCCACGGTGCCGCCCCCCGGCTCGGTCGGCACCGCGTTCTTGATCAGCCGCTTCTTGACCAGCAGCAGCCCGGGCGAGCCCGGTCCCCCGATCAGCTTGTGGGGCGACAGGAAGACCGCGTCCTTGTAGGCGAGGTGGTCGTCGGGACCGCCGCCGCCGCCGTTCATCGCGATGTCCATGTAGGGTCCGGCGGCCGCGAAATCCCAGAACGCGAGCGCGCCGTACCGGTGCAGCAGCACCGAGACCGCCCGCACGTCCGAGACGATGCCGCTGACGTTGGACGCCGCCGAGAAGCTGCCGATCTTGTAGGGCCGATCGGCGTGACGTCGAAGCGCGTCCTCGAGCTTGCGCAGATCGATGCGCCCGTCCTCGTCGTCGTCGATGACGACGACCTCGGCGACGCTGTGCCGCCAGGGGAGCTCGTTCGAGTGGTGCTCGTAGGGGCCGATGAACACGACCGGGCGCGCGCTGCGGGGGATTCGCGCCGCCAGGCCGTACGCGCGATCGAGATCGCCCGGCAGCCGGATGCCGAGGATGTCGACCATCTTGTTGATCGCGCCGGTCGCCCCCGAGCCGCAGAAGATCACCGCGTCGTCGTCGCTGGCGCCGACGCAGTCGCGGACGATCTGCCGCGCGTCCTCGCGATAGCGCGTGGTCTGCCGCCCGGTGCCCGACGCTTCGGTGTGCGTGTTGCCGTAGAACGGCATCACCTCGCGGCGGATGAAGTCCTCGATGAAGGTGAGACAGCGACCCGAGGCGGTGTAGTCCGCGTAGGTGATGCGCAGCGATCCGTAGGGCGTCGCGATCGCCTCGTCGGCGCCGACGATCGCGCTGCGGACGTAATCCAGCAGCCGGCGCTTGTCGGCGTCGGCGGGCTCGACCTCGTCGCGAAACGGCAGCGTCGCCAGCGACACCGGCGCGATCGTCGGCTCGCCCTGGTAGGCGAGCGCGCCGCCCGCGGCGCCCAGAAAATCGTCGAGCCGCCGATCGTGCGGGCCGTCGGCGCGGCGGACGCGCTCGAGCCGGGCCAGCCGGGTGCCGATCGAGCGCAGCTGCGCCCGCAGCGCGCACAGCAGGGCTTCGCGCAACAGCCGGCCGGCGGCGCCGCGCAGACGGTCGAAGGCCGCGCGTTCCAGCGCATACGCCCAGGAGTCGCAGGCGGCGACGCAGGAGGCGTTGCGCGGGCTGCCGAGCAGCAGGCCGCCCGTGCCGACCAGCGCGCCCGGCAACAACGTGGCGAGGCGCAACCCCGCCGCCGCCGGCACCCGGCGGAACACCTCCAGCCGGCCTTCGACAAGCAGGTACAGCCGATCGCCGGGCTCGCCCTCGACCAGGAGAGCGTCCCCTTCCGCCACGCGCTCCGGAGACATCGCTGCCAGGATCGCCTCGACGGCGCGATCGTCGGCGCCGCGCAGGACGGGCAGCAGGCGCAGCGCCGGGCGGGCGGACGACGGCACCGCGTCGCCGACGGCGGGATGGGCGCGCGTCGGCCGGCGGTCATCGCTGGGCGCCTCCGCGGGCGGATGGATCTCACCCGCCGCCGCGGCGAGGCGCGCCAGGGTCGCCTCGACCCGCCGCGCCGACGCGATCAGCGCGCGCCCGAGCAGGAGGTCGTAACACTCGGCGCTCTCCTCACGCAGCGCCGTCAACCCGGCCTGCGGCAGCGTCAACAGGCGCGACGGGGCGCGCGCGCGCACGGTGCCGGTCCGTCGTTCGGCGACGATGAACGCCGCCGCCTCGCCGACGGGCTCCCCCGGGCCGATCTCCGAGATCGGCTGCCCCGCGATGGCGACCTCCAGGCGGCCGTCGACGAGCAGCGCGAGCTCGTCGGCCGGATCGGATTCGTACCAGAGCACCTCACCGGCCGTCAGCTCGCGCACGCGCCACTGATTCGCGGAACGCGCCAGCACGGCGGCGTCCGCGGCGCCGAATCCCGAGGCGCGCAGGATGTCGTCGGCGATCCGGTTCATCGTCATGCCGTCCACCAACCCAGTGGCTCGCCGGTGTCGGGGTCGTAGACGTTGCCGTACATCCATTCGGTCCCGGGACGCGTGTGCACTTCGTGATTGAAGAGCGCCTCGATCGCGGCGAAGCCGGCCGTCGCCGGGATGGTGAACACCAGGCCGCGCTCGATGCCGCCGTCCAGGGCGCCGCCCAGCTCCTCGCGCACGGCGGCCGCCAGCGCGTCCCGGAATCCGTGAACGGGCTCCTTCGAAAACAGCTGAACGGCCACGTTGCCGCCCCGGCGAACGACGCGGAACCGGCCGTCGTCGCCGAGCAGCTCGATCTCGTCGCCCGCCGCGATGCCCAGCACGAATCCGGGCGAGCTCAGCACGCGATAGCGCGAATCGCCGATCGCCTCGGCGTGGACCGGCTCCTTGGCGCCGGCGTCCGCGCCGTGAATCGCGAGCTGAACGTGGACCCCGGGCACCGACGCAATTCTAAGCCCGTCCGGCCGGCGCGGTCACCGTCGGCTGTACCCGTCTGACGTCGGACGTCAGATGTCAGACGGTCTCGCGGCGATCGCGCCCGAACGGATCGCCCACCAGCGCCTCGGTGTGCAGGGCGCAGACCCACTGCCCGTCGCGCCGCACCCAGGTCGATGCGTCGGACGCCTGCAGCTTCACAGGGTTGCCGTCGACGGTCAGCTCCTCGTGCACCGTGTACGCCAGCACCGCCACGTCGTCCCCGATCATGCGAACCTTCACGTCGGGATCGATCTTGAAGGACTGCAGCTTCCACGTCCCCTGCTTGAGCAGGTCGGCCAT
>DATBHU010000210.1:0-4985 GCA_036557265.1 Polyangia bacterium
GCAGCGGCACGATGCTGGATCCGAACAACCTGATCAGCGACTTCGACGACATCGCGGCCGCGACGGTCGTGCAGGCGGGGACCCCGCCGCGCAACGGTTACTGGTACCCGTACAACGATGACAGCCCGGGCGGCACGGACCCGACCTGCGTGCAGAAGCCGATCTCGGGGCCGCAGGCGATGGCGATGGGGGTGGCGAATCCAACCTACGTCGGCGACGTGCCGGCGACTCTGCACGCCGGCGCGGCGGCCACGGACACCCTCGCGCTCCACGCCGTCTGGAGTGGGTGCGGCGTGTGGGGCGCTGGTGTCGGCGCCGACCTGAATCAGCCAGCGGCTGCGGATGGCGGCACCTACAATGGCCCGAAGGTCCCGTACGACGTGACGGCTTACAAAGGGGTCACGTTCTGGGCGATGGCCGCGATGGGCTCGGACACGGGGCTGCGCATGAAGTTCCCGATGACCGATGAGACCAAGATCGTCGACGGCGGCAACTGCGACGAGGCGGTGGTCGGCATGAACAAATGCAGCGACGACTTCGGCGAGGCGTTGAACCTGCCGAGCAACGGCACCTGGAAGCAGTTCACCATCAAGTTCTCGGACTCCTCCTTCAAGCAGGAGGGCTGGGGCGCGCCGTTCTCCTGGAACCCGATGCACGTCACCTCAATCCAGATCCAGTCGTCTCACATGGGAGAGCCCTACGACTTCTGGATCGACGACCTCTACTTCACCACCCAGTAGTTGACGGACCCCTTCGCGCGGCGCGCTCCCGTCCAGGCGGGGCCGCGCCGCGAGCTTGGTTTTTAATCGGGCATGGCTTAATGACGCAAGGAAGTGAGACGCCGATGAAGCGCGCGGGTCGATTCGGCACGATGATTGGATTCACGGCGCTGGCGCTCGGCTGCGCAGGCGTCAAGTCGGGCGCGACCAGCGGGAGCGCCGGCAGCACCGGTACCGGCAACAGCACCGGCCTGGGCGGCTTCGGCGGCAGCGGGATGATGCCGATGCCGTGCAACGGCGTCTGCACGGACTTCAAGACGATCTCCGTCGGCAGCGCGCCGACGCCCGACGTCGCGTCGGGGATGTTCGGTCCCGCGGGCAGCGGATCGACCGGCGGGCCGTGCATCATCGAGCCGCAGGAGAACTCGTTGTTCCCCAACAACTGGCTGCGCCCGCGCTTTCGCTTCACGACCGGCGCCGGCCTCTACGAGATCCGGCTGCACGCCAGCAATCAGGCCAACGACATGGTGGTCTACACCACCGACACCACGTGGACGATCGACAAGCCCACCTGGATGAACCTGGCCCTCCACACCCGCGACATGCCGATCGACGTGACGGTGCGCGGTATGCCGCCGGGCGGCGGTCAGGTGACGATCAGCACCACCGTGCATTTCACGATCGCGCCGGTCGCCGCCAACGGCAAGCTCGTCTACTGGTCGACCTCGGGGACCACCTACTTCAACGGCCAGCCGACGGGGACGGAGACGGTGCTGAACGGCTTCGCGGTCGGCGACGAGGGCGTCGTCGAGGTGCTGCGCCCGTACAACGGCGCGACGTCGCAGGTGGCGATGCAGACCTACGACCAGGGCCTCAACAAGCGCCCGGTCAAGTGCATCGGCTGCCACACGTCGACGCCCGACGGCTCTTTCATCGCGTTCAACGACTTCTACCCGTGGGGCGCGGTGCTGGCGTCGGGCACGGCGCCGGCCGGGTCGGCGCCGCCGACCAGCATCCTCGGCGCGGGCGGCCTGAACGCGATCACGCAGCCGTGGGTCGGCATCACCAGCTTCTCGAAGATGCACTGGATGGCGGGCGACCACATCATGGTGGCCGGCCTCGGCACCTGCGGGCTGACGCCGTGCGGGCGCGGCTCGGGCAGCGACATGGACCAGCAGTCGGGCCTCGCGTGGTTCGACCTCGAGAGCACCGCCGCGGGCGACATCAACCAGGGCTGGGGGCCCAGCCTCAAGGGCATGGCCTGGAACTGGATCTACCAGCCGACCACGAACATGTACGCGGCGGCGCCGTCGTTCAGCCACGACGGCACGAAGGTGCTGTTCACCATGACCGACAAGGTGAAGTCGGGACGCCTGTCGACCAGCATGAACACGCACCTCTACACGGTGCCGTACTCGAAGACCGCGGCGCAGACGGCGACGCCCGTTCCGGGCGACGGCTCCGCCACCGGCCTGGCGCAGTACTACGGGACGCTGTCGTCGGACGACCGCTGGATCGCCTACAACGAGCTGGACAACAACGCGGCGGGCAACCAGCACGCGGCGCTCGACCAGATGGACCTCAACGCGGGCGTCACGCTGGACGGGATGTATTCGCAGCCGAAGACGGAGATCTACGTCCTGCCGATCGGCGGCGGGACGAAGCACCGCCTGGGGGCGAACGATCCGCCCCAGTGCCCGGGCCAGCAGGCCAGCCCCGGCATCAACAACAACTGGCCGAAGTGGTCGCCGCAGGTCGCCACCTCGGGTAACCGCACGTATTACTGGCTGATCTTCTCGTCCTGGCGCGAGGGCGGCCACTACCCGACGGGCGGGCCGATCGCGCAGTTGTACATGACCGCGGTGACGGCCGACGAGATCAACGTCCAGACGAACTACCCGGCCATCTATCTCTGGAACCAGCCCTCGACGAGCAGCAATCACACGCCCGCCTGGGATATGTTCCAGATCCCCGACGTCATGTAGCAGTCCGGCAGCACGGCGCGGCGGCACCGGCCGCGGCGCCTCGTCTCTGTCAGCGGCAACACTGCAGTACCCGTTTCAAACCGAGTCCTGCTCGTGTTATTGGGGGACTCCTCATCCACTAGCCCAACCCCACGGGAAGGTCCCATCAATGACGACGACCCCCAAGACGACCTTGCTCCTCTCCTTCGGACTCCTGCTGAGCCTGGCCGCGTTGCCTGCGATCGCGCAGACGCCGGCGCCGGCCGCGCCCGCCGCCGCTCCGCCCGCCGAAGCCGCGCCGGCCGCGCCTGCACCAGCGCCCGCGCCCGCGCCCGAGAAGAAGAAGTCGTCGGGCGGCGGCCCCGGGCTGTCGCTTTCGCCGGAGACGCCGCAGGTCGGCGGCCGCGTGACGTCGCCGGCGGAGCCGCCGCCGGTCGTGGCGCCGGAGCCGTCGGCGGAGTGGAAGTTCGAGGTGTCGGGCTACTTCCGCGCGCCGATGCGCATGTCGTGGGGCCCGGCGACGACGCAGGATCCGAACGGCGGCGATCCGGGGACGCAGCTGCGCACGCCGCCGCTGGTGCCGGACGCGAACTACATCGACTGGCGCTACACCAACAGCCTGGTGGCGCCGTGGACGGAGCTGAACTTCAAGTACGGCAACGACCGCGTCAAGGCGCAGGTCCAGATCGCGTCGTACAACCTGACCGACCCGGGCTACCGCCGCCTGGAGGCGAACCTGGGCATCAACCAGGCGTTCATCACCATGCTGTGGCCGGAGCTGGGCGGCAGCGAGAACCTGCACCTGACCGCGACGGTCGGCGGCTTCACCAACCGCTACGGCGCGGCCGGCCGCTATGACGCCGGCAAGTACGAGACCTACCTGTTCGGGCGCACGCACGTCGCGGGCGCGACCGTCAACCTCGCCTACGACCAGAGCGACGACCTGACCCTGCAGGTGGAGGCCGGCGGCGGCGCCAAGCTGGAGCCGATCCCCTACTACGGCGCGCCGGGCGGCGGCGACAACCCGAACGTCAACCTGCCGATGTGGGAGCCGTACCCGGGCCCGCGCCCGCAGGAGTCGGGCTTCCTGGCGCACGCGCACATCGGCGCGGTGATCAAGAAGCAGTGGATCGTCGGCGCGCACTTCATCGACGTGTTCGCCAATGACAACGAGCGCTCGACCGCCTTCACCGGCATGACCTTCAACGAGGCCTGCCCGTCGGCCGGGGCGATGCCGTGCGGCCGCCCCAGCACCGACTCGAAGCCGCGCATCATGATCTACGGCGCCGACATCAAGCAGCTGGCCGGCGTGCTCGGCGACGGTTACCTCGGCTTCTCGGTGCTGGACGCGCGCAACGCGATGTACCTGCCCGACGCGATCGAGGTGATCCACTCGTTCGGCGGCTGGCAGCTGCACGACAACTACTTCGGCTCGCCCGGCGCGGTCGACCCGGTCACCGGCAAGGTCTACAGCGTCGAGGCGCAGTACAGCTTCAGCTGGGGCGCCCTCATGTGGTACCCGCAGGCGTTCTGGGGCCAGGGCCCGGATCTGATCACGACGGTGTTCGGCATGTTCAACTACGTCGACCTGCCGGCCGGCCAGAACCCCACCTTCGACGGCGTCAAGAAGCTGAAGTTCGGCGCCGAGGTGACGTACCTGCCGTTCGAGTGGGGCGGCGTCGGCTTCCGGGGCGACGTCGTGCAGCCGAACATGAAGGACAGCACGCAGAACTTCTCCGTGTTCTCGCCGCGCCTGATCTTCCGGACGGCGTTCGTGACCCACGAGCAGATCCTGATCCAGTACTCGCGCTACTTCGTGGGTGACCACGTGCTCAGCATGTTCCCGTACAACCAGCAGCCGGGCGCCGGTCTGTTCAACACCGTCGACAAGAACGCGTTCCAGATCGCCGCCATCATCTGGTTCTAACGACGACAACGAGACGACCAGGACAACGAGGACAACCATGTGGACGACGACTGAGACCAAGCATCTGCTCGCAACGCTCTCGATGAGTCTGCTCGCGCTCGCCGGCTGTCTGAAGCCGCCGCCCGGTTCGGGCGCCGGCCCGGCCCCCGGTTCGGCGGCGTCGATCGGCGGCGGCGCCGCGCCGGCCGCCACGCCCGAAGTGGCGGCCGCGCCCGCGTCCTCCACCCCGTCGGCCCCCGCCACGCCGGGCGCGCCGATCGGCAACACGGGCCTCAAGGAGTGCGGCCCCGAAGCCCTCATCGACGACGGCGAGGACGGCAACAACCAGAACCTGCCCAACGACAACCGCGGCGGCTACTGGTACACGTTCCGCGA
>DATBHU010000211.1:0-7570 GCA_036557265.1 Polyangia bacterium
ACTGGTTGCCGCAGCCGCCGCAGTTGAGCGCGTTCGTCGTCGTGTCGACGCAGGCGCCGAGCGAGCACTGGGTTTCGGTGCCGTCGCAGCTCGACTTGCACGCGCCGCCGCTGCAGACCTGGCCGGCCGCGCACTGGTTGCCGCAGCCGCCGCAGTTGTTCGCGTCGGCGGGGATGCACGCGCCGCCGCAGGCGAGCAGCCCCGCGGTGCACGCGCACTGGCCCGCCTGGCAGGTCTGCCCGCTGCCGCACGTCTTGCCGCAGGCGCCGCAGTTCTGCTGATCGGAGGCGAGGTCGCGGCACTCGCTGCCGCACATCATCTGGCCGCCCGAGCACTGCACGCCGCTGCCCCCGGTGCCGGGGCCCGTTCCGCCATTGCCGCCTTGGCCGGTACCGACTTCACCTCGACCAGCGCAACTCGCCAGAACCCCTACGAGTACCGTCCAGAGCAGAAAGCTCTGTCCGCGCAAAGCCATCCTAACGAAATCCAACATAGGTCGAGCTTCAGTCACCGGGCAATAATTAAAGTGCCGGTCGGCGTGAATAACGATCGCTGAAATCTGCAATTCTCCGTCGGAGAATCGTTTTTTGGACGTGAATGAACGTCGCCAGCGGATGTGCACCTACATTCACCGACGGAGTCGCAGATGTCCGTCGTCGACGGGCGTCAACCCGGCAACCGCGACGAAAGAGAAAAAGGCGACGCGAAACGAGAAACGCGGCGCGCGCGGTTAACGCTCGGCGCCGATGTCGCGGGCGAGCAGATCGTGCACGGCGGCGCGTGGCGGCTTGCCGTCGTGGAGCACGGCCGCGACCTCGCGCGTGATCGGCATGTCGACGCCGAGCCGCTGCGCGAGATCATGCGCGACCCGCGCCGTGCCGACGCCCTCGGCGATGTGGCCGAGCCGCCCCAGGATCTCCCCGAGCGCCTCGCCGCGGGCCAGCGCCAGCCCGACCTGGCGGTTGCGCGACAGATCGCCCGTGCACGTCAGCACCAGATCGCCGAGCCCCGCCAGCCCCGCCAGCGTCAGCGCCTGGCCGCCCATCCGCTCGGCGAGCCGGCCCGTCTCGGCGAGGCCGCGCGTGATCAGCGCGGCGCGCGCGTTGTCGCCGAAGCCGAGGCCGTCGCAGCAGCCGACCGCGATGGCGATGACGTTCTTCAGCGCCCCGCCCACGCAGACCCCGGTGACGTCGCGGCTGGTGTAGACGCGCAGGCGGTCGCCGCCGAAGCAGGCTTGCACGACGGCCGCCGCCTCCGGATCGTGCGACGCGGCCACCAGCGCCGCGGGCAGCCCGCGCGCGATCTCCGCCGCGAAGCTCGGCCCCGACAGCACGGCGACGCGCGCACCCGGCCAGGCGAGCGCGATCATCTCGTCCATCGTGGCGCCGCGCTCCGGATCCAGTCCCTTGGAGGCGCACGCGACGATCGGCGCGCGCGCGGGCGCCGTCGCGTTCGTGGTCGCCGCCGCCGCCCGCATGGTGGCGCCGATCGAGCCCGACGGCACCGCGACGACGACCAGGTCGCGGCCCGCCACCGCCGCCGCGATGTCGCTCGACACGGCCACCTCGACCGGCAGCTTGAACCCCGGCACCGAGCGCGGGCTCACGCGATCGCGCGCCAGCGCCGCGGCGGCGGCGCCGTCGATCTCCCACAGCGCGACGTCGTGACCGTGGCGCGCCGCCAGCCCGGCGAGCACGCCGCCCCACGCGCCGCCGCCCAGAACGGCGACGGCCGGCTTTTCCGCCATGCTACGTCCCCGCGACGCGGACCCGGTTGCGGCCGGCGTTCTTGGCGGCGAACAGCGCGCGATCCGCCGCCGCCAGCACCAGCGCCGGCTCGGCGCCGTCGTCCGGGAACGACGCCACGCCCACGGAGATCGTCAGCTTGCCGCTCGGCTGCGTGCTGCCGAACTCGAACGGGAACTCCGCCACCTGCGCGCAGATCCGCTCGGCGACCTCTTTCGCGGCGCCCTTGCCGACGTCCAGCAGGATGATCGCGAACTCCTCGCCGCCGTAGCGGGCCACCACGTCGTTGGCCCGCCGCCCGTGCTGCAGGATCTTCGAGACCCCGCGCAGGGCGTTGTCGCCGGCCAGGTGCCCGTGGCGGTCGTTGTAACCCTTGAAGTGATCGACGTCGATCATCAGCACCGACAGCGGCAGCCCGGTGCGGTTGCTGCGCTCCATCTCCAGCGACAGCCGCTCGCGGAAGTGGCGGTGGTTATAGAGGTCGGTCAGGCCGTCGGTGATCGCCAGCTCCGCCAGGCGCGCGTTCAGCGCCTCCAGCTCGCGCGTGCGCACCGCCACCTTCTCCTCGAGCGACGAGTTCAACGCCGCCAGCTCGGCGTTCTTGGCCTGCACCTCGCGCAGCAGCGCGGCGCGCTCGCGCTCCAGCCGGAAGCGCGACAGGAAGTTCTGGATCGTGAGGCGCAGGTCGGGCTCGTCCCACGGCTTCGGAATGTACTGATCGAGGCCGGCCTTGTTGATGGCGTAGACGACCGCGTCCAGGCCGGCCTGCCCGGTCAGCAGGATCTTCACCGTCTGCGGGCTGCGCCGGTGGACCTCCTCGAGCAGCTCGACGCCCTTCATGCCCGGCATGATCTGGTCGGCGATCACGACCGCCAGGTGCTCGCCGTCCTGCTGCAGGTCCTCCATCAGGTCCAGCGCCTCGCGCGCGTTCTTGGCGACCGCGATGTCGCACTCGCTGCCGAAGCGGGCGGACAGCTGCTGGCGCAGCGCCGCGAGGATCCCCTCCTCGTCGTCCACGCACAGGATGTGCTCCCGGAGCGGGCCGCGCAGCGGCGGCGTCGGCGTCGACGGCTGCGGCATCAATTTATCCGCCCCTGGGTCGTCCGCCGGTGCGTCGCGGCCACGTCCGCGTTCGCGCCCGCGTTGCCGGGGCCCTCGATCGGCAGCCGCACCTCGAACCGCGTACGCCCGGGCTGGCTGTCGACGCTGATCTTGCCGCCGTGCTTCTCGACGATGCGCGCGGAGATGGACAGACCCAGACCCGTCCCCTCGCCCTTCGCCTTGGTGGTGAAGAACGGCTCGAAGATGCGCGCCGCCACCTCCGGTTCGATGCCTGGTCCGCTGTCCTGGATCGCCACTTCGACGTCGCCCTTATCGGGATCCACCTTCGTCTCGATCAGAATCTCCCCCCGCCCGTCCATGGCCTGTATCGCGTTGTGGATGAGGTTGGTCCACACCTGGTTTAGTTCGCCGACGTACGCCGAGATCGGGGGCAGCGCCCCGAATGATCTCCTTACAGTAACGCCATCCTCTCCATACTTCAACTGATGCGACAGGATGATGAGGGTGTCCTCGATTCCGGCGTGGACGTCGACGCGCTCCAGCGGCGCCTCGTCGAGGCGCGAGTAGCGCTTCAGCGCGCCGACGATGCGGCGGATCGCGCCGATGGCCGTCCGGATCGTCCCCGCGGTCCGCGCCAGGAACGCCAGCTCGCGCAGGTAGCCGACCAGCGGCACCAGGCTCTTGTTGCCGGCGAAGGCGCGTAGCTCGGGGGCGATGCGCTCGCCGATCGGGCCGACCTCGGCGAGCAGGCCGGCCGCCTCGGCGCCGCCGTTGGAGTTCGCCAGCAGGGCCTTCAGCCGGCGCACCTGCTGGCGCGCCTCGATCGACGTCGCCAGCGCCGACGACATCATCTCGGGGACCAGACCGTCGACCAGCTGGAAGTAGCCGGTGACGGACTCGGCCGGCAACCCCAGCTGGAACAGATCGCGGGCGCAGTGGCTCAGCCGCCGGACCGTCTCCTGCAGCGCGTCCACCAGCCCCTGCACGGCGGCGGCGGGCGAGTTCACCTCGTGCGCGATGCCGGCCACCAGCATGCCGAGGCCGGCCATCTTCTCGGAGTGAATCAGCTGCCCCTGCGCCTCGCCCAGCTCGCGCAGGGCCCGCTCGATCTCGCTGTTCGCCTTCTCGAGCTCGGCGGTGCGGGCGCGCACGCGGGCCTCCAGCACCTCCGAGAAGGCGCGCACCTCGGTGTAGAGCCGCGCGTTCTCGATGGCGGTGGCGGTCTGATCGGCGAAGGTGACCAGCAGGCGCAGGTCGGCCTCGCCGAACGGCGCCTCGCCCAGGCGCCCGACGATGATGACGCCGACCATCCGCTCCTTGATCGTCAGCGGCGCCGCGATGACCGGTCCGTGCAGGCCGGCTTTGTCCGCCGCGTCCATCAGCTGCGGGTCGGACTCGACCGCGGGCGTCCGGCGCGGCCGCCCCAGGGCCGCCACCGCGCTGGCGAGCGGCGCCAGCCTCTCGCCCACCGGATCGCCGGCGACCGCGCGCACCACGAACGCCGGCTGCTCGCCGATGCGCCCCTCGACGGCCAGCGCGATGGCGACGGCCTTGCCGCCGAGCACGTTCAGGATCTCCGTGATCACGGCGCGCAGCACCTGCCCGAGATCGACGACGCTGGAGACCGCGCGGCCGACCTGGTGGACCGTCACCAGCTCGCGCACGCGCGCCGCCAGGCCCTCCTGGTTCTCGCGCAGGCTGCGCGTCATGATCCGGAACGCCTCGGCGACGTCGCCGATCTCGTCGTCGGTGTCGACGGCGAAGCTGGTGTCGAGATCGCCGCGCGCGATCGCCAGCGCGCCCGCGTGCAGGTTCTGCAGCGGGCGCGTCATGCGGCGGGCCAGCACGTTCGACAGCACCATCGCCAGCAGCAGCGCCGAGATCGCGCCCAGGATGAGGGCGGTGCTGGCGCGCCGGCGGGCGGCGGCCAGCGGCTCGCGATCGACGCCCACGCCCAGGATGCCGACCGAGCGCCCGGTGACGTCCTGCAGCTGGCCGAGGGCGACCGAGTAAGGATGCGCCTCCACCTCCAGCGGGACGACGGCGGTGCCGGTTCCCAGCGCCGCCGGCTTGAAGTCCGAGGGCAGCAGCGGCCCGGCCAGCCGCGCGCCGGTGGCGGCCATGAAGGTCGACGCGTTCGGATCGCTGCCCGTGTAGACCACCACCTCGCGCCCGGCCCCGAGCGCGGCCTTCAGCTTGTCGACCACCGCGCCGTCGATCCCCTGCGTCACCACGGCCGCGCCGAGCATGCGCATGGCCGGATCCACCAGCGGCAGCGCCGCGCGCACCACCAGCCGATCGCGCGCGCGCTCGACGCTGACCGTACGCTCGTAGGCGAGCGCGCGCAGGATGACGGGCGAGCGGTCGGACGGCTCCAGCGCGTCGGCGGCCGGGCTGGGCGTGTCCTCGCAGCTGCCGCGCGCGCAGCGGGCGACCACCCGCCCGGTCGCGTCCGTCGTCTCGAACAGGGCGTTCGGGATCTTGAGGGACAGCTCGCCGAGCCGCTGGCGCGCGGTCGTCGACGCGCCCGACGCCTGCGCGCGCAACAGCGCCTGGTCGTCGCCCAGCTCGGCGGCGCCCGCGGCGAGCTGCTGCACCTGGCCCAGGAACAGACCGCGCGCCACCTGCAGGCCGCGGACGGCCTCGAACTCGATCCCCTGCTCGACGCTGGAGAAGATCAGCGCGACGGCGACGGCCGACACCGCGATCACCGGCCCCAGCGCCGCCACGATCAGCACGGCCGACAGCCGGCGCCGCAGGCCGCGCCGGCGCATCACGGCGCTCACCGGCAGCGACCAGACGCTGGCGCCGCGCCCCAGCCACTCGGCCGCGCGGAAGATGTTCGACTGGCGCAGGCTGCCGCTCGACGACCGCATCTTGCGGCTGCTGGCGGACTTGCCGCTTATTTTCCCACTCCTCCCTTCGGGGCCACTCTTCCCTTGCGGGCCGCTCTTCGCCTCGGGGCCTCGCGGCTCGGGCTTCGGGGTTTCGGGCTCCCCGTCCTCCGGGGGTCCGTCCTTGCCGTCGGACCCGGTCACGGCGCGTGCTCCGCCCAGCGGTAGAGGCCCATCGCCGACGGCTGCACCACCAACCCGCGCACCCCGCCCCGCTGCGCGAACACGACCTTCGAGTGCGCCAGCGGCACCCAGGGGACGTCGATCGCGAGGATCGCCTGCGCCTGCGAGTAGAGCCGCTCGCGCTCGGTGCGCGCCGTCGGATCCTTGGGATCGGTCGTGCGCTGGGCCATCCCGATCACGTCGTGAAACCAGGCATTGCTATAGAAAGCGATGTTCGACGGCCGCGTGCCGGTGGTGTTGTCGGAGTCGAGCAGCGTGTAGAGGAAGTTGTCCGGATCGCCGTTGTCGTTGAACCAGCCGTGCAGGGCCAGGTCGTGCTCGCCGGCCCACAGCGCGCGCTGATGATCGGGCGGCTCGCTCAGGATGACGTCGACGGCGATGCCCACCTCGGCGAGGCAGCTCTTGATGATGTTGGCGACGCGCGCCGGCGCCGGCATGTACTGGCTGGCCACCGACGGCGCGAACAGCTTCAGCGGCGCCTCGCGGCTCCCCTGCCAGCCCGCCTCGGCGAGCAGCTTGCGCGCGCGGGCCGGATCGTACGGATAGGTGACGACGTCGGAGCGCGCGCCCCAGACGTTGGGCGGCAGCGGCCCGATGGCCGGGATGCCGAGGCCCTGGTAGACGAGCTTGACCAGCGCGTCGCGGTTGATGGCGTGCGCGATCGCGCGCCGGATGCGCAGGTCGTTCAGGGGCCGGCGCTGCGTGTTCATCGCCAGGTACGACACCAGCGTGGCGGGCGCCATCGCCAGCGCCAGGTCGGGGTTGAGGCGAACCAGCGGCAGGTCGTCGGGGGCCAGCTGCTGGATCACGTCGGCGGCGCCGGACTCCAGCGCCTGCAGCCGCTGGCGCGAGTCGGGCATCGCGATCAGCACGAGGTAGCGCGTCTTCGCCGGTTCGTCCCAGTAGTCGGGGTTGCGCTCCAGCGTGATGCGGTCGCCCGGGATCCACTCGACGAAGCGGTAGGGGCCGGTGCCGACCGGATGCCGCCCGAAGTCGCGCTTCCATTTCCTGACCGCGGTCGGCGACACGATGGCGGCCGGTCCCATCGCCAGGTTGGCGAGGAACGGCGCGTACGGCCGGTCGATCTCGAACTGCACGCGCAGCGGACCGGCGGCGCGGACGTGGCGGATGTTGTGGTAGGCGCGCGTCCAGATGAAGTCGGCCTCGTGGTTCGGGTGCTCGGGGACGATCTGGCGCTCGAACGAGAAGACGACGGCGTCGGCGTCCAGCGGCGTGCCGTCGTGGAAGCGGACGTTCGGCCGCAGGTCGAAGGTCCAGATGGTGCCGTCGGAGCTGACCGTCCATCCCGTCGCCAGATCCGCTTCGGGCTCGAGGCGGCCGGGCGAGAAGCGCACCAGCCGGCCGTAGACCTGCTCGGCCACCTCGAGCGATTCGATGTCGCTGGTGCGCGCCGGATCGAGGCTGACCGCGTCGGTCGAGCGCGCCACCACCAGGCGATCCGAGGGCGCGCCGGCCTTGGCGATCTGACAAGCCCCGGCTCCTAGCGACGCTGCGATCGCCACCGCGACCACGACGCTCCACGCCCGGCGCTCGTGCCCCGCTCGCCCCCCGTGCCCAGCTCTGCTTGCGCCACCCTCTCGCGTGGCGGAATCCGCGCGGCCGCCTCGCTCGCTTCGCCAGGCTCGCCCCTCGTACTTGGCGGAATCCGCGCGGCCGCGGAGCGCC
>DATBHU010000212.1:0-15812 GCA_036557265.1 Polyangia bacterium
GTCGCGCACGATGCCTGCCGCCTGTTCGTCGTCCGCAAGGAGGACATGGAGGACCTGTTGTTCGTCGACCGGGACCTCGCCTACGATCTGCTCTGGTCGTTCGTCCGCACGCTGTCGTCGCGCCTGCGCGAGACGAACGACAAGATGACCTTCATGGCCGTCACCTCGAAGTTCTGAGACGGGCGCTGCCGCTCGCTAGAGGGAGAGGGAGATCAGAGCCCTTCTCCCTCTGGGAGAGGGTTAGGGGGGTTAGGGTGAGGGCAGTCCCCATGTCATGCTTCCTCGGTGTCGACCGCGCCGCTCGAAGATGATCTCGCGCCGCTGGTCGCTCTGCTCGCCGGCCGCCGCTTCGTCGCGCTGACCGGCGCCGGCTGCAGCACCGAGTCGGGCATCCCCGACTATCGCGGCGGCGGGCGCACGGGCCCGCGCAACCCGATCCAGCACGACGCGTTCATGCGGCGCCCCGACGTGCGGCGCCGCTACTGGGCGCGCGCGACGCTGGGGTGGGCGCAGTTCTCGGGCGCGGAGCCCAACGCCGCGCACCGCGCGCTGGCGGCGCTCGAGAGCGCGGGCCCGCTCGCGGGCGTGATCACGCAGAACGTCGACAGGCTGCACCAGCGGGCGGGCAGCCGCCGCGTGGTCGAGCTGCACGGCGCGCTGGCCGACGTCGCCTGCATCCGCTGCGGCCGCGTCGAACCGCGGCACGAGCTGCAGGCCCGGCTGATCGCGGCGAACCCGGGCTGGCTCGAGGCCATCGCCGAGTTCAAGCCCGACGGCGACGCCGAGATCCTCGACGCCGAGCGCGTCGCTGCCTTCGCGGTCGTCGGCTGCCGGCTGTGCGGCGGCGAGCTGAAGCCGGACGTCGTCTTCTTCGGCGGCACCGTGGCGGAGCGGACGCTCACCGCGGCGTGGGCGCTGTTCGACGAGGCCGAAGCGCTGCTGGTCGTCGGATCGTCGCTGGCAGTCTATTCGGGTTTCCGATTCGTGCGCCGCGCGCAGGAGCGCGCGCTGCCGATCGCGCTCGTCAACATCGGTCCGACGCGCGCCGACGACATGGCCGCCGCGAAGATCGCCGCGTCCGTCGGCGCGATCTTGCCGCGTCTGGCTACGGCGTTGGGTGTACGATCGTGACGGGGACTCATGAACGTCAAGAACGTGTCGTGGCGCAAGTTCGCGCTTGTCATCGTGCTCGCCGCGGGCGCGTGCAGCTCGTCCACCTCGGGCGGTAACGACGGCGGCGGCGGCGGCAGCGGTGGCTCGTCGGCGGGCGGCAGCAGCGGCGCCGCGGGCCACGGTGGAACGACCGGCGCGGGCGGAACGACGGGCGCGGGTGGAGTGACGGGCGCCGGCGGAGCGACGGGCGCCGGCGGCGCCGCCGGCACGACCGCGCACGGCGGCAGCGGCGGCGCGGGCGCCGGCGGCAGGGGAGGAGCAACGGGCAGCGCCGGCGCGACCGGCGGCGGTGGCGCGACCGGCGCCGCCGGCACGATGGGGACGCAGCCGATCGGCACGGCCTGCGCGAACACCGCGAACTGCTCGCAGGCCGACGGCCCGGCCGTCTGCTGCCTCTCGATCCCGGCCTGCTTGCTGGAGAGTCAGTGTCCGAGCGGCACGAACTACGTTCCGTGCACCGATACCGCGTCGTGCAACAAGGGCGGCTGGATCTGCTGCAACGCCGGCGGCATGAAGTTCTGCACGAAGCAGTCCGCCTGCCCGTAGCGCCCGCGCGCGAGAGACACGCGTCGAGATCGAAGAACAGGAATTCGAGCGGTGCTCGCGTTGGTCTTGCAGCCGCTCGGGAACGGGCTGGAGGGACCGGCCGCGTCGCCGCAGGCGCCCGGCTCGAAGTCCCTGATGTCACGCCGGCGTGACGGTTCGCGGCCGGCTTGCGCTCAGCCCGCGAGCTGGCCGCTGCGCTCGACCGCGGCCGCCAGCGCGGCCCGCCCGTCGCCGACGAAGCCGGCCCCGGGCACGTCGTGGTAGGTGAGCAGCGTGCGGCACGGCCAGGCGAGGATCCGGCGCCAGCAGCTCGCCACCTCGTCTGGCTGCGCGACCTTGCGCGCCATCGTGAAGATCGCGACCCGCTCCGCCTTCACGAGGCTCTTGAGCATGAACGGCGCGCCGCGCATCGCCGAGGCGGGGTAGTACCAGGTCAGGTTCTCGCCGCCGATCACCGTCTGTGACGGCACGTGGTGCAGCCAAAGCTCGTCGACCGGATCGGTCGCCTTGGCGGTCATCAGCTTCAGCATGCGACCCATGTGCGCGAGGCGCGTGTCGCGCGCCCCTTCGCCGGCGCTCTGGTGCTCGGGCGGACCGGCCAGCCCGTGGAACACGACCGCGTCGAGCTGGCCGCGGAACTGCGGGAACGGATCGTCGAGCGCCAGCGTCTCGAAGCGGCCCAGCTGCATCAGCTTGCGGCCGTTCGCCGTGCGCGGGATGCGCTCGGGCCCGACCAGGAGCCTCGCCTCCGGGAACGCCGCGTGCCACGGGGCCATGTGCAGGTGGTGGCCGCCCCCCGGCGACACGATCGCCGCCACCGGCAGGCCGGTCTCGCGCGCGAGGCGCCGCACCTCGGAGAGGCTCTGGGCCGGGTCGACGGCGTTGACGACCAGCAGCACGGAGCGGCCCGCGCTCTGGTCGAACAGGCGGAAGACGAAGCAGCGGTTGTTGATCTCGAACATGTGCCGCGACAGGCCGGGGCGGTGCCTGGTCGCGATCAGCCAGACGCCGTCGAACACGGGGACGGCCTGGCCCGCCGTCTCGGCGGAGAGGTCGAAGCTTGCGTGCGGCGGGCTCACGGCGCCGCTGCGGGCGGGTTCGGTCGCGGTCGCGGTCGTGGTTTCGGTCATGGCGTTCCTCCACCGCCCAGTTAGCCGCCGACGGGCCCGCGCCGGAATAGGGCGAATGCCCCATCGCCCGTGATAGATGAGGCGACGTGGCCGGGACGGCGACGGAGAACGTGCGGCTGGCGGAGCTGGCCGCCAGCCTGTCGCTCGCGACCGACATCGGCCTCGGCGTGTCGCCCGAGCACGGCGCCCGCTCCGCGTTGCTGGCCGTCGCGCTGGCCGAGGCGGCGGGCTGCGACGAGGCCGAGGCGCGCGACGCCTTCTACGTCGCGCTGCTGAAGACGGTCGGTTGCACGGGCGACGACGACTTCGGTGTGCGCGTGCTGGGCGAGACCTCGGGCAACTGGATCGCGCACATGGCGGGCGCATCGCCGGCGGAGTTCCTGGGCACGCTCGTCCGCAACGTCGGGCGCGCCGACGGGTTTCCGCGTCGCATCGGCAAGGTGCTGCGGGCGCTCGGCAAGGGGCCGGGCGCGCCGACGCGCGCGCACTGCGAGGTGGGCCGGTTGCTCGCCGAGCGGCTCGGGCTGTCGGCGCGCGTGGCGCGGGCGATGACGCAGGTGTTCGAGCGCTGGGACGGGCGCGGGCGTCCGGACCGTCTCAAGGGCGAGGCGATCGACCGCGTCGTGCGCCTGGTGCAGCTCGCGTCCGACGCGCAGGCCGCGCGGCGCCTGTTCGGCACAGACGAGACCGTGGCGCTGGTGCGGCGCCGCGCCGGGGGCGGCTACGATCCGAAGCTGGTGGAGATCTTCTGCCGGCGCGCGCCGGCGCTGTTCGCCGCGCTGGAGGTGCCGTCGGTGCACGACGCGCTGGTGGAGGCCGAGCCGGGTGAGCCGGTGCGCGTGGCGGGCGACGCGCTCGACGCCGCCGTCGAGACCGTCGGCCAGTACGGCGACATGAAGTCGCGCTTCACGCGCGGTCACTCGGCCGGCGTCGCGGCGCTGGCGGGGCGCGCGGCCGCGCGGCAGGGGCTGGGCGCCGCGGAGGCGATCGCGGTCCGGCGCGCGGGACATCTGCACGACGTCGGCCGCGCGGGCGTCGTGCTCGACATCTGGGACAAGCCCGGCCCCCTGACCGCGGCCGAGTGGGAGCGCGCGCGCATGCACAGCTACTTCACCGAGCGCGTGCTGGCGCGCCTCGATTCACTGGCGCCGGTGCCGGAGCTGGCCGCGCTGGCGCACGAACGGCTGGACGGCGGCGGCTACCACCGCCGGCTGTCCGCGTCGGGCGTGCCGGCCGCGGCGCGCATCCTGGCCGCCGCCGACGCCTACCACGCCATGACCGAGCCGCGGCCGCACCGCCCGGCGCTGACGCCCGAGCGCGCCGCCGCGACCCTGCGCGCCGACGCGGCGGCCGGCCGCCTCGATCGCGACGCCGTCGAAGCGGTGATCGGCGCCGCCGGTCAGCCCGCTGCGCCGGCCCGGCGCACGCACGCGGCCGGCCTGACCGATCGCGAGGTGGAGGTCGTGCGCCTGGTCGCCCGCGGCCTCACCAACAAGGAGATCGCGTCGGCGCTCGACATCTCGGTCAAGACCGCCGGCCACCACGTGCAGCATATCTTCGAGAAGGCGGGCGTCACCACCCGCGCCGCCGCGGCGCTGTTCGCGATGCAGAACGACCTCGTCGACCTCGGCGCCGGACGCTGAGGGCGAAGGAACGTCCAGCCATCGGACGTCGGCCATCTACCGGACGCCGCGGCGTGCATTCGGCCGCACGGCGTGGCCTTTCACTGCGGCACGCTGTTCGCAGACCAGCGTGCTACCGTGAGGAGGGACCGATGGCCGACTCTGACATCACCGTAGAGATTCTGAAGGAGATCCGGCGCGAGGTGCGCGAGACCGCAAAGCGCGTCGACTCCATGGACAAGCGCATGGGCTCCATGGACGACCGCATGGGCTCCATGGACGAGCGCATGAGATCCATGGACGAGCGCCTCGAGCTGACGAACCAGCGCCTCGACATCACCAACGAGCGCCTCGGTCTGGTCGAGTCCACGATGTTGACACTGGCGCGCCGGCAACGTGCGGCCAGCCGGTGGGCGAAGGCGGCCGCGGAGCGTGTGGTCCGAGTCGAAACCCGCGTCACCGACCTGGAAACACGCGTGGGCCGGCTCGAAACCCGGTAGGACTCCGGCGGCCCCTCTCCCCGCTTCGCGGGGCGAGGGGACCGGATCTTTCTCTGCCCGCTTCAGACGTTGAACTTGAAGTGGATGACGTCGCCGTCGCGGACGACGTAGTCCTTGCCTTCCAGGTTCAGCTTCGCGTTGGCGCGGCAGGCGGCCTCGGACCCGAGCTTCACGAGGTCCTCCCACCAGATCACCTCGGCCTTGATGAAGCCGCGCTCGAAGTCGGTGTGGATGACGCCCGCCGCCTGCGGGGCCTTCGCGCCCCGCTTGACCGTCCAGGCGCGGCACTCGTCCTCGCCCGCCGTCAGGAACGTGATCAGGTCCAGGATCTTGTAGGCCGTGCGCGCCACGGCGTGCAGGCCCGGCTCCTTCAGCCCGAGGCTCTCGAGAAACGCCGGGCGGTCGGCCGCGTCCAGCCCGGCGATCTCCGCCTCGGCCGCCGCGCAGATCACGACCACGGGCGCGCCCTCGGCGTCGGCGTGGACGCGCAGCGCGCTGACGAACTTGTCGCTGTCGGGCGCGGCCAGCTGCTTCTCCGCGACGTTCGCGATGTAGAAGACCTTCTTCAGCGTCAGCAGGCCGAGGTCGCGCACCAGCGCCGCTTCCTCCGCGTTCAATCCCTGCGCGCGCGCCGGCTTGCCGGCGTCCAGGCCCTTGTGCAGCCGCTCGCAGATCTCCGAGATCTGCTTCTCGTCTTTCGTCGCCGGCGTCGCGGGCCCCTTCAGCGCCTTCTTGGCCCGCTCGATCCGCTTGTCGACCGTCTCGAGGTCCTTGAGGCAGAGCTCGGTGTCGATCGTGCCGACGTCGGTGACGGGATCGACGCGCCCCTCGACGTGAATGACGTTGTCGTCCTCGAAGCAGCGGACGACGTGCGCGATCGCGTCGGTCTCGCGGATGTTGGCGAGGAACTGGTTTCCCAGACCCTCGCCCTTGGACGCGCCCCGCACCAGGCCCGCGATGTCGACGAAGTTCACGGTCGCCGCGACGACCGACTTCGGATGGTAGAGCGCCACCAGCGCGTCCAGCCGCGCGTCGGGCACCGGCACCACGCCGACGTTCGGCTCGATCGTGCAGAACGGATAGTTCGCGACGGCGGCGCCCGCCGACGACAGCGCGTTGAAGAGGGTCGACTTGCCGACGTTGGGCAGCCCGACGATGCCGCAGGAGATGGCCATGAGCGCGCGGGAGACTACTCGAAAAAAGGCGCGCGATCTCGTGCCCGCGCATGAAGGTTGCGCAACCAGAAGCGTAACGGCGGATCCTCAATAAATTCGCGGGCGGATCAGGCAGATCGCAAACCGGCTCATGGAAAATGCATAGACTTGAAGATTTTTCCCAATAATTTTATGCAGTTTTGACCCCCTCACGACACTAACGGTCACTGGGCCCGCAAGCGGCCCGGAAGCTCGTTTCGAAAGGTGGTCGCGATGAAGCCCTCGGTCTTCTCCATTGTGGCGGCGCTGGCGCTGGCGTCGCTCGCGGTGCCGATGCTGGGCTGCGAAGGAAAAGTGAGCGGTGGTAGCTCGACCGGCGGGCCGAGCTGCGCCGTCGGGCAGATGGCCTGCGGGGCGCAATGCGTGAACGCCGCGTCCGACTCGCAGAACTGCGGCGGGTGCGGCAAGGTCTGCGCCGCCGGTCAGATGTGCCAGGGCGGATCCTGCCAGTGCCAGGCCGGGCTGCTCAGCTGCAACGGCACCTGCGCCTCGCCCGACAGCAGCCACTGCGCCAGCTGCACCGACGCCTGCCAGACGGGCGAGGTCTGCAACGGCGGCGCCTGCGCCACGAGCTGCACCGGCGGCAAGACGGTGTGTCCGGGCGGGTCCTGCGTGGCGACGAACGGGAACGATCCGCTCAACTGCGGCGGCTGCGGGATCGTCTGTCCGACGGGCGCCGCCTGCAACGCCGGCGCGTGCGGCTGCTCGGTCGCCGGACAGATGCTGTGCGGATCCGGCTGCATCGACACGAACACGAACACCGCGAACTGCGGCGGCTGCAACCACGCCTGCGCGACCGGCCAGACCTGCACGAACGGCACCTGCATGGGCATCACGATGGGCACGGGCGGCACCACGGGCGCGGGCGGCCGGGGCGGGACCACCGGCGGCGGCGGGACGGGGATGACCGGCCTCGGTGGCCTCGGCGGCGCGGGCGCCTCCGGCGAGCCGTTCGAGCCGGTCGCCGCGGCGGCCGCCGTCCGCAAGGTGAAGAACCTGCTGACCGGCATGCCCGCCACCGACGCCGAGATCTCGACCGTCACCGCGTCCGGTCAGATGGGGCTGCAGACGCTGATCAACGGCTGGATGTCCGACGCGACCACCGGGCCGATGTTCCGGGACAAGATGGTGACGTTCTTCCGCAACTTCTTCCAGCAGACCGGCTTCCAGGCGACGGAGGACTTCAAGATCCAGCTGCTGCAGAACGGCGGCTTCGACTTCGGTCCGATCGGAACGGCCGCCGTCGGCGACGACGCGTTCTTCCGCCTCGTGCAAAATTTGCAAGACAGCTTCGCGCTCACAGCCTGGCAGATCGTCGCCGAGAAGCAGCCGTTCACGAACGTGCTGACCACCCAGAAGTTCATGATGACGACCGGGCTCAAGAGCCTCTACACCGAGATCGAGACCGTCCCCGACGCGCCCTACAACAACACGAACGCGACGCCGGCCTGGACCATCGACTACAGCGGCAACCCGATCACGCTCGACATGGCGCTGACCAACATGGTGTTCAGCGACGAGGCGCCGGCCAGCGGGTCGACCGGCTTCGGCCTCGGCAGCGCGCAGACCTGCCGCGACGCGGGCGCCGCCACCGGGGCGTTCAAGGGCACGTCGCTGCTGTTCCAGCGCCTGCTCGGGTTCACGCCGCGGCTGCCGTTCGCGGCCAACCCGACCTGCTTCGAGCACGCGTCGAAGCCGTACTTCACCACCACCGACCTGACCGACTGGCAGTGGGTCACCATCACGCACAACGCGACGGCGACCACGCGTCCGACGATACCGTCGTACCAGCTGCCGATGCTGCGCACGCTGACGACGATGTCGCTGTCGCTGCCGCGCGTCGGCTTCTACACGACGCCGGCGTACCTGGCGCTCTGGAACACCAACGACAGCAACCAGCACCGCGTCACCGCGAACCAGACGCTGCTGGTCGCGCTCGGTCAGGCGCTCTCCAGCGCCAACAGCATCACGCCCCTCAGCATGACCGGCCTCGACAACGCCCACTCGGTGGCGGGGTCCGAGTGCTTCGGCTGCCACAAGCTGCTGGATCCGTTGCGCCAGTTCTGGGCGGCTGAGTACGACTTCAACGACCGCAACGACTTCCCGGCCGCCAATCGCTTCACGGGCGGCGGCGCCAACCCGCGGCCCGCCACGACGGGCGGCGTGCTGGCGTTCGACGACGTCAACGCCATGGGCGCCAACATGTACGGGCTCGGCCCGCTGCTGATGCAGGTGACGGACAGTCAGGTCTCCGGCCAGACCGTGGCGCGCTTCGCGATGTCGGTGGCGCAGCAGCTCTGCTACTACGCGAACTCGTCGGGCTGCCTGGAGGCCGATCCCGAGTTCCGCCGCGTCGCGCTCGCGTTCCAGAACGACAACTACCAGTTCCCGACCCTGATCCGCGAGCTGTTCTCGTCGCCGCTGGTGACCAACGCCACCACCACGATGACGACCGAGCAGAACGGCGTGAACATCAGCATCTCGCGGCGCGATCAGATCTGCGCGTCGCTGTCCAACCGCCTCGGCATCACCGACGTCTGCGCGCTGGCGGTGCCGCTGCCCAGCACGGCGCAGGCGTCGACCTTGCGCATCGTCAACAGCGTCCCCACCGACGCGTTCTCGCGCGGCAGCGAGATCCCGGTGACGCCGTCCGACCCGACCCTGTTCTACCGCGCCGCCAGCGAGATGCTGTGCGAGAACGTGGCGGGCAAGGTCGTCGACGCGACCGGGTCGATGTACCAGAGCAGCAGCTACGCGGCCGCGATCGCCGACATGGTGTCGCGCATCGTCGGCTACTCGGCGTCCGATCCGCACTACGCGATGGCGGTGCAGATCCTGACCGATCACTACAACGCCGCGCTCACGTCGACGATGAACAGCGGCAGCACGGCCGCCAAGGCGACCAACGCGCTGCGCTCCACCTTCGCGCTGGCGTGCCAGTCGCCGACCTCGCTGTCGTTCGGGCTTTGAGAAGAGAGGAATCACGAACATGTTGAAACGCCGAGACGCGCTTCTCACCGGGTTGTTCGGGACCGGCTACGTCGGCCTTCGCGCCATGGCGACCGGGCTGCCCGCCTGGTTCATCCTCAACCCCCGGCAGGCCACCGCGCAGAGCCTGCAGTGCGCGATCACCAACCAGGCGACCATGCAGTACCTGCTGGTCAGCGCCAACTTCAACGGCGATCCGATCAACTGCAACTGCCCGGGGACGTACGCGACGGGCGGCACGGCGCCGGCGGCGATGGCGATCCACCCGACTCAGGAGGAGATGACAGCGACGAACATCTCGCTGGGTGGCGTCAGCTACGGCGCCTCGCTGCCCTGGTCCGATCCGTCGGTGGTGGTGGGCGCCAGCAAGGGCCAGCTCAAGAGCGCGACGCTGGCGCGCACGTCGTTCTTCCACCACCTGACGTCGTCCACCGTGCACGGCGATCAGCCCAAGGTGATGAAGCTGATGGGCAAGACCAGCGGCAACGAGATGCTGGTGTCGGCGTTCGCCAAGCACCTCGCGCCCTGCTTCACCACCGTGCAGACCGAGCCGATCGCGGTCGGCGCGGGGCGCAACGGCGCCGAGCTGGTCAGCTTCTCGGGGCGGACGCTGCCGTCGATCGCGCCGACGCAGCTCAAGCAGCTGCTGACCGGGTCGAAGACCGATCCGCTGGTCAAGCTGCGCGGCGTGCGCGATACGTCGCTCGACAAGCTGAACGCGCTCGCCAAGACGGACGGCACCGGCGCGCAGAAGGCGTTCCTCGACGCGATGGCGCTGTCGCAGACGCAGGTGCGCCAGCTCGCCGATCAGCTGTCGATGACGCTCAGCTCGATCAGCAGCGACAACGTGCAGGGGCAGGCGCTGGCCGCGGCGGCGCTGTTCGCCGCCAACGTCACGCCCGTCGTCACCATGCGCATCGCCTTCGGCGGCGACAACCACACCGATTCCAACCTGCAGGCGGAGGCCGACCAGCACGTCAGCGGCGTGGCCGGCATCCAGCAGGTGATGGACGCGCTGGCGGGCCTGACCGTGAACGGCACCAGCCTGGCCGACAAGGTGACGTTCGCGACCATCAACGTGTTCGGCCGCAACCTGAACAGCATCGCGAAGGCGGAGGCGCGCGCCGGCCGCGATCACTACGGCAACCACGCGGTCATGGTGATGATCGGCAAGAACGTCAAGCCGAGCGTCATCGGCGGGCTGACCACGCCCCCGAGCGGCAACGCGCTGCAGGCGTCGGACATCGACTCGGCCAGCGGCGCGGCGAAGGCGGGCGGCGACATCCCCGCCGCGCAGACCCACGTGGCGGCGGCGCGCACGCTGGGCGTCGCGCTCGGCATCCCGTCCGACCAGCTGACCACCGACTTCATCAACGGGGCGGGCGGCAAGGTCGTCAACGCGGCCCTGAACGGCGTCTCGGGCTAGCGGCTGTTGTACAAAGCGCGCCGGACGGGCGCGCTTTCGGAAATCGTTTCGCGCCATTGAAGGTTTTGGCCGGCGTCGTCCGGGGGGCGCGCCTGTTTTTTCGTCGCCCGTTGTTCTCGGATCTGCGATATGAGTATCCCTGTTGCGGATCCACCCGGGACGACCTGACGGCCGCCACCTGAGCGCATCGCGCGCGATCGCGTTCGTCGTGGCGCTGCTGGTGCTGCTGGTCTCGCTGTCGGCCGAGGCGAAGAAGAAGAAGAAGTCGAGCAAGAAGCACAAGACGCCCGCCGCCAAGCACACCTCGAAGTCCAAGTCGAAGGCGAAGGAGAGCGATCGCGGGCTGCCGCCGCCCGAATCGGCGCCGGAGACCGACGAGGCGAGCAAAGAGAAAGAGGAGAAGGCGTCGGCGCCGTCGAAGGCCGCCGCCGAGCCGGGCGAGGGCGAAGAGAAGCCGGCGCCCCCGAGGGCCGCGGAAGAAGAAGAGACGCCGAAGCCGCCGGCGCCGCCCCCGAAGGCGGTCAAGCCCCGTCTGGCCGCGGAACCCGAAGGTGAGTCCGCGGGCGGCGCGCCGCTGGCGCTGTCGATCGGCGTGGGCGGCAAGGCGCTGTTCCGCAACCTGTCGTGGAGCGAGGCGATGGGCGCGCTGGCGCCGTACAAGCTTTCGCCCGGACCCGAGATCGCGGTCTGGATGGATCTTTTCCCGCTGGCGTTCCTGACCGACGGGTTCGCCAGCAACATCGGCATCTACGGCCATTTCGACTACGGCCTGGCCGCGTCGTCGAAGACGCCGTCGGGGATGATGCTGACGACCAAGTACCAGGACTTCTTCGCCGGCCTGAAGATCCGCTTCCCGGTCGGCATCATGCTGCCGTACATCGCGGGCGGGTACGGCATGCAGAAGTTCAGCCTCGACCCGGTGGCGGCCGATCGACCGAACTTCAACTATTCGTTCGCCAGCGGCGGCGCCGGCGCGCGCATCCAGTTCACGCCGATGTTCGATCTCGACGCGAGCGGCATGTACCTCGCCGTGCTGAATCCGGGATCGGCGGCCGGCGAGGTCGCCAGCAACGCGTTCTATCCGAAGGCCACGGCGTACGGCGTCGACTTCTCGCTGTCGTTCGGCCTCCGCCTGCTCAGCTTCCTCGGTGTCCGCGTGGGCGGCGACTTCCG
The DNA here is from genome assembly GCA_036557265.1 of Polyangia bacterium. Classification (GTDB taxonomy): domain Bacteria; phylum Myxococcota_A; class Polyangia; order Fen-1088; family Fen-1088; genus JADGRB01. The sequence goes on from DATBHU010000212.1 coordinate 11,773, forward strand.
CCAGTTCGGTCTGACCACGCACTGGACCAGCACCACGACGGGGCCGCGCGCGGGCGGCGCTGCCGACCGCTACATCACCGCCTGGGGCGGCGTGGAGATCGTGTTCGACGGCCTGGGCGGGGGCGGGGGAGCGAGCGAGGAGGCCGCGCCTGCCAAGAAGGCGGCGCCCAAGGCCAAGAAGCCTGCGCCGGCGGAGGGCGAACCCGAAGGCGACGAGGCCGGGGGCACGGGCGGGGGCGGCGGAGCCGGGGCCGGCTCCGATACCGATAGAGACGAGTAACGGCAAGCGCCGCCGTGGATTCTTGCGCCGCGCAGGCGGGGCCACGGAACTTAGGCGGTATGGCAATTACAGTGCAGCATGGCTTCAGTTGTCGTGACGCGATGAAGGGCTTGTTATTCGGCGCGGCGTTGGCGGTGGGGCTGGCCGCCCTGGAGGGCGATGCGTCGGCGGGGCTGACGGCTGAGCCCGGCGCGTCACTGTCCGCGGCCGCCGGGCCGGTGCACGCCCGCACGCTGCTGGCCAAGGCGAAGAAGAAGAAGAAGCGCGCGCCGGGCGCCGCCAGCAAGCCGGGCAGCAGCGACGACGCCGATTCCGGCGACGACGACGCGGCGAGCAAGAGCTCGGCCGCGAGCAGCGGCGGGGGCGACGACAGCGCGAAGGAAGACGAGCTGCTCGGCGCCAGCCCCAAGAAGAAGGCGAAGGCGCCTGCCCCGAGCGACGACGACGCGTCGAGCAGCGACAGCGGGGGCGGCGAGACAGCCTCGTCGGCGAGGGCGAGCGGCAAGTCGGTCGAGACCGTCTCCGCCCAGGCTTCCCCGGAGCCGAGCGAGGCGTCGTCGGCGTCGGCGCTGGAGTTCGGCGTCGGTGCCCGGGCGCTGTTTCGCAACCTCGCCTGGACCGCCGACGCGCGCGCGGCGAGCCTGGGCCCCTACAAGCTGACCCCCGGCCCCGAGACCGGCCTCTGGCTGGAGTTCTACCCGGCGGCGCTGGGGACGTCGGGCTTTGCGTCGAACGTCGGCCTGTTCGGCAGCTTCAACTTCGGCTTCGGCGTCTCGACCACGCTCGCGGACGGCAAGGAAGCGCCGACCAAGTTCCGCGACTTTCTGGGCGGCCTGAAGGTCCGCATCCCGCTCGGCACGTTCGTGCCGAACATCTCCGTCTCTTACGGGCAGCAGGTGTTCGAGGTCGCGCCCGCGATGCAGCCGACGGACCTGCCGCAGGTCGCGTATTCGTTCATCCGTCCGGCGCTCGGGACGCGCGTGCTGCTGACCCCGTCCGTCGTGCTGGACGCGTCGGCCGGCTACCTGATGGTGCTGGATCCGGGATCGGGCGCCAACCACGTCCGCGCCTCGAACTTCTTCCCCGACGCGACGTCGCTCGGCTTCGACGTCTCGGCGTCGGTCGCGCTCAAGCTGACCGGCGCGATCGGGGTGCGCGCGGGCGCCGATCTGCGGCAGTACGTGCTGAACATGAACGACAAGTCGGCGCCGACGGTGGGCGGCGCGGTCGACCGCTACATCACCGCCTGGGCCGGCCTCGAGGTGGTGCTGGACGGGCAGGGGGCCGCTGCCGGCGGCGACGACGAGCCGGCCAAGCCGTCCAAGCGCCGGCGCCGCCACGCCCCGAAGCCCGACGACGAATCCGAGTCGAGCGACGACTCGTCCTCCTCCAAGTCAGAGGACGAATAGTTCTTTCTCCCTCTCCCGCCGTGCGGGTGAGTGCCCCTCTCCCTAACCCTCTCCCCGCTTCGCGGGGCGCGGGGATCGGAGCCGGATCGTCGGGGTGAGGATCAACCGCCGTTCTCCCTCTCCCGCTTGCGGGAGAGGGCCGGGGTGAGGGTCAGCCTTGCGAGAGGCGCCGCTCGTCCGGAACGGCGCCGACCGAGGGTTGCTCAGCCGATCTTGCCGTACAGGAGGAACGCGATGACGAGGCCGTAGATGACCAGCGACTCGATGAGCGCGAGGCCGAGAATCATCGGCGTGAAGATCTTGCCCGAGGCCTGCGGGTTGCGCGAGATGCCCTCGACGGCCGAACCGGCCGCGCGGCCCTGACCGATACCGCCGCCCAGCGCGGACAGACCGATCGCCAGCGCCGCGGCGAGCCCCAGCCACTTGTCGCGGTCGGCGCGCACGGCGTCTGCCGCCTGGGCGAACGCGGGGGTCGCCGTCAGGAAGACGACCACGGCGGTGCCGAAGGTGGCGAATGGGGCAAACAGCTTGGAAATGCGGCGCATTGGGAGGCTCCTCATCGGTGTCGGTTTTGTGGTGGGTCGGGAAGTTAGCGGCAAATCGATTTGGTTGCTAGTGCTCTTCGTGGGCGACGGCCTGGCTGATGTACACGGTGGTCAGCAGTGAGAAGACGACCGCCTGCACGACGCAGACGAGCACGCCCATCAGCATGAACGGCAGCGGCAGCACGAAGGCGAAGATGCCGAAGAAGACCAGCACCACCTTGTGATCGGCGACGATGTTGCCGAGAAGCCGCATCGACAGCGACACCGGGCGCGCGATGTGGCTGATCAGCTCGATCGGCAACATGAGCGGGATCAACCACCACACCGGCCCGAGGAAGTGCTTGAAGTACTTGAGCCCGTGCTCGCGCACGCCGTACACGTGGGTCAGCACGAACACCGCCACGGACAGCGCCAGGTTCGTCTTCAGCGTGTCCGTCGGCGGCAGGAAGCCGGGGATCAGCCCGAGCAGGTTCGAGAACAGGATGAACAGGAAGAACGTGCCGACCAGCGGCAGGTAGCGCTTCGCCGCCTTCTCGCCCATCACGCCCGCCATCAGGCCGAGCACGGTGTCGGCCAGCGTCTCGAACAGGTTGCGGATGCCGAACTTCGGCGGCGGCACCAGCCCGGCGTCGCCCGAAACGCCGACGGCGCGCGCGTAGCGGGCCGCGCCATACCACAGGAACACCAGCACGAGCAGCGCGCCCGTGACGTGGGCCAGCTCGAAGCTGGTGGCCTGGAACACCTGCCAGGTCCAGGTGCGGCCCAGGGACTCGTGGAGCTTCTCCTTGAGACCCCCGAAACCCGGGAGGAAGTCGAACCAAGTTGAATGCGGTCCCATCAGGAGGCCTCTCGCTCTGCCGCGGCCGCGCGCAGGCCCAGCAGCAGGATCGATACAACGAACACCGAGAACCCGAGCGCGAACGGGATCGGGTCCAGCCGCAGGACGGCGATCGAGACGAATACGGCCGCGATCAGGATCATCGTCTTGGCCAGCAGCATGAAAGACAGGGCACGCGACGGGTTGCCGGTCCGCGCGCTCTCGACCAGGCGGCCGCCGATGCGCACCAGCACCCAGAAGTCCGCGCAGGCGAGCGCCGCGCCGACGCCCGCCGAGATCGCCCCGCGGGCGCCCCAGATGACGGCGGCCAGGCCGGTGACCATCGCGGCGAGGATGAGGTTGGTCCGCTCAATTCGCGCCAGCACCGCCGCCTCCCCCCTTGTCGCCGTCGCCGTTTCCGACCTCGCGCTTGTACGCCTTCGTCACGCGCATGACAGCCTTGATGGCGGCGCCGAGACCGAAGAAGAGACCGAGGTACATGATCCAGTGTGTGTTGAGTTTGCGGTCGAGGTAGTAACCGGCGCCCCCGCCGATGAAAAAACAGAGGCCGATCTCGATTCCGAGGCTCGCGGCCTGACCCGCCGAGCGCCACAGCTTTTTGTTGTCTTGGTCGATGGCGCGGCGTTCGTTTAACCCGCCGGAGCCGCAAGATCAAGCAGGGCCGAAAGGGCAGAGGACAAGCCCGCGCTTGCGGGTTTCGTGGAACGAGGACTAGGCTGTCGGTGGATGCGAAGCGGGTGGGTGCTGCTGCTTCCGCTGGCGGCCGTCACATCCGCGGCCGCGGCGGCGCCGGCGCGGACGGCGAGGCTGACGTACAGCCGGGGTGCCGGCGCGACCGACTGCCCGGACGTCGACGTCATTCGCGCGGGGGTGGCCGCCCGACTCGGTTACGAGCCGTTCGACGACCGCGCGGAGCGGGTCGTGTCGGCGACGGTGAGCCGAAACGGTCACGTGCTCGAGGCGCGGAT
>DATBHU010000213.1:0-4580 GCA_036557265.1 Polyangia bacterium
CCGTGGCCTCCAAGTTGCCGAACACCGGGAGCTTCAGCTGGATTGTGACCGGCCCGGCGACGGCTGCGGCGCGTGTTCGCGTGATCATCAACGGTGCGGGGCTCGCGTTCGCGATGAGTGGCACGTTCACGATCGCGGCGCCTGCCGTGACCGTGACCGGTCCCGCGCCGGGCGCCTCCTTCTACGCCGGGACGACCGCCGCAATCACCTGGTCGACCAACCTGCCGGCGAGCTCGCCGGCCGTCATCGAGATCAGCCGCGATGGCGGCGGCACGTTCGAGACCGTGGCGGCGGCCGCGCCCAACACGGGCAGCTTCGCCTGGGTCGTCACCGGACCCGACGCCGCGGCGGCCGTCGCGCGTGTGACCGTGACCGACCCGGTGGCGGCGAGCGCCACCAGCGGCGCGTTCGCGATCACGACGGCGGCGCTGGCCGTGACCGGGCCGGCCGGCGGCACCCTGGCCTACGCGGGGACGCCCGTGACATTCACCTGGACGGACAACCTCCCCGACGTCGACCCGGTGACGATCGAATTGAGCCGCGACGGGGGCGCGACGTTCGAGCTCCTCGAGGCGGCCGCCGCCAACACGGGCAGCTTCGTCTGGACGGCGTCGGGGCCGGACACGGCGGAGGCGCGGGTGCGCGTCACGTCGAGCGGCGGCGCGGCGGTGAGCGACGTCGGGCCGGCGTTCCAGATCGTGACGCCGTCGGTGACGGTGACGTCGCCCGCCGCGGGCGACAGCTGGGCGATCGGGACCGGCCGCACCATCGCGTGGTCGAGCAACCTGCCGGCCGACGCCACGGTGCTCGTCGAGTTGAGCCGCGACGGCGGCGGCAGCTGGGAGACGCTGGCGGCGGCGCAGCCGGCCGGCGGCAGCCTGGCATGGACCGCCAGCGGGCCCGCGGCCAGCGCGGCGATTGTCCGCGTATCGGGCGAGGGGAGCATCCCCGCGGTCGGGACGAGCGCGACGTTCGCGATCGGCGCTCCGGCGGTCGCCGTGACGTCGCCGGCGGCGGGCGCGAGCTGGACGATCGGAACCGCGCAGACGATCGCCTGGTCGACCAACCTGCTGGCGGGCGCGACGGTGAAGGTTCAGATCAGCCGCAACGGCGGCAGCACGTTCACGACGCTCGCGTCGGCGGCGCCCAACACGGGCAGCTTCGCCTGGACCCCGACCGGCTCCGCGAGCTCGAACGCGCTCGTGCGCGTGTCGGCGAACGGCTTCGCGGCCACCGCCCTGAGCGGCACGTTCTCGCTGGCCGCGGGGAGCATCAAGGTGACCTCGCCCAACGCGGTGGTCACCTGGGCGATCGGCAGCGTCCAGACGATCACCTGGACGCACAACCTGGGCGCCTGCGCTCAGTTCCTGATCGAGGTCAGTCGCAGCGGCGTCTGGTCGACCATCGCGCCGGCGGCGGCGGGCGGTGGCGCGACGTCGGGGAGCTACGACTGGACGGTGGCCGGGCCGGCCAGCAACAACGCCAAGATCCGCATCACCTGGACGGGCGGGACGACCGTCAAGGACAGCAGCGACGTCGCGTTCAGGATCCGGTAGCCGGGCCTCACCCTGACGCTCTCCCGGAGGGAGAGGGCAAGCGGTTGCAATGGGGCGCACGCCTACCCATGCTTCGCCCATGCCCCCGAAGGATCCGGTCGACGAGGCGGACGAGGAGTCGTTTCCGGCGAGCGACGCGCCGGCCTTCAGCACCGTGCACGCGGGGCTGCCGGCCGACCAGATCGTGCGCGTCCTGATCGATCTGCCGCCGGACGCCGCCGACGCGGCGCGCTTCCGGCGGGCGCTGGCGCGCTTCGACGGGCGCGTCGCGCTGACGTTCGCCCCGCGCGCCGGCGACGACTTCGCGCGCGCGCTGCCCGAGGTGGATGTCGTGGTCGCCCCCGACCTGTCGGACGCGCAGCTGGCGCGCGCGGGGCGGCTGCGCTGGCTCAGCTCGGTGGCGGCGGGGCTGGACGGGATTGTCACGCCGGCGCTGCGGGCCCGCGACGTCGCGGTCACGAGCGCGAGCGGCGTCCACGGCCCGAACATCGCGGAGCACCTGCTGGCGATGATCCTGATGTTCACGCGCGGGCTGCCCCGGCTGTTCCGCGCCCAGCTGGCGCGCCGCTGGGAGCGCAACATCGCCTCGCGCTCGGGCGCGTTCGCGGAGTTGACCGGCCAGACGCTGCTGATCGTCGGCCTGGGGCGGATCGGCGAGGCGCTGGCGGCGCGCGCGCGGCCGTTCGGCGTGCGGCTGGTGGCGGTGAAGCACGATCCGGCGGCGCGCCACGACGCCGGCGTCGCCGTCGACGAGCTGCTGCCGCTCGCCGCGCTGGACGAGGCGCTGGGCCGCGCGGACCACGTCTGCGTGACGCTGCCGCTGACGCCCGCCACGCACCACCTGCTCGACGCGCGCCGGCTGGCCCGCATGCGCCCCGGCGCGTACGTCTACAACGTGTCGCGCGGCGCGATCATCGACGAGGCGGCGCTGGTGGAGGCGCTGCGCGCGGGGCGGCTCGCGGGCGCGGGCCTGGACGTCTACGAGGAGGAGCCGCTGCCCGCTTCCAGCCCGCTCTGGGATCTCGACAACGTGATCCTGACGCCGCACGTGGCCGGCGTGACGCCCCTCTATTACGAGCGGACGGCGGCGCTGTTCGCCGACAACCTGGAGCGCTTCCTGGCGGGCCAGCCGCTCGCCAACCGGTTCGACGCCACGCGGGGCTACTGATCGGCGGTAGCCTGGTATCCTGGCGCTGTGCGCCGGCCGACGATCCTCGACCGCCTCGACCGCCTCGACCGCCTCGACCGCGATCCGCTGCTCGCCCCGGCGGCCGCGCAGCTGCGGGGTCTGGATCTGCTCGCCAGGCCGCCGCGCATCGGCGTCCCGATGGCCCTCTTTCAGGGACGGCACGACAAGGCCGCGCCGCCGGAGCTGGGCGCGCAGCTGGCGGCGCGCCTGGGCGCCGACGTGATCTGGTTCGACGAGAGCGCGCACCAGCCGCACGAGGAGGAGCCGGCGCGCTTTCGACAGGAGCTGCTGCGCTTCGTGACGAGCGCCGGTCAGGGCGCGACTTCGAAGGTGGTCTGAGCGAGCGTCACGTTGCGATCGGCGACGACGCGAACGGACCACGAACCGAGCCGGTTCTGGCTGATCTTCATGTGGGTGCGCGACCGGAAGCTCGGCTTCGACGCGGGGATCTCGACGGGCGTCCTGCCCGAGAACGCGCCGTTTCGCTCCCAGACGAGGTTGAGGCGCTCGTTCCTGTCGGGCTGATGCGTCACCTCCAGGCAGACGTTCACCGTCTTCTGCGACCTGACGGAGAAGCGGGTGACCGGGGTGGGGCAGCTCGAGCCCTTGTAGGCGGCACCGACCGTCACGCTGTCGACGCGCAGGCCGCCGGCGCGCGCGGCGGCCAGCGGAAGGACGCGCGCCGACGTCCGGCGCGGCGGGGCAGGGGGCGCGGGCGCTTCGCTCGGCGGCGCCGGCACGGCGGCCGGCTCGGGCGCAGGCGTCGCGGGCGCGGCGGCGATCTCGACAGCCGGCGTGGCGACGGCGGCAGGCGGGGTGGGCGCGGCGGCCTCGGCCGCCTTAGGCGCCTCGCGCGACGGGCCCGCTCCGACGCGCGCGCGCCCGGCGGATACCGACACGACGACCACGACGATCACGACGACGATGGCGAGCGCGATCGATCCGGCCACGAACGGCCGAACCGATCGGCGCCGCGTCCCCGACCAGATCGACGTCGGTGCCGTGTCGGTCGTGGGCGCCCCGTCGGTCGGCGACGCCGCATCGGTCGCCGGCGCCGCATCGGTCGCCAGCGCCGCATCGGTCGCCAGCGCCGCGTCGGTCGCCGGCGCCGCGTCGGTCGCCGGCGCCGGGCTCACCGGCGCCGCCGCCTCCCGCCAGATCGACGTCGGTCCCGTATCGGTCGCCGGCGCCGCGACCGGCGTCGGGCTCGGCGCTTCGGTCGCCTCGGCGCTCGCGGTGGCGGCGGCCGCTGCCGCCGCGGCGCGCCGGCTCAGCAGCCGCTCCAGCATCGGCTCGGTCGCCGGATCCAGCGTCGTGAACTTGATCCCCATCCCCCTCGGCTTCACCCAGGTCACCTCGCCGCGCCCGGCGAACACGACCTGCTCCCCGACCACCACCAGCTCGAAGCGAATCGTCGAGCCGACGTCGCGCGCCTCTCGCGTCGGCAGGAAGATCCCGCCACGCGTGACGTTGGGGGCGAACCGCTCGACGAAGTCGTCTGCGTCCGAGCACTTCAGACGCACGCGAACCGTCGAGTCAGCCGCCGGCGCGCCCATTCACTGCCGTCCCGGAGCGGCGTCTCAGCCGACGCGCCCGGAAAGCTCCTCGAGAAAGGCGAGGTCGTCGTCCGGCTGGGGCGGCCCTTCCGCCTCGGCGGTGATCGGGGCGGCGCCCTTCGCTGGCTGCGCCTTGGCCGGGGGCGGAGGCAGCGGCCGTCCGCTGGGCGGCGCGGCCGGCGGTCCCTTCTTGCCCATGATGGGCACCGGTCCGGGCGTCACCGGCCCGCCGGGCGCATTCTTCGGGCCGACGCGCACGCCGACGGGCGTCGGGACCGC
>DATBHU010000214.1:0-9870 GCA_036557265.1 Polyangia bacterium
GATCCGGATCGGCGGCGGCCCCGCCATCATCGTGCGGATCTGGACCGGCGACGTGTGCGAGCGCAGGATCCGCCCGCCCTCGACGAAGAACGTGTCCTGCATGTCGCGCGCGGGGTGATCGGGCGGCGTGTTCAGCGCGTCGAAGTTGTGCCACTCGCTCTCGATCCACGGGCCGGTGCGCACCTCGAAGCCGAGGCCCAGGAAGATCTGCTCGATCTCGCGTCGCACCAGCGTCAGCGGGTGCAGCGTGCCGAGCGCGCCGCCCCGCGCGGGCAGCGTGACATCGACGACGCGCGCCAGGTCCGCCGCCAGGTTCGCCTCGCCGAGGGCCGAGAGCCGCTCAGCCACCGCGCGCTCGATGCCCGACTTGGCGCGGTTGGCGGCCTCGCCGACCGCGGGACGCTCCGTGGCGGGCAGCTTGCCGAGCGCCTTCATCAGCTCGGAGACCTTGCCCTTCTTGCCGAGGTAGCGCGCCTGCGCGAGGCGGATCTCCTCCTCGGTCGCGAGCGCCCCGATCTCGCCCGCGAACGCCGTCGCCAGCCGATCGAGCTCGGCGATCAGCGTGCTGGTCTCTGCGCTGGACACGTGCCTAGCGCGTCCCTTCGATCTGACTCGCTTCGCGCGGCCTGCTAGGCCGCGCGCGCCGTCTCGACGACCTTCTTGAAGGCGGCCGGATCGCTGATCGCCAGGTCCGCGAGGATCTTGCGGTCGAGCGCGATGTTCGACTTGTCGAGGGCCGCGACCAGGCGCGAGTACGACACGCCGAGCTCGCGGGCGGCGGCGTTGATGCGCGTGATCCAGAGGCCGCGAAAGTCAGGCTTCTTCTTGCGCCGGTGAAACAGCGCATAGCGCCACTTGCGATGGACCGCTTCGACTGCGGCCTTCCACAGCTTCGAGCGGCCGCCACGGAACCCCTTCGCGTGCTTGCGAATCCGGTTCCGGCGTTGACGGGTCTTGTATCCACCTTTGGCGCGAGGCATTTCTTACCGACTCTTTCCTTGTTGTCCCCCTCTCCCTTCGGGAGAGGGCCCGGGTGAAGGTTCCTTAGACTAGGGCAAACCGTAGGGGAGCATCGCGTGAATCTGATGCTCCTGCGTCTTGCTGACGTAGGCGCCCCGGCGCAGCTTGCGCTTCGCGCTGGACGACTTCGCTCCGAGGTTGTGGCGCAGATAAGCCTGCTTCCGCTTGACGCGCCCCTTGGCGGTCAGCTTGAAGCGCTTCTTCGCGCTGCTGTTCGTCTTCATCTTGTACTTGGCCATGCGAGGCGCGGAAGTATATCGATCTCGCGCCTTTGGGCAAGAGATCCGTGGCTGAGGCCGCTTATTTGCAGACGTCCAGCAGGTCGTCGCAGGTCTGGCAGCTGCTGGCCGCCTCTGCCACGCAGGCCTGCCCCGACGGGCAGGCGGCGCCGCCGGTGCAGTCGATGGCGCAGAAGTAACCGGATTCATTGCCGACCTGCATCCAGACGCAGGTGGCGCCCACCCCGCAGGTGCTGACGTCAGAATCGCCCTGGCAGAGCGTCCGGCTGCTCTGCGCGCAGCCGCCGCCCAGCGCCAGCGCGGCGAGCAACAGCGACAGACCGGCCCATGAACGCGGCATTTTCCCTCCCCCGCGCCGAAGCTAGCACGACCGCTCGAGGTCAGTCCGGCGCGAAGCCGGCGTGCAGGCCCGCGATCAGGTCCGTGCGGTCGCTCCCCGCGACCGGCAGCTCCACCAGCAGGGCCATCCAGAACCGGCGGCGGATCGCGAAGCGCGCGCTCAGCCGCGGCGCCACGGTGGTCAGCCCGAAATCCGGCGCGGCCTCGACGCGCACGTTCGCGCCGGCGCCGAGCGCGACCCAGGGACGCAGGCGCAGCCACGCCTCGGCGAGCGCGATCGGGTCGAGCCGCAGGTGGGTCTGGCCGCCGACGATGTCGATTGGCGCCGCCAGCGCGACCCCGCCGTCCACGACCAGGCGCGATCCGGCGTGCAGCGCGATCCCGGCGCCCAGCTCGAGGCCGGTCTCGATGCCCGACTGGCGGGCGGTGTCGAGCGGCAAGAGCACGCGCGCGTGGACGGCGGACACGGTCGCGGCCCCCAGCGCGATGGTCTGCTGAAACCCGAGCGTGGCCGGACCGGCCGACGCGCCCTGCGAGGCGAGGTTGGCGTTGTTGACGTAGCGGTAGGCGAAGACGTCGGCGGCGACCGACAGCGACGAGCGCTCTGCCAGCTGATAGCGCCCGCGCAGCGTCGCCGCGCCGACGATGCTGCCGTAGTAGTCCGGCATCGACGACGCGACCAGCAGCGCGCCGCGCAGGCGCAGCGCCGCCTCCGTGGTGCCGCACACCTCCGGCACCGCGCCGAAATCCGCCGGCCCGATGCCGCCCGGCAGCGGCCCGACCGCCGGATCGCCGCCCTGCGGACAGGCATCGCCCGCGGCCGCGACGGGCGCCGAGACGAGCAGCAACAGCAGGGCGGCGGCGCGGCGCGCGATCACGGCAATCCCGGCGCCTGCCAGCCGCCGCCGTCGAGATCGAGCAGGAACGGGTTCGTGAACGCCACCGGCCAGGCGCCGGGCACGACCGCGTGGTAGTCAGCCAGCGTCGGATCGCTCAGGCGAATCGTGTCGTCGTCGCTCAGATCGGGCAGCCCGTCGCCGTCGCGGTCGACCGGGTCGTCGAGCTCGATCCCCGCCTCCACGACCAGCCAGGCGTCACCGTTGTAGGGCGGCGCCGGCAGGAACTGCGACAGGCTGAGCTGCCGGGTATGCGTCGACAGCGCCGCCGTGCCGAGATGATCGATCTGCATCGGCAGGTCGGAGGTGATGTCGATGTGGTGGGTGACGCCGTTGACGATGACGCGGAGCTCGGTCACCGGTATCCAGGGCGCGAAGGTGATCGTCATCGAGATCTGCGCCGGGCCGGACAGCAGCGGGATCGGCTCCAGCCCCGGTCTGTGTTCTTGTCCGGCGTCGTCGATGATGGATACGTCGAGCACCGGCCCGGTCGTGCCGACCATGTGGCCGCGGCGGACATCTTCGTCGAAGCGCTCGACGTCCAGAACGGCCGCCTCCGGGTCCTTCGGGTCGTGAACGACGAGGTTGCGCGGGTAGCCGACCTGTTCCAGCGACAGCGAGTGCGTGTCGCTGTTGGCGGTGCCGGCGCGCACGATCCCCTGCGACAGCAGCGAGAACCAGAGGGCGCGGTAGTGCAGCCAGTTGGCGGGCGACGCGCCGGTCATCACCTCCTGCGCGTCCCAGTCGATGTTGCGGTGCACGGCGCCGGGCGTCCGCAGCAGGACGTCCGCCGCGAAGCTGGCCCCCGGCACGATCGGCGTGCGCGGGTCGTAGCCGATGGCGCGCAGGAACCCCTGATCGCGGCCCAGCTTGCTGTCGGCGAGCGGGTGATTGAGCTGCCGCACGCCGCCGCCGATGAAGCGCGCCTCCATGTCGTCCATCATCTGGCCGGGCTCGCGCAGCTCGGCCCAGGGCGCCCCGCTGCGCGGCTGCGTCAGGTCCGGGGTGAGCGGCCAGAAGTTGAAGTGACCGAGCGTCTTCGGCAGATCCTCGCCGGGCACCACGAACCAGGGGATGTTGGGCGTCTGCTCGGTCCCCGAGATGACGACGAGGCGATCGGCGGCGCCCATCGCGTCGAGCACGCTGCTGTAGCTGGTGACCACGTCGTGATCGGTCGCCACCACCAGGTCGACGCCGGAGGCGAGGAAGCTGCGCACCCGATCGTCGTCGGGGATCGACGAGTCGTAGCTGGCGGCGCCGTGCACGTGGAAGTCGCCCGAGAACACGCCCGCCGGCAACATCGACAGCGACTGCACCACCAGCCCGACCCGCACCTCCTCGCCGGGCCCGATGGTGATGTCCGCCCGATCCAGGGTCGCGAACGGCCCGCGCGTCGCGTAGATGTAGTAGTGGCCCGGCGCCGGGATCAACAGGTTGAAGTTGCCGTCCTCGCTGACGGCGCGGTTGCACGCGGGCGAAGCGCCGTGCGGCGGCCCGAGCATCGGATTGCACCCGGCGAACTGGCCATAGAGGCTCGGCGTGTCGCCGCCCGCCGTCGGCGCGGCCGGGACCACCACCAGCTCGGAGTAGACCGCCGCGCCCGGCGCCTGCGGCTGCCCCGGCGTGGTCGTCACCGTGGCCATCAGGTGCGCGGCCGCGGGCAGCGTCAGGTCGCCGATCTCGGCCGGGCCGCGCGCGACGATGAACGAGGTGGCGGGCCCGGCCGGCAGGCCGAAGGCGAACGGCTGCACCCGGTAGCTCCGATCGGCGGGGAGCCAGAGCGAGAACGTCCCGTCGGCCCCGGGGACGACCTCGCTCCACGGCTTCCGGCGCGCCGGATCGTCGGGGTCGGGGCCGAACGCAGGCTCGTAGAAGAGCAGCGACGCCGCCCGCCCCGACTTGCCGTCGAACGGCTGCCCGGCGGCGACGACGCGCCCCGAGACCGTCACCGGCGGCGTCTCGCCGTGGACCTTCGCGCGCACCTGCAGCGCCTCACCGACGGCGGGCGACAGCCCCGGGCCGGGGACCGCGATGATGAAGCGCTCGAGGTGGAGGCCGTCGCCGGGCAGCGTGGTCGCCAGCGGCACGCCGGCGGCGCTCAACGTCGGATCGTTGAAGCCGGCGCTCTGGGCGCGGTCGCAGGGGACGACCGCGTAGGCGGCGTCGGGCGGGGCCTGGGTGCGCGCCGCGACGAACGGCCCCTCGCGCCAGGCGTCGGCGACGTGCTTCAGATCCAGGCTGGGCGCCCGGAAGCCGAGGCCGACGCCCGGGACGAACGGAAGCGCTCCGTTGTCGCCCCAGAACAGGCCGTCGGCGAGGTAGAGCGTGTTCGGATCGGAGGCGCCGTTGTAGAGATCGCTGCGCACGCGGACGCCCGGCTCGCAGGGGCGCAGCTCGTAGCGGGTGACGACGGTGACCCGGCTGTCCGCCTCGAGGTGCCCGCGAAAGACCACGCCGACGAACCCTTCCCCGGGGCTGCCGATCTCCTGGAACCGATCGTAGTGGACGGCGTCGCGGGGCAGCAGGCCGGCCGCCTGATAGATAGCGTTGATCTGATCGACGGCGCCGCCCGTCTTCGGCGCCAGGTCGATGATCCCTCCACCCGTGGGCGCCAGCTCCGACGGGTGCGACGGCGCGGCGAGCACCACCCGCACCAGGTCGTTCTCGAGCAAGAAATCACCGGCCGTCGCCCGCGCCTTCGAATCAGGCCGCTGCGGCAGATCCGCGGCGCCGAGCTGCGTCTTGAGCAGCAGGCCCTGCTGGCCGTCGCACTGATAAGGGAGCGCCCCGCAGGCGCTCGGCGGCACGCAGCTGCCGTCGTCGCCGCCCACGCAGCCGTCGCGGCGACAGCCGCCCGCTGACACCACCGTCGCGAACGCGACGACGGCGGCGACGGCGACGGCGAGGCGGCTGGTCACGCCGCCAGTCTAGAGCACATCCAGACGGGCTTGAATCGCTGGGCCGCTAGCCGCTCTTGGCGGCGGCTGGCATGGGTGGCTGTGAAGCGCCGCCGCCCGCGCCGCCGCTGGCGGCACCCGGGGGGCGTCCTGCGCCTGCGCTGCCGGCGGCGGCCGGCGGGCTCGGGCGGATGACGCCGACGCGCGGGCCGATGATCATGACCATGCGGCGACCTTCCATCATCGGACGCTGTTCGACCATCGCGATGTCGGTCACCGACTTGACGACGCGATCGAGCATCGCCTGACCGGTCTCCGGGTGGACGATCTCACGGCCGCGGAAGACGATGACGAGCTTGCACTTGTTCCCCTCGGAGAGGAACTCGCGAATGTGCGTGATCTTGAAATCGAGGTCGTGCTTGTCGGTCTTCGGGCGGAGCTTGATCTCCTTGAGGACGATCGTCGACTGGTGACGGCGCGACGCCTTCTCCTTCTTCGACGTCTCGTACTTGAACTTGCCGAAGTCCATGATCTTGCAGACCGGCGGGGCTGCCCGCGGATTGACTTCGACCAGCTCCAGTCCCTGCTCCTCCGCGAGGCGCAGCGCCTCGTGAGTGGGGATGATGCCGACCTGTGAACCGTCGGCGCCGATGACACGCACCTCGGGAACTCGAATGCGGCGGCCGACTCGGTAGTTGTCCGTCGCGCTGCTGGGGGGGGGATTGTATGGCCTTGGGATGTTCTTTCTCCTGGGTTGGTGTTTGTTAGTTCAGGCTAAGAAGCTGAACCATCATTGTAATGCCGGCGCGGTGCCGGAAGATGCGAAGGCGGGCATTTTTGCCTCTTCCCGCAGGAGCTTCGCGAAATCCTCGAGCGGCATGGCGGGCAGCTGCTTTCCCTCGCGGGTGCGCGGTGAAACCGTGCGTGCCGCCATGTCTTTTTCGCCGACCACGAGCTGGTAAGGGATCTTCTCGAGCGTGGCGCGCCGGATCTTGGCGCCCAGCTTGTCGGCCGACAGGTCCGCCTCGACGCGCAGATCGTCGGCGCGCAGGCGACTCATGACCTCCTTGCCGTAACCCTCCGCACGTTCGCTGACCGTGAGTACACGCGCCTGTACGGGCGCCAGCCACACCGGGAACGCGCCCGCGAACTGCTCGATGAGGACGGCGATGAACCGCTCCATCGATCCGAGCAGCGCCCGGTGGATCATGATCGGCCGCTGCCGGGTCCCGTCGGACGCGACGTACTCCAGCTCGAAGCGCTCCGGCAGCTGGAAGTCGAGCTGGAACGTCGAACACTGCCATTCGCGCCCGAGCGCATCCTTGATCTTGAGATCGATCTTCGGGCCGTAGAAGGCGCCGCCGCCCTCATCCACCTTGAACGGCCGGCCGGTCTTCTCCAGGACGCTCCGCAGCGCCGCCTCGGCGCGCTCCCACGCCGCCGGCTCGCCCATGAAGCTCTCGGGGCGCGTCGCCAGGTAGAGATCGAAGTCCTTGAAGCCGAAAAGGTTCAGCATGTCGAGCGCCAGCGTCATGCAGCCGGCGATCTCGTCCGCGATCTGGTCCTCGCGCGCGAACAGGTGGCCGTCGTCCATGGTCAGGCCGCGCACGCGCAGCAGGCCGTGGAGCACGCCCGAGCGTTCGTAGCGGTAGACCGTCCCCAGCTCCGAATAGCGCAGCGGCAGGTCGCGGTACGACCGCAGCTGCGACCGGTAGATGGCGATGTGGAACGGGCAGTTCATCGGCTTGACGAGGTAGCGCTGGCCGTCCAGCTCCATGCCGCCGAACAGGTTGTCCTTGTAGTGCGCCATGTGCCCGGACGTGACGAGCAGCTGCTCGCGCGCGACGTGCGGCGTGTAGACGAGCTCGTAGCCCCGGCGGACGTTCTCGCGGCGGATGATGTCTTCGATCTGGTAGCGCACGAATGCGCCCTTTGGATGCCAGAGCGCGAACCCCGGTCCGACCAGATCGTCGAACGAGAACAGGTCCAGCTCCTTGCCCAGCGTGCGGTGATCGCGGCGCTTGGCCTCCTCGATGTGCGCGAGGTACGCGTCCAGCTCGGCCTGCGACGGAAACGCGGTGCCGTACACGCGCTGCAGCTGGGCGTTGCGCTCGTCGCCGCGCCAGTAAGCGCCCGCGAACGACAGCACCTTGAACGCCTTGATGTCGCCCGTCCGCTCCACGTGCGGGCCGCGGCACAGGTCGATGAAGTCGCCGTGCTGGAAGTACGAGACCTCCTCGCCCTCCGGGATCGAGTCGATGATCTCGACCTTGTACTTCTCGCCCCGGTCCGCGAAGCGCTGGCGCGCCTCGTCGCGCGGGACGACGTGGCGGACGAACGGCAGGTTCTCGGCGACGATCTTGGCCATCTCGGCCTCGATGCGGGCCGCGTCCTCGGGCGCGAACGGCTCGGTGTCGAAGTCGTAGTAGAAACCGGTCTCGATCGACGGACCGATCGCGACCTTCGCGTTCGGGCGCAACCGCCGGACGGCGTCGGCCATCACGTGCGACGCCGAGTGACGCATGCGCGACAGCGGATCGTCCGGGACGTCGCCCTTGTCACGGGGCCGGATTGTGCGCTCCTGTTTCATCAGAGCGCGGCGGTGTGCGCGCGAAGGAATCCAGTAGGCACGGGCGGGATTGAACCGCCGACCCCTACCGTGTCAAGGTAGTGCTCTTCCACTGAGCTACGTGCCTGGGTACCCACGCCGAAAAATTGAATCCGCGTACGTTACGGCTAAGGCGCCCGGAGTCAAGCGAAACGGCGGCAACACGCCACATTGCCCCCCGGCTGAAATGACGACCGCCGACGCCCCCAACGACCAGTACAACCTGTCCGCCCCGGACTCGCTGGCCGCCCGGGTGGCGGTGCGCGCGCGCCGCCGGATGTTCGACCGTTTCCTGGCGGCCACCGGCATCCGGGCCGAGGAGACCGTGCTGGACGTCGGCGCCACGTCCGACCAGACCTACGACGGGTCGAACTACCTCGAGGCCTGGTACCCCCACAAGGGCCGGATCACCGCCGCCGGCCTGGACGATGCGGCCTTTCTGGAGCGGCTGCATCCCGGCCTGACCTTCCGGCGCATCGAGGCGGGCCCGCTGCCGTTCGGTGACCGCAGCTTCGACGTCGTGCATTCGAGCGCGGTGCTGGAGCACGTCGGCTCGGCGCGGCAGCAGCAGGACTTCCTGCGCGAGCTGGCCCGCGTGGCGCGTCGGGCGGTGTTCGTCACCACCCCGAACCGGTGGTTCCCGATCGAGGTGCACACGCAGCTCCCGCTCTTGCACTGGCTGCCCAAGCAGGCCTTCCGGCGGCTGCTGGCGGGGAAGCGCTACGGCTTCTTCGCGCGCGAGGAGAACCTGAACCTGCTGGGCCGCGGGGAGCTCCGCGCGATGGCGCGGGCGCTGCCCGGGTGGTCGGCGGCGATCGAACCGCTCCGCCTCCTCGGCTGGCCCAGCAACCTGATGCTCACCCTGCTGCGCTTGCCCCCGTCCGGGCGAGCTGGCAGCATCGCGCCGCTTTGATCATCGCCCGTAGTCCACTGCGCATCTCCCTGGGCGGCGGCGGGACCGACCTCCCCTCCTACTATCGGGAGCACGGCGGGTTCCTGGTGGCGGCCGCGATCACCCGCTACGTCTACGTGTCGATTCACGAGACCGTGCTGTCCGAGATGATCCTGCGCTACTCGCAGATCGAGCGGGTCAAGGAGGTCGGCGAGATCCGCCACCCGATCATCCGCGAGGCGCTGCGGCTGACCGGCATCCAGGGGCCGAACATCGAGATCACCAGCATGGCCGACATCCCGGCCGGCACCGGGCTCGGATCGTCCGGCAGCTTCGGGACCTGCTTGCTCAAGGCGCTGCACAAGTTCAAGCGTCACAACATCCACCCGCGCGATCTGGCGGAGCTCGCCTGCCACATCGAGATCGACGTGCTCGAGGAGCCGGTCGGCAAGCAGGACCCGTACATCGCGGCGTTCGGCGGCGTCACGGCCTTCGAGTTCAGGCCCGACGACAGCGTCGTGTCGCGGCCCGTGGCGGCCAGCCACGATACGCTCGACCTGCTCGAGGACAGCCTGCTGATGGTGTCGACGGGCTTCTATCGCGCCGCCTCGCAGGTGCTGCAGGACCAGGACGACCGGACGCGCCGCAAGGACTCCTCGATGCTCGCCAACCTGGATTACACGAAGGAGATCGGGCGCCGCAGCCTGGAGGCGATCGAGCGCGGCAACCTGACCGACTTCGGGCGCCTGCTGCACGAGCACTGGGAGCACAAGAAGCGGCGCTCGCAGGGGATGACCAACCCCGAGATCGACGGCTGGTACGCGCTGGCGCGCGACAACGGCGCCGTCGGCGGCAAGCTGATCGGCGCGGGCGGCGGCGGCTTCTTGCTGTTCTACACGGAGGAGAAGGCCCGCCTGCGCAAGGCGATGCGGAGCGCCGGGCTGATCGAGGTGCAGGTCGGCTTCGACTACGAAGGCAC
>DATBHU010000215.1:0-4434 GCA_036557265.1 Polyangia bacterium
CGTCGGGGGGAACGTGCAACGCGACGCTGGCGACCTGCTCCCGCTACCCGGTGGCCACCCTCACCGCCGCGTCCGCCACCGCCGCCACCTTCACCAGCCGCTTCATGTCGTTCAGCAACCCGTCCGGGTCGACCGTCGCGACGGCGGGCCAGCTGGTCGGCCTGCAGTGGCAGGTCAACTCGGGCAACAACGGCTCCGGCAGCTGCACCGTCGAGCTGCACATCGACAACGTCAAGTTCATCAGCATGCCGTAGCCGCCACGCTGTGGAAGCGGCGGCTCGGTCGCGATAGCGTCCGGCGCGGGGGTGGCTCTCCCCGGTGAGGCATGAACGAGTACGAACGGATCGGGCGCGGCTACAACGAGCGGCGACGGGCGGATCCGCGGCTGGCGCGCGCGATCGCGGACGCGCTCGCGGGCGCGGGCCGCGTGGTCAACGTCGGCGCGGGCGCCGGGTCGTACGAGCCGGTGGGGGCCGGCGCCGTCGCCGTGGAGCCGGCGGCGGCGATGATTGCGCAGCGGCCGGCGGGCGCGGCGCCGTGCGTGCGCGGGCGCGCCGAGCGGCTCCCGTTCGGCGACGCGGCGTTCGACGCGGCCCTCGCCGTGCTGACGGTTCACCACTGGACCGACTGGCGGGCGGGCGTGCGCGAGCTCCGGCGCGTCGCGCGCGGCAGGGTCGTGCTGTTCACGTGGGATCCCGACAGCGACGGCTTCTGGTTGCTGCGTGACTACCTGCCGGAGATGCTGGCGGAGGATCGGCGGCGGTTTCCGGGCCTCGGCGCGCTGCGCGAGGAGCTGGGCGGCGCGCGCGTGCGCCCGGTGCCGATCCCGCACGATTGCAGCGACGGTTTCCTGGGCGCGTACTGGCGGCGGCCCGAGGCGTACCTCGATCCCGCGATCCGCCGGAGCATCTCCAGCTTCGCGCGCGACGACTTCGCGGGCGCGCTCGCCCGGCTGGCCGCTGACCTCGGCAGCGGCGCCTGGGCGCGCGCGCACGCTCGGCTGCTGCAAAAGCCGGAGCTGGACATCGGGTATCGCCTGGTCGTCGCCGCGCGGGCGGATCAGGAGCCGCTGTAGGAGAGCTGGTACTGCTGATCGTACGGCGCGGGCAGGAGTGATCCGGCCTGCGCATCGCCGCCCTTCGGGCACGCGCACTCCATCCGCTTGACGAACGTGCCCATCTTGCACGTCAGCGGCTTGCAGCCGAGGCTGGCGAACAGCGGCGCGTAGAACTTCTCGAGCGCCGGCGCTTCCAGGTCAGACACGACGAACGCGACCTGCGCGGCGTTCACGCCGCACAAGGCGGCGCCGGGCGGCAACTTCTGCAGCGCGGGCGGGATGCGCCCCCAGCCCGGCGTCAGCTTCGTGATTGAAACCTTGGAGCACTCGATCTTGCTCCGCTTCATCGCGAACGCGGAGGACGCGACGAGGACCGACACCACGGCGACCACGAGGACGATTCGCATTTCCCGATAGTAACCCGACTTCGCGGCGGACCCCTCTCCCTGACCCTCTCCCCGCTTCGCGGGGCGAGGGGACCGGATCTGCTCTCCCTGTCCCTCAATCTCTCCCTCTCCCTCTCCCTTTGGGCGAGGGCCGGGGTGAGGGACCCTGTCCCTCTCCTTTGTGAGAGGACTGGTCTCCTCTCCCGCTCCGGTCAGCGGCGCAGGCGGGCCAGGACGGCGCGCGCGGTCGACGACAGGCCGTCGGGATCGAGCGCGGCCTCGATCGCGCGGTTCACGCACGCCGCCGCGAACGCCTCGCGGCGGCCGGCGTCGTCCAGATCCCACCAGGCGGGGGCGAAGCGGACGACGCCGCGCGCGTCGCGCTCGCGGAAGGCGCCGGCGGCGGCCTCGATCAGCGGTTCGGTCTCGGGTGTGGCCATCAGGCGAGCTCCGTCTCGAGGTCGATTCCGTGGCGGCGCAGGCAATCGGCCAGCAGCCGGCGCGCGCGCGTGAAGTTCTGCAGGAAGGTGTTGACCCGCATCGACAGGCGCGCCGCCAGCACCTCGTCGGGCTCGGCGCCGCCCGCGTCGAGCCGCGCGGCCAGCGCCTGCGCCGGCTTCCCGGGCAGCTCGCGCCGGCAGTCGGCGATCGCGCGCCGCAGGAACGGATCGCCGGTCGCCCGCAGCGTCGGCGCCCCGTCGTCCGGCGGCGCCTGATCCAGCGTCGTCGGGTCAGCCGGATCGGTGCGCAGGCGGCGCTGCTCGCTGATGGCCAGGTTGCGCGCGATGCGCGCCGCCAGCCGGACGAGACCGTTCGGCCGGCCGTCGGGCTCGAAGCGCGGGGCCAGCTGCCAGACGCGCAGGAAGGTCTCCTGCAGCACCGCCTCGGTGTCGACGGTGGCCGCGAACGAGCGCAGGCCGAGGCGCAGCGGCAGCTCGCAGGCGGCGACCCAGCGTCCGAAGACGTCCGGGTCGCCGCCGATGATGCCGGGCAGGTGCGTGTCGAGATCCTGCATGCGCGCGATCAGACGGTGAGTGCCACGGTGATCTCGACGCTGGCGCCGGTGACGATCATCTCGACGGGCGGCGCCTCCGCCGCGTCCAGCTCGACGATGATGCGAATCACCTGACCGGACTTCACGGCGCCGCGCCGCGTGCCGCCCAGCACCTTCGCGCGGGCGCGCCGCCCGTCGGCCCAGACCAGCTCGACCTCGGCGCCGGGATCCCATTCCAGCTCGTTCCCCACGTCGAGCGCGACGGCCATCGTCGTCCCCTTGCGCAGCGTGATGCGTCCGGAGAAGCGCAGCGCTCGGGCGGGCGGCGCGGCGGCCTCACCCGGCTCGCCGCCGCCGCGCTTCTTGTCTGGCGCGCCGAGCAGCTTGCCGAAAAACCGCGTCAACGGCCCGGCGGGGCTGGGCGGGACGGGCGCGCCGCCCTTCACGCGCATCGGGCCGGGCAGGCCGCGCGAGCGCCCCCCGGCTCTCAGCGCTCCGAACGCCGCCGCGGGCGCGGCCGCGACGGGGACGGCGACGCCGCCGGCCACGGCGGCCGATCGCAGCCCCAGCCCCTCGGCCGACATGCCGTGCGGCAGCTCGTGCGGCATGCGCACGCGTTTGCTCGGAGCGCCCGGATCGACCGCCGGCTCCTCGGCGACGGCGATCCACGACGTCAGCCGCGTCGCGAGCTGGAAGTCGAGGCCCAGCGTCTCGATCGCCCGATCGATCTCCGCGCCCGCGCCGCCGGCCGCCGCGCGCACCTCCAGATCCTCGACCGATTCGCGGCCGTAGAGCTTGATCGGCGTGGCGCGTCCCGCGCCGGCCTCGCACGCCGGCGCTTCCAGGGTCGCGCTCCATTCGCCCGCCGCGGTCCGCCCGCGCACGGTGACGGCGCCGCCTTGCGGGCGCAGCGCCAGGCCGATCAGCGCGGGCGCGCCCGCGAACAGATCGGGCAGGGCGCGCGGCGCGTGCCCGACCACCGCCGCGCCGGTGACCACCAGGTCGACGACCAGCGGCGCGGCCGTGCGGGCGACGATGGCGCGCGCCGCGCGCTCGGCGTCCTCGTCGGTGCCGGTCAGCACCTCGACGCCGCGGCCGGCGCGCGCCGCCGCCATGGTGAGCGAGCGGTTGACGGCCGAGCCGACCCCCACGGTGTGCACGCGCGACGACGCCGGCAGCTCGCGGTCGATGGCGGCGATCACCTCGCTCTCGAAGCCGATCAGGCCGTCCGTCACCAGCACGATCTGGCGCTGGCTCTCGGCGCGCAGCGGCCGCAGCGCCTCGAGGATCCCGGCGCGCATCTCGGTGCCGCCCGACGCCTGCAGCCGGCGCAGCCAGTCCAGCGCCTCGCGCTTGTGCGTCGCGCTGGCGGCCACGGGCGCGCCCTTCCAGCGCCGCGGCGCCGACGAGAACTCGATCATCTCGAGCTGGTCGCGCTCGCCCAGCGTCTCGACCAGCGCCGACACCACGCGCCGCGCCTGATCCAGCGGCGCGCCGTTCATCGATCCGCTGGTGTCGAGGAGGACGATGAGATCGCGCGCGACGGGATCGCCTTGCGCCGCCGGCGCGGGCGGCACGATCGTCAGCAGGCCGTACGCCGATCCGGCGTTGCGCGCCGCCGCCGCCGCGCGGCTCGCCTCCACGGACAGCCCGACCGCCGACCCGGCCACGGGCCAGCGCACGACGACGTCGCGATCGAGCCGCGCGCCGCCGCCCGCGCCGCCGTCGTCATCGGCGAAGCCGAGCACACCGCCGTCCCCGGCGCGCAGGCGGTGCGAGGGCGACGCGGGCGCCGCGCCCGCCACGAGTGTGTCGCCCACCGCGAGCGCGAGCGTCAGGCGCGCCGCCAGCGGCCCGTCGGTCACGTCCTGCGACACGCGCCCCGCGTCGGCGACGCGCCCGTCGGTCCCCAGGTAGCGCGGCGCCACCGTGGTCGGAAACCGCCACTCCCAGGCGCCTTCGTCCAGCCAGCGCAGCCGCTGATCGATGGTCAGCGT
>DATBHU010000216.1:0-2526 GCA_036557265.1 Polyangia bacterium
ACCCCTTGTCGGCGATGTTGAGCGCCAGGTTCTGTCCCATCACGCCGAGTCCGATGATGCCGATGTCGAGATCCTTCATGACCGCTCCTCCGGGTCCGGGGCAAACGCCGCCTCGTAGGCGGGCGACAACATGAATTCGACGAGCTCCCGCGCAATGGGGGAGCGCAGAAAAGCCTGCCGTCCCTCGGGCGTGTTGGTGTCGCGCCCGATCGGGACGCCGCGCTCGTCTGCCTTCAACACGGCCAGCGCGTCGGCCGGGGCGTTGCACGCGAGCAGCCCGATCCGATTGCGCGTGTGCTGCGCGCCGCGCGTGAACGTCCCCCAGTCGGGCAGGTTCGCCAGCGCCGCCTCGACGTAGGTGCGGATCTCGGCGCGCGTCTCCGCCGGCGCCAGCGACAGCGCGCCGTTCGGGGTCTGCAGCCAATCCGCGACCGCGCGCGCCTGCGGCTCGTCGACCGGGACGTCGGCGAGCACGGCGCGCGCCCCCTCCAGGAGGCGGGCCAGGCCCTCCGCGCCGGCCAGGCCCGAGGTGCGGAGCCCGCTGCGCAGCGTCTCGAGCGCGCGCCCCGCCACGAACGACCACGAGTTCTCGCTGAGCGTGGCGGTCGACGCCCCGATCAGCAGGCCCGCGGGCTGCGTCGGGATCACGCGCAGGCGGCGGCGCTCGTCGCCGGCCGTCGCGCCGCTCTGATCGCGGACGACGATGAACGGCGGCGCGCCGATCAGATCGCCGATGCGGCGCAGCTCGGTGGCGCGCGAGGGCGGAAGACCGCTCCCCTCGGTCGGCTTCGGCGCGGGGACGTCGGTGCCGTAGCCGAGCAGCGCCGTGGCCAGCCCGGCCAGCGCGCGCCGGGCCGGAACGAGGATGTCGGGGTGATCGACCGGACCGCCGATGGCGACCGTCTCGGGCAGCACCTGACCGGGCGAGGGGAGGGCAGGGACGTGCCGCGCGGCCGGGCCGTCGGGGACCACGAACGCCGCCAGCCCGAACGCCGCCGTCGCCAGCGCCAGGCGCCCGCCGGTCTCGGCCAGCCGCCCCAGCGCCGCCGCCGCGCCGGGCTGCCCGGGATCCTCGCGCACCATGTCGATGAGGACCTGGTAGAGGAGCTCCTCGCCGTCGGCGCCCGCCCAGATCCGCGCCCGGGTCAGCATCGAGTCCAGCGTCTCGACGCCGCGACCTTCGATCTCCGTCTGGTGGGCCGCCGCTTCCACGATCGCGCGCGCGGCGGCCGGCGCCAGCGGGTTCGAGAACGGATAGCGCGGCCTGGCGCCGCCGCGCAGGGTGGTCTCCGCGATGGCGAGGCGCGCGATCAGATCGGGCTCGGCGAGCCGGACCTGGTTCTCCGTCGACAGCGGCACGTGGCGCAGGTCGTTGACGAGATCGGCGACCACGTCGAGATCGCCGACGGTCCAGAAATGATCGACGAGACGCAGGCGCGCCGGCACGAAGTGCGGATCGATGTCGGACGAGCGCAGGTAGACGTCCAGCGCCGCCGCCGCGTTGCCGAGCCGCTCGCGCAGGATCTCCGCCTGCCGGTAGAGCGCGGCCGCGCGCCGGGCCGGCTCGAAGTAGAGCCGCGCCAGCCGCGCGCACACCTTGGCCGCCTCGGCGGGCATCTCGAGGTTGTCGTAGGCCTCGAGCAGCAGCTCCAGGGCCAGGGTGCGGCTCGGATCCTGCCCGAGCACCAGCTCCATGTAGTGGCGCACCGACTCCCACTCGCCCAGCTCGGCGTGCAGCGCGCCGAGGCGCTGGCGGACCTCCAGCAGCTCCGCGCCCGCCTCGGCGGGCATCATCCGCAGCACCTCCTCCAGGCGCTGCACGGCGCCCGGAAGATCCTCGCGCGCGCGCGACAGCTCGGAGAGCGCCTTGCGCGCGCCGACGTGCTGCGGGTTCAGGATGGCCAGCTCGCGGTAGAGCGCCTCCGCCTCGGCCGCGTCTCCCAGCCGATCGGCGAGGGCGGCCAGGCGCTGGATCAGGACCCCGCGCGGCACCACGTCGCCGGCGGTCGGCGCCGCCTCGAGGATCGCGTACAGCTCGCGCGCCCGCGCCCAGTCCTGCGTGCGGTAGCTGAGCTCCGCCAGCAACGCGCAGGCGCCGACGTGGTTGGGGGCGCGCTCGCGCGCCGACTCCAGCTGGCCGCGCGCGTTCTCGATGTCGCCGCGCGCGAGCAGCACGCGCGCGTGGGCCACCAGGTAGTTCGCGCGCAGCGCGGGCTCCGCCTCGATCTGGGCGGCGCGCCAGTAGGCCTGTTCGGCGCGCTCCAGATCGCCGCCCGCCTCGGCGGTCTTCCCCGCCTCGGCGTGCTCGGCCGCCTGCTGCGTCGGCGACGACGATGCCGCCGCCGACGCCGCCGAGGCTGCCGAGGCCGCCGAGGCCGCCAGCCGGAACTGCTCCGCGGGGGCCTGCGGATCGGTCGGCTCGTCGCTGCCCGTCGCCTCGGCCTCGGGCCGCGCCTCCGGCACCGGCGGCACGCCGACCCGCGTGTCGGGCGGCGGGATCGGGACCATCGGCGTGGTCTCGAGGTC
>DATBHU010000217.1:0-29085 GCA_036557265.1 Polyangia bacterium
GCCGCGGCCGCGCCGCGGATGAACGACGTGTCGACGCTGGCGCGGCGGCGGTAGTAGTACGAGACGCCGCCGCCCGGCACGCCCAGGTTGCCGCTGATCGCGGACAGCGCGTCCAGGGCGCGCACGATGACGCCGCCGTTCGCGCGCCGGCCCATGCCCCAGCCCACCAGGATCGCGGTCGGTCCCGCGGCCAGCCGGTCGGCCAGGTCGGCCGCCGCCGCGGGCGGCACGTCGGCGCGCGCGCACCAGCCGTCGACCGAATCTGAAAACGCCAGCGCGCGGAACTGGTCCAGGTTGTCGCAGAGAGACGCCGCCCGCGGGCTGGGTGCGCCGCGCTCGAACAGCAGCCGCGCGATCGCCATCGCCAGCGCGTAGTCGCCGCCCGGTCGCGGCTGCCAGAACCGCTCGCACAGGTCGGCGCCCTTGTGGTGAACGGGATCGACCATGGCCAGGCGCGTGCCGCCCGCCTGCGCGTCCCGCAGCACGGGGATGGTGTGGGGGCTGGAGACGTGGACGTTCTTCCCCCACAAGATGATGTGGCGCGCGTTGTTCAGGTCCGAGAGATCGCTGCTGTCGCAGACGCCGAAGTCCGCCTCTTGCGCCGCCTCGGCCGCGCCCGAACAGATGTCGCCCCGCTTGGTCGTGACCGGCCCGAACAGCTCGAAGAACCAATCGACCAGCGGTTTGGTCAGGCCCAGCGATCCCCCGCTGCGGTAGTGAAAGATCGCGGCGGGTCCCGATTCGGCGCGGATGGCCAGCAGCCGCGCGGCGACGAAGTCCAGCGCGTCGTCCCACGAGATGGGCCGGTGCACGCCGTCGGGGCCGCGGCGCAGCGGCGTGGTCACCCGATCGGGACCGTATTGCATCCCCAGGAAATGGTTGGTGCGCCAGCACAGGAACCCGCGCGTGACCGGGTGGTCGGGATCGCCGGCCAGCTTCACCACCCGGCCGTCGCGCACCGTCGCAACGATTCCGCAAGCGTCGGGACAGTCGCGGTTGCAGGTCGTGCGGACCGTGGTGTCCAGATCCAAGGTGGCAACAGTCTACGTCATCGGACGGGGCCCGGTCGGCGGCGGGCTGCGGCCCCGAAGAACCAGGCGCTCACCGCCCCGCCCGATCACGATGTAATCTCGTCGCTCGAGCATCGGGCGAATCGACGATGGCCGGCGCAGGCGGCACGAGGCCGGCGGCAAGGAGGGGACGTGAGCTCAAATACCGTCGCGATCCGGGTCGGGCGCTTGATGGAGATCTCCGTCCGAGGGGGCTTTCGCTCGGTGGAGGACGTCGAGCAACAGCGCGCCCGCATAGCCGCCGCGCTCGACACGATTCCGAAGGACCAGCTGGTCGTGATCGCCGCGGACTGGCGCAAGTGCCAGCTGATGTCTCCGGCGGCCGCCACTGCCATGGGCGTGATGATCGGCGACTTCAACGCCCGCATCGAGCGCAGCGCGATCCTCGGATCTCCGTCGGCGCCGGTCGCCGTCCTGCAGTTCCTGCGCGTCGTGCGGGAGTCGCGCCATCCCGCCCGACGCGTCTACGAGGAGCGCGCCCCGATGCTCACCTGGCTCGGCGAGCGCCTCACGGACGCGGAACGTGAGCGCCTCATCGATTTCATTCTTCCAGCACGCGATTCGGGTTGCTGAGGGGAGGTTCACCGTGAGATCGCAGTCGCCTCGTCAGCGCGGTAGCTCTTTCGCGGCGCCGGTCGCGGTCGCGATCGTGCTCGTCGTCGCGATGGATTGCTCGGTCGATCGCAGCGGCCTCGGGGGCGCGGGCGGGACGAGCATGGTGGCGGGCTCCGGCGGCAGCTCGCCGAGCATGGGCGGGCGTGGCGGTGGAGCGGCGCCGGGCGACAGCGCCGGTTCGGGCGGCGCCGCTGCCCCTGGCGGCGCGATCGGTTCGGGCGCCGCCGGCGCGGGCGGCAACGCCGGTTCGAGCGCCGCAGCCGGCAACGCCGGTTCGAGCGCCGGCAACGCTGGTTCGAGCGGCGCGCCCGCCGGCGGCGACGGCGGTGGCGGCATGGGCGGCATGGGCGGCCAGTCCGGCGCTGATGACGCCGCTGCGGGCCGCGGAGGCGACGGCGGTACGGGCGAGCCCGGCGACGGCGGCGACGCCTCGGACGTGCCGCCGCCAGCGATCGGCTGCGCGGACGGCACCCGCGAGGCCTTCACGGATCCGGCGCGCTTCCCGGCGATCGCCGGGTGCGCGGGGGGCTGGTCGGTTCCCGGCCTGGTGACCGAGCTGTCGCTGGCGCCCGGCTGCGCACGCGCCGCCGGGAACGACGGCAGCAACGCGACCGGCCTCGACTGCACCGTAGAGGATCTCTGCGCCGATGGATGGCACGTCTGTCGCGGCGCGAGCGAGCTCACGCAGCTCGGCGTCACCTGCCAGGACTCCGGCATCGCGCCCGCCACGGCCGGCAGCGGCGCGATGTTCTTCGCCACCCGCCAGCGCGGGACCGCGCCGACCGGCTGCTCACCCGAGACGACGACGGGCAGCAACAACCTTCACGGCTGCGGAAACTTCGGGCGGGTCGAAGACCCCGGTTGCGCGCCGCCGCTCGATCGACAGCTCGAGAACACGGTGTGCACCGCCAATCCGCCGTGGTCGTGCAACGATCCGACCAGCATCATGACGGAGGCGATGGTGGCGACGAAAGCGGGCTCCGCGCGCGGCGGCGTCCTCTGCTGCCGTTGACCCTCGACGGCAGGCGATCGGTCGACTCAACGCCGCGCGGGTCGAGGAAGAGGCGCACCGCGACGTCCCGGAGCTCCGTCGACCGAGGCAGCGAAGACGGCGTCATCTCGATCATGATCGCATTCTGCGCCGTTCCGGGTCGCAAAAAGATATTCTGTTTCGTCGATGGAGGCCGGCCCCCCGAAGCCCCTCGAACGCCTGGCCTCGCTCTTCGATCTGCTCGACGAAGGCCTGGCCCTCTGCGAGCTCGTCTTCGAAGACGGCGCCTGTGTCGACTACCTGGTCGTCGACGCGAACGCGCAGTACGCGGCTCATACCGGCCTCCCGCGGCCGGCGGTGCTCGGCCGCCGGGCGAGCGCCTTGTTCGGATCGGCGGAGGCGCCCTACTTGCGGGAATGCAGCGCGGCCGTGGCGGGACGCGCGCGCGTTCGCTTCGACATGTATTCCAGCCGGCTCGGGCGGCACTTCAGCCTGCTCGTGGTTCCGATGGGCCCGACTTCATTCGGCCTGGTGCTCTCCGACATCGCGCTGCGAAAAAGCCAGGAGGAGGCGCTGGAGACCGGGCGGCTGGCGCAGCGGGCGCTGCTCGACAATCAGCCCCACCTGGCCTGGCTCAAGGACGTCGAGGGGCGCTTCCTGGCCGTGAACAAGGTCTTTGCCGAGGCCTGCGGGTTGAGCTCGCCCGAGTCGCTGGTCGGCAAGACCGATCTCGACGTATGGCCGCGCGCGCTGGCCGAGGCCTATCGCGCCGACGACGCGGCCGTCATGGCCTCCGGGCGACAGAAGGCGGTGGAGGAGCCGATCGCCGGCGTCGACGGCACGCGCTGGTTCGAGACCTACAAGTCGCCGGTGTTCGCGCCCGACGGCAGCATCGTCGGCACCACCGGCGTCGCCCGTGACGTCACCGAGCGCAAGAACGCCGAACAGCAGGCGCTGCGCGCCGAGGAGGAACGCCGCAAGCTGGAGCTGTCCGTGTTGCAGGCGCAGAAGCTGGAGAGCCTGGGCGTGCTGGCGGGCGGCATCGCGCACGACTTCAACAACCTGCTGACCACCATCCTCGGAAACGCGGATCTGGCCCGGATGGAGTCGTCGCCGGACAGCCCGGCGCGCGGCTTTCTCGACGACATCGTGCGCGCCAGCCGGCGCGCCGCGGACCTCTGTCGCCAGATGCTGGCCTACTCGGGGAAGGGGCACTTCGTCATCCAGCCGATCTCGTTGAACGAGCTGGTGTCCGAGATGGGAGAGCTCCTGTCCGTGTCGACGAGCAAGAAGGCGACGTTGAGCCACACCTTCGCGGCCGACCTGCCGAGCGTGCTGGCGGACGCCACGCAGCTCCGCCAGATCGTCATGAACCTGATCACCAACGCATCGGAGGCCGTCGGCGACCGCGAAGGAACCATCACGCTGCGAACCGGCGCGCTGTCGTGCGACCTCGACTACTTCGCCGACGCGATCGGCGACCGAGAACGACACCTCCCCGGCCAGTACGTGTTTCTGGAGGTGTCCGACACAGGGGTCGGGATGGACGCCGAGACGCTGGCGCGCATCTTCGATCCGTTCTTCTCGACCAAGTTCGCCGGGCGAGGGCTCGGCCTGGCGGCCGTGCTGGGCATCGTGCGTGGACACAAGGGGGCGCTCAAGGTCTGCTCGACGCCGGGCAAGGGGACGACATTTCGCGTTCTGCTGCCCGCTCACGGCGCCCCGGCCGAACCGGGCGAAGCGAAACCGGGCAAAGCGAGGCCGGGCGAAGCGAGGCCGGGCGAAGCGCGCGACTTCCACGGCGAAGGTCTGGTGCTGATCGCCGACGACGAAGCGGCCGTGCGTGCCCTGGCGCGGAACGTCCTGGAGCGCGCCGGATTCCGCGTCGTCACCGCCGTCGACGGCCGAGAAGCGCTGGAGGTCTACCAGCGGCTCGGCCGCGAGATCCAGCTGGTCGTGCTGGACATGACGATGCCCCACCTGGACGGCGAGGCCTGTTTCCTGGCCCTGCGCGAGCTGGATCCCGACGCCAAGATCGTCATGACCAGCGGCTACAGCGAGCAAGAAGTGATGGCGCACTTCGTCGGCAAGGGCCTGGTCGGCTTCGTGCAGAAGCCGTACGAGGCCGGCGCCTTTCTCGGCAAGATCCGCGACATCTTGCGCGGGCCGGCGTGAGCGCGCCGCTAGTCTAGCTAGGGGCGGATCACGTTGTGCAGCGGGTAAACGGAGCGGCGGATCTTGAAGCCGGGCGGGATGTTCGGGTGGACCGGCCACGACGTGTTCGATTTGTCTAGCCCTTCGTCGCCGGAGCCCACGCCTCGGCCGCGAGTGGTGTCGCGTTCAAGCGTTTCCGCACGGCGCGCCAGTTCGGCAATCGCCACCCTGGTCCGAGTACCTTCCGACCCCGCGGGCGCGTTGACGAATTGGCGGTCGGCGAAATCGAGGCATCCCGCACGAACGTTTTGGCTACGTACAAACAGGGCACCGCTATTGGCGTAGTGGGCTGCCCACGATCGAGAACCGCTCGTGACGAAGAGACTAATCACGCCGAGCGTAGTGACTTCCCAATCTCCCGGGACTATTCCGACGTCGGTCTGCTTGAACTTTCCAACCTGCGGCTCGAGGCGCGTTTGTGCCGCCGCGTTACTCCTCCTCGGTCAGCTTGCCGTAGCGGGCCGCGACCTTGGCCGTCAACGCCTCGCGCGCCGCGCCCGCCTTCGCGCTCAGCGCGGCCTCTTTCTCGACGAGCGCCAGGTAGTCGCCCAGCAGCTTGCGCTCGTCCGCGGCGTCAACGTCGTCCTTGACCTCCTTGAGCCGTGCCGACACCGACGCCTTGGTCAGCTTGTCCTTGTCGTTCTTGGCCTCGGCGAGAACGCCGTCCTCGCCGCCATGTTCCTCGGCCAGCTCCTCGATCGCCTGCGCGACCGCAGACGCCTCGGACTCCAACGCGTCGATCGCAGCCTGGTCGGCGGCGAAGTCGCGCGCGATGACGAGCGCGGGCGGCAAGAGCTCCGCCTTGAACTTCAGCTTGCCGACGGTGAAGTCGGGCTTCTCCTTCGACTTCTTGTCCTTATCGTCGACGATCTGCCGTGGCTTGGCCGCCTCGCGCCAGCCGTCGCCGGCGACCAGGTAGACGTCGTCCTGCATCGCCTCGGACCAGTAGTCGAGAAGGTGCTGGTAGACGTCGTACGGATCGACCAGCTTCGCCTTGCCGAACGTCGCCAGCAGCGCCTCGCTCAGCTCCTCGATGAGGAGCTTGGGCTTGTCGCCCTTGGCGATCGCGCGTAGCCCCGGGGCGCTCTCGCCCCGCCACCTGGCGTAGAGCTTCTTCGTCAGCGCGCTCCAGGCCCCGAACTCCGCGTGACCGAAGATCGTCGTGGTGATGTCCCCCGCCGGGACCCGGAGATCGCTGTAGCCCGGACGCATCTCCTTGAACAGCACCTCACGGACGCCCGGGAAGACCTGCCAGTAGGGAGCGAGCGCCTCGAGATCGCGGACCGGGATGCCGCCGCGCAGGTGTCCGGCGACGTCCTGGATGTCTTCGGGCTCGCTCGCGTCGATGTAGCGCGGAAGGTTCAGGTTGAAATCGTTCTTCGGATCGCTGATCTCCGCGAGCGGCACCAGGCGCGAGTAGCGCGGCAGGTCCAGCTGGCGCGTGAACGCGTCGACGATCTTGTGGATGTCCTGCGCGCGCAGCCGGTTCCTGCTCGCCCTCGTGCTTGCCTTCGTGGATCCGTCCTGGGCGCCCTGCCTCCCGGCTATCGAGCCGCTCAGGCGCGGCGCGATTCAGCCCCGCCGCCACGTCTGATCTCGGCGGGCGCGCGGTGACCAACCACGGCCTGCATCGGCCCGATCAATCTGCGCGACGACACGACCGTGGGCAGAGTCCGATTGAGGACGTGGCACGCGCCCGCCTCGGAGAGACCCCACGCCCGAGCGTGCATCCGTACTTCCTCGGCGGGGACGAGCGCCGAAGGCGTGGCGGCGCTGTCCATCATCGCAAGCTCCTGCTCCACCTTCTGGATCGCGAGCTGCTTCTCGCGCAGCTCGAGGTGTCGCTTCAACTGAGCTTCCTCCAGCGTCGGCGTCTCGGCCGCGGTTCTTCGTTCATCCGTGGCGGCCTTCTTCGCCTCGGCGATGGCCTTCCACCAATTGACCGCGAGGTCCGCGACGCCGGCGACGGCCAGCAGGCCGGCGCCCACCAGGCCGGCCGGTGGGAAGACGAGACCGGCCCCCGTCGCGATGGCCAGTCCAACCCCGCTGGCCAGCAGGGGCCCTCCGACGGTGAACTGAATCGACCCGGAACGAACTTCGACGCTGGGTGGCCGCAATTCCTCGGGGTGCTCGTCGGCGTTCTTCACGAAGGGGCGAAGCGCGGAAGCAACGCGCGCCGTGACCTCGAGGACCACCGCCGACATCACGGCGAGCTGATCCAGCGCGACACCTGCCGCGGGCGGGCCGCCATTCGTCGGTTCTCTCACCACGAACGCTTTCAGGTCCGCGGAGGCGATCGGCCCTTGCTTCGGACTGCCGAGGCTGAGCACACCGAGCTCGACCAATCGCCGCACGTCATCGTCGGCCGGATCGACCTGTCGGAAGATCTCGGCGAGAAGGCCGCCCTCTTTCAACCAGGCCACCGCGTCCTCTTCGAGCTCCGGCGTCCGTTCTTCCGGCGGAGATCCCCACCGCTTGAACATTCGCTCGCGGGCGGGCGCCGTGAGCCGGTCCAGGATTCTCCAGGTCAGCTGGGCAGCGTCACGCGTCTGTTCCGGCTCCATGGCCCTTACCTAACGGGCCGGCCGCCTTTTCTTTCCCGGTCATTCCGCCCGGCGCACCTGCCGGCGCTGACCCTTTCGGCTCGGCGTCAGAGGCTCGTGCTGTCCACGCAGAACTTCGGGCCCGTCGACGGGAAGAAGTAGGCGATGCCCATGCAGGCCTCGTCGGTCTGCAGGCTGGGACCGGCGTGGATCGTTCTGCTCATGTTCGCGCCCGTGTTGTCGTAAGTGCACTCGTAGGTCAGCGCCCCCGAGGTGAACGTGTAGAACGGCGCGCTCGGCCAGGTCATCGCCCCCGGGTTCTCCCAGTTGGTGCTCATGAACAGGACGGAGGAGCCGTCCTTGAGGTCCGTGGCCGTCGATTGCATGTGCGATTCCGTCGACACCCGCCAGAACTTCACGCCGGACGGCACGTTGCAGGTCTTGCTGGCTATGACGTTGGTGGCCGCGGGCGCGATGCTGAGCATGCTGTTGTAGGTGACGAACGCGTCCGTCTGCGTGAACGTCGTGGCGGCGGGATGCGCGTACCCGCTCAGGGTGACGTGGGCGGCCAGCGCGCTGGTCGTCGAATTGACGAAGTACATCTGGATGACCATGGGCTGGCCCGCCGCGACGGCCATGCCGAGCGGCTTGCCGGTCCCGTCGTCGGCGGGCAACGCGAGCTCGCCGTGCGCCGTATGCGAAGCGTACAGCCAGGCGGGAAACGTGCTGCCGGTGCCGAAGCCGCAGGCGGCGGTGCTCAGCGTTCCGTCGGCCGGCTGCCCCGCGGCGCCCGCGGAGACGATCAGGTGGTGGGTGCCGGAGGTCATGTCCGACGTCCACCGCTTGATCCCGAGCGCAGCCGTGTTCGGCGTGTGGAAGTAGTAGCAGTAGCTCGCGGTCTCGGCGGGCTGCAGCGTGACGTCCGGCGTGACGACGGTGAACGCGGCCGACTCTCCGCCGCCAGTGCCGCCGGTGCCGGTCCCGCCCGTACCACCGCCTCCGGTCCCGCCGCCGACGGCTCCGGCACTGCCGCCTGCGCCCGCGCCTGCGGTGCCGCCGCCTCCGCCCCCGCCGCCGACGGCTCCGGCACTGCCGCCCGCGCCCCCGCCGCCGGCTCCCCCGACGCCCCCGCCGCCGCTCCCGCCGGCGCCGCCTCTCGCGCCGGCGCCGCCGCCATGTCCGCCGCTTCCGGTTCCCGCGTCGTTGTTACCGGATCCCGACGATGAGCAGGCTCCCGACGCCACCAGGGCCAGCGCGGAGGCCAGAACGGAACGTCGCCAGGCGGCACCGAAGACAGGCATGGATCGCCATCTCGGCAGTCCACGTCCGATCCTTGACACCGCGCCGAGGGGCCGGCGCGGTCGGCGGCCGCTACTGGACGTCGAGCAGCTCGACCTCGAACAGCAGCGTCGCGTTCGGCGGGATGACGCCGCCCGCGCCGCGCGGGCCGTAGCCCAGCTCCGGCGGGATCAGCAGCGTGCGCTTGCCGCCCTGGCTCATGGTCGCGACGCCCTCGTCCCATCCCTTGATCACGCGCCCCTGCCCCAGCGGAAACGAGAACGGGCGGCCGCGATCGACGGAGCTGTCGAACTTCGCGCCCTTCGCGCCGTCCACCCAGAGCCAGCCCGTATAGTGCATCACGCAGGTCTGGCCGTTGGCCGGCGACTTCCCGGTTCCGGGTTGGGTGTCCTCGTACTGCAGCCCGCTCGTCGTCGTGGTCATCGCCATGCGCGCAGCATACGCGCTGTCGTAGTAGCGCGCGACCTTCGCGAGCAGCGCGTCCAGGTCGAAGGGCTTCTCGATGGTCACATCGACGCGCAGCTCGTCGATCGCCTTCGCCGCGGTGCCGGCGCCGGTCAGCAGGACGACCGGGATCCCCGCCAGCGCGGGGTCGGCGAGCTGCCGGCGCCGGAACTCCCAGCCGTTCATCCGCGGCATCATCAGGTCGAGGAGGATCAGGCGGCAGCGATTCTCCGGCGCGCGCAGCCGCTCCAGCGCGCTCTGGCCGTCGCCGGCCACGATCACGTCGTAGCCCGCGAACGTCAGCACGTCGCTCAGCGCCTCGCGGATGTCGGCGTCGTCGTCGACCACGCACAGCGCGCGCCGCTCGCCGGTCACCGCGGCGCCTCCAGCGC
This sequence comes from Polyangia bacterium, assembly GCA_036557265.1. GTDB lineage: Bacteria > Myxococcota_A > Polyangia > Fen-1088 > Fen-1088 > JADGRB01. The sequence continues at coordinate 9,569 of DATBHU010000217.1, forward strand.
GCGCAGGTTTGACAGCGGCCAGACCGGAAGCTCGACGGTGAACGTGGCGCCCCGCCCGACCGAGCTGGACACGGACACGTCGCCGCCGTGCGCCTGCACGATGGTCTTCACGATGTACAGGCCGAGCCCCAGCCCCGCGTAGTTCCGCGCCGACACGCCCCGCGCGAAGCGCTCGAAGATGCGCTGCTGCACGTCGGGGGGCATCCCGATCCCGTGGTCGGCCACGGTCAGCCGCGCGGTCCCGTTCTCCTCGCTGACGGTGACGTCGATCGGCCTGCCGTCGCCGAACTTGATGGCGTTGGTGAGGAGGTTGATCGACAGCTGCTCCATGCGCGATCCGTCCCACAGGCCGATGACGGGCCCCTCGCCGCGCACGGTCAGCACGCTGCCCGCGCGCGAAAAGTCCTCGGCCAGCTGCGCCGCGCTCTCCCGCACCACGGCGCAGAGATCGATGAGGCGGCGATCCAGCTCGAGCCGCCCGGCCTGGATGCGCGACACGTCGAGCAGCAAGCCGATGAGCGCGCCGAGGCGCCGCAGCTGCCGGCTGCAGAGCGCCAGGTTGCGCTCGACCGGTGGGGCCACGTCGCTCCCCAGGCGGCGCGTCAGCCCCTGGATGGCGAGCTGCAGGCTGGCGAGCGGCGTGCGCAGCTCGTGGGAGGCCACCGACAGGAACTCGTCGCGCATGCGCACCGCCTCCTCGGCGGCGGCGCGTGCCCGGCGCTCGTCGACGAGCAGGCGATCCCGCTCGCGCTCGGCCCGCTCGCGCTCGGTGACGTCGCGGAAGCTCCAGACCCGACCGACGACGCGCCCGTCCATCCGCTGCGGCTGCGAGTAGCTCTCGAAGATGCGCCCGTCCTCGAACTCGACGATGCCGAAGCTGTTGTCGTCGGGGTGTAGCGCCAGCGTCGCCAGCTGGTCGCGGAACGCCGCCGGGCGCCGCAGCTTGCGCAGATCGAACAGCTCGCCCGGACGCTCCGCGCCGTCCCCCCAGGTCTCGGTGAAGCGGCGATTGAGCTGAACGGCCCGCCCCGCGGTGTCGACCACGACGATGGCGTCGCCGGTGGATTCGAGGGTGGCCTGCAGCAGCGACACGCTGCTGCGCAGCTGGTCCTCGAAGCGCTTGCGCCCGCTGATGTCCGTGGCGATGCCGCACACGGCGTAGGGCCGCCCCTCCGCGTCGTGGAGCGGGAACTTGAGGGCGAGGAAGGTGTGGGCGATCCCGTGCGTGGTGACCGTCTCCTCGAACTCGATGGCCCGGTCCTCGCGCAGCGCCGCCACGTCGTTGGCGCGGACGGTCCCCGGCGTCTCGCGCGGCAGCGGCAGGTAAGCGTCGGTCTTGCCGATCACCTCGTCGCGCGTGAAGTGAAACAGCTCGTTGAAGGCGCGGTTCGCCAGCAGATAGCGGCCACCGGCGTCCTTGACGAAGATCACCGCCGCGCTGTTGTCGATGATCTGCTGCAGCTTGCCCCGGCTCTCCTCCAGGAACGCCTCGGCGCGCTTCCGCTCGGTGTTCTCGCGTTCCAGCTTGGCGAACAGCTCGGCGTTGGCGAGCGCGATCGCGGCCTGCGCCGCGATCATCTCGAGCGCGATCAGGTGCTCGCGCGTGAACGCCCCCGCGACCAGCCTGTTCTCGAGGTACAGCACGGTGACGACGTCGACCTGGCGGGAGATCGGCAGGCACAGCAGCGAGCGCGGCGGATGCTCGGCGATGTAGGGATCCTCGGCGAACGGCCCGCCCGCGGCCGGCTCGTCGAGCACCACGCGCTGGCGGGTGCGGCAGACGAACTCGGTGACGGCGGCCGGGACGACGTCGGCGAGCGCGGGCCGCGGCGGCTCCACGAACTGCGTCGTCACGCCGCCTTGATCGACGCTGGCGCTCGCGGCGAGCGCCAGGGCGCCGCCGTCCTCTCTCACCAGCAGGTAGCCGCGGTCAGCGCCCCCCTGTTCGAGCGCCACCTCCAGCAGGCGCTGGACCACCCGCTCCCACGACAGCTCCATCGAGATCGCCTGCGAGGCCTTGGCGACGGCCATCAGGTCCAGGGCGTCCGTCGCCGCGACGGCGGCCTGGTCGGACGGCGGGCGCCGCCTCTCCAGCTCGGGGAACAGGCGCTCGATCCGGCTGACCTTTCCGTCGGCTCCCCACGCCTGGTAGCAGTCGCGCGCGGCGCCGAGGTACGCGCGGGCCGCGGCGGGGAGCCCGGAGGCGCGGCACGCGCGGGCCGCGAGCTCCTGGGCGATCGCCTCGTTCTGCACCATCCCCTCGGCGCGCGCGGCGCGGATGGCGCGCTCGTAGTGTCGCATCGCCTTCAGGCCCAGGCCGCGCACACGCGCGAGCTCGCCCGCGACCAGCTCCCGCTTGTGAAGGAAGTTCGCCGGGCAGATCTCCGCCCACGGCCGGAACCACGCCAGCTCCGCCTCCAGCTCCGCGACCAGCGCCGGCCTCTCGTCGGCGGGCCGCTCGTCGCAGAGCGCCGCCACGGTCAGCGCCGCGTAGAGGTGGTACTCCGGGATCTCCATGAACGCCCGCGAGCTCCAGAGCAGCGCGCGGGCGCGCGTCGAGGCCGCGTACGCCTCCTGGTAGTCGCCCGAGAGGAACCGGGCCTGCAGCTTGCGGATGTAGTGCCAGCAGGTCGGCAGCGCGAGGCCCTGGATGTTCGCCTCGAGCCCGGTCACGAACGCGCGCTCGTCGAAGCCGTCGCCGTCGAAGGTCGAGAAGTGCGCGGTCGTCCCGCGCAGGTTCCGCACCAGGCGGAGCTGGCTGGTGACGACGGCTGTGACCGCCTGGAACCCGAGGCGGCGGACGAAGTGCAGCGCCTCCTCGCACTGGCGCTGGACCTCCGCCAGCGGCGTTCCCACCGCCAGCGACAGCGTGATCAGGTTGTTCAGCGAATAGCTGGCGACGGCGAGGTTCCCGGTCGCCCGCGCGGAGTCCAGGGCGCCCCGCAGGATCTCGAAGTTGGTGCGCAGCGGGTGCGACCAGTGGTTCACCAGGCAGAGGTCGAGGTAGACCTTGGCCCGATAGGTGGACATGCCGCGCCGGTCGACCATGGCGCGGCCCGCCCGCCCGAGCGCGTCCGCCTCCTGGTGTCGGCCCAGGCGAAGGCCCACGGTCATCGCCACCATCACGCACGCCGAGGCGGTCGCGTCGGTGAGCCCGTGGTGGATGCTCAGCTCGACGGCGGTCAGCGCCAGCAGGGCCACCAGGTTCTCGTCGGTCAGCAGGGCGGGCAAGAAGAGCATGGCGAGCAGATCGGCCAGCGCCGCGATGGCGGGATCGTCCGCGCGCGGCAGCTCGGCGAGCGCCGCGATGGGGCGGTCGCCGAGGGCCTGCAGGACGGTCTCGTATTTCCTGGTGACCTCCGCCCACTCCGGGTGCACGGACAGGGCGAGGCCGTACCGGCGCAGCGCCAGGCGCGTCACCTCCACCGCGCGCTCCATGCGACCGAGGATGGTCAGCAAGTAGACCTCCAGGCCGGCGATGACCCCCTCGTCCTGCGCGCGGCGCGCGCGCCCGTGCAGCTCCGCGAGCCGCCGCAGAGCCTGCTCGGCGTCGCCCGCGAAGAACGTCGCGCGCGCGAGCTCGAGGTGGAGCGCGAACGCGAGCTCGTAGTTCGTCTCCCAGGCGTGGGCGGGCAGCATCTCGACGCCGGCGGTCAGGTAGGTCCTGCCGGTCGCGTGGGCGGCGGCCGTCACCGCCTTGCGCCCCGCGCGCAGGTTGAGCTCCGCGAAGGGGATGCGCTCCGCCGGCGTGATCAGCGCGCGGCCGTGATCGAGCTGATTGACGATCTCGAAGATCCGATCCCCGACCTCCTCCGCGGACGTCCCCGCCAGCAGCAGCCGCCCGATCCGCAGATGCAGGACCGGCCGCTCCGCGTCCCCCACCAGCGAGTAGGCCGCCTGCTGAACGCGGTCGTGGGCGAAGCGGTAGCTGCGCTGGCCCGCGGTCAGGATCAGCAGGCCCTGCTCGACGGCCGGGAGCAGATCGCGCTGGATGGACGCCTCGTCGGCGAGCCCGACCGCCGCCAGCGTGCCGACGTCGGTCGTGTTCCCCACGCACGCGGCCAGGCGCAGCGCCTGGCGGGTCGCCGGCGGCAGGCGCGCGATGCGCCCCACCATGAACTCGGCGACGTCGTCCGAGTAGCCGCGGGCCTCGATGCGCTCCAGATCCCAGCGCCAGCGCCACTCGCTCGGGTCGAAGAACAGCGTGCCGCTCTGCACCAGCTCGGCGAACAGCTGGATGACGAAGAACGGGTTGCCGGCCGTCTTGTCGTGAACGAGGCGGGCCAGCGCGCGCACCTCGTCGGCGGGACGGCGGACGGCGTCGGAGGTGAACGCCAGCACGTGCGCGACGGAGAGCGGCCGCAGCACCAGCTCCTCGACCCGGACCCCGAGCTTGCGGATCTGCTCGATGACGCCCACCAGCGGGTGCGCGGCGTCGACCTCGTTGTAGCGATAGGCGCCGAACACCAGCAGGTGGTGCGTGTCCGGGGCGGTGAGCAGGCTGCGCAGCAGCTCCAGGCTGGCCAGGTCGGCCCACTGCAGGTCGTCGAGGAAGAGCACCAGCGGGTGGTCGCGCGCGCCGAACGCGGTGATGAAAGCGTGAAACACCATCCGGAAGCGCTCCTCGGCCTGGATGGGCGGCAGCGGGGCCACGGGCGGCTGCGGTCCCAGCAGCAGCTCCGTCTCCGGGATGACCTCCGCGATCAGCCGCCCGTTCGCGCCCAGCGCCTCGGCGAGGCGCGCGCGCCACGCCTCCCGCTGCGCCTCGCTGCCGCCCAGCACGTCGCGCAACGCGCGCCGAAACGCCTGGGCAAACGTCGAGTACGGGATGTTGCGCTGGTGGACGTCGAACTTCCCCGACAGGAAAATGCCGCGCGCCCCCTCGATCGAACGCAGCAGCTCGTGGACCAGGCCCGACTTGCCGACGCCCGAGTAGCCGGAGATCAGCGCCAGCGCCGGATGCCCGCTGGCCGCCACCACGTCGAGCACCGCGGAGAGCGTGGCCAGCTCCGTCTCCCGACCGTAGAGGTGCTGCGGAATCTTCAGCCGGTCGGAGACGTCGAGCTCGCCCAGCGTGAAGGGCGTGATCCGCCCGGTTGCCTCCCAGTCCGCGCGTGCGCGCGCGAGGTCGTGGCGGAGGCCGCGCGCGCTCTGGTACCGGTTCTCCGGCATCTTCTCCATGAGCCGCCTGACGATCTCGCTGACCAGCCAGGGGATGCCGGGGACGACGTCGCCCGCCGAAGGGACCGGGCGCGCGACGTGCGCGTGGACCCAGCCGAGCGGGTCGTGCGCGGTGAACGGGAGGTTGCCCGTCAGCATGAGGAAGAAGATGACGCCCAGCGAGTAGAGATCGCTGCGGCTGTCCACGGCGCGGTTCATGCGTCCTGTCTGCTCGGGCGACATGAAGGGGAGCGTCCCCTCGATCAGCTCGGCCGGCTGGCCGACGGGCGGCGGGCGCGGGATGCGTGAGGTGAGCCCGAACCCGTACAGCCGGACTTCGTCGGTGCCGGGCCGCAGGAAGATGTTCCTGGGCGTCATGTCCTTGTGCACCAGGCCGGCGCGGTGGATCTGCTCGAGCGCGGCGACGATCGACGAGGCGAGGACCAGGAAGCGGCCGACGTCGAGCGGCTGCCCGAGCAGCTGCTCGAGCGGGAACCCGGCGAAGCCCTCGCTCACCAGCGCCGGCATGCCCTCGTGCGTGGCGATGGTCAGTGGACGGAGCACGCTCGGCTGGTCGAGCGCGCCGGCCATCTCCAGCTCGTTACGCAGGCGCTCCAGCTCCCGCGGCTGCTGCGGGTTCGGCCCCAGCACCTTGAGCACGACTGGCACGCGGTCGGCCCGCCGGACGGCTCGGTAGAGCGTCGCGTTCTCGTCACGGCCGAGCGTCTCGGTGACCGCGTAGGCGGCGTCGTTCATCCGATCAAAAGGTAAATCGCGTGCGAGCGCGGGCCGGCTTACCCCGCCGGAGCTCGAAATTTTGGCGCGCTGAGCTGGCGCGGGTCTCAGCCGGCGTTCGCCCGCCGCGACGCCGCCCGGCGGCGGCGGCCCCGCCGCGCCCGGAATCCGTGCGTGATACCGTGGTCCCCATGCTTCCTTCGGAAGAGACCCTCTGGGAGGGCACGCCGTCGCGGAAGGCCCTCGCCGTCGACGCGGCGGGCGTCACGCTGTGGACGCTCGCGCTCTCCCTCGCCGTCGGCTTGGCGTATCGCCCGGCCCTCCAGGCGGCCTCGGGGATCTCGCCCGACGTCGCGCAGTTCATCACCAGCTACGAGCCCGGCCTGAAGCTGGCGGCGGTGCTGTTCGTCGTGGTGGTGGCCGGGCAGCACGTCCTGCGCCTCGGGTGGCGCGCGGTCGTGCTGCGCGCGCAGAGCTACCGCCTCACCAACCAGCGGCTGCTGATCGAGAGCGGCGTATTCTCGCGCACCATCAACGAGATCGACCTGCGCACGGTCGACGACATCACCTTCCACCAGCGCTTCTCGGAGCGCCTGCTCGGCCTGGGCCAGATCGGCATCGTGTCGTCCGAGCCCGACCCGACCGGCCCCCCGCGCCGCGCCGGCGTGCGCGCCCGCTTGGTCGGCGTTCGCGAGCCGCGCGAGGTGCGCGAACAGATCCGCAACGCCGCCTACGCGGCGAGCGGCAAGCAGGTCTTCATGCGTCCGACCTGACGACGGGCCGCGGATTTTCCCAATCGCCGCGCGGGCGAAGCAACTAACGCTTGACAACCGATGCCCCAATCTCATACTGGCCGGGCAATGCGGTTCTTCTCGTGCGCTCAATCATCGTCGTCAGGCGCTGCGTCGTCACCGACGCAGTCGTCAGCGGCGGCGTGCGCGCGCGGCGAGAGGGAACGCAACGAATGATTCGGTAAGTCAGACAGATCATTCGCAAACAAAAGCCCTCTCGAACGCGCGTTCGAGGGGGCTTTTTGCATTTGGGCCGGCCCGGCCCGTAACAAAGGAGAAAACCATGGGCAAGCTGCATGTGAACGTCGGAACAATCGGACACGTCGACCACGGGAAGACCACCCTGACCGCGGCCATCACCAAGGTGATGGCGGGCCTGCACGGTGGCCGCGCCCTCGACTGCGCGCAGATCGACAGCGCGCCGGAGGAGCGCATCCGCGGCATCACCATCAACCTGGCGCACGTCGAGTACGAGTCCGCCACGCGGCACTACGCGCACATCGACTGTCCGGGACACGCCGACTTCGTGAAGAACATGATCACCGGCGCGTCCCAGATGGACGGCGCGATCCTGCTCGTCGACGGGTCGCAGGGCCCGCAGCTGCAGACGCGCGAGCACGCGCTGCTGGCGCGCCAGGTCGGCATCGAGCACGTCGTCATGTTCGTCAACAAGACGGACGTCGCCGACCGCGAGCTGCTGGACCTGGTGGTGCTGGAGACGCAGGAGCTGCTGGCCGCCCAGGGCTACGCGGGCGTTCCCGTCGTGATGGGATCCGCCCTGCGCGCGCTCGAGGCGGCCAGCGGCGGCGACGTCAGCGGGCCGGAGACGGCATGCATCCGCGCGCTGGTCGACGCGCTGGACCGGCACATCCCCGAGCCGACGCGCGACTTCGACGGCCCCTTCCTGATGCCGATCGAGGACGTGCACACGATCGAGGGCCGCGGCACTGTCGTCACGGGCCGCGTCCAGCGGGGTGTCCTGCCCGTCGGCGCCAGCGTCGAGGTGGTGGGTCTCGCCGACGGCGAGCACCCGCGGGCGGTGGTGGTGACGGGCATCCAGAGCTTCCACCGCAACGTCCCCGAGGCGCGCGCCGGCGCCAGCGTCGGCCTGCTGCTGCGGGGCGTGAAGCGCGCGGAGGTGGTGCGCGGCCAGGTGATCACGCTGCCGGGCGTCGTGAAGCCGCATCAGCGCGGCGAGGCGGAGCTGTACGTGTTGACCGCGGCCGAGGGCGGACGCCACACGGCGTTCGCCACCGGCTACACGCCGCAGTTCTTCTTCGGCGCGACCGACGTCACCGGCAGCCTCACCGTGCCGGGCGACGGCATCGTCGAACCGGGCGCCCGCGCCCGCGTCACCTTCCTGCTCGGCCGCCCCACCGGGATCGAGCCGGGCATGCGGTTCGCGCTGCGTGAGGGCGGCCGGACGATCGGCGCCGGCGTGGTGACGGTGGTGAGCTGAAACGAAACCAGGGGGCCCGCCTCTCTTCGGAGGGGCGGGCCGCGACTGAACGCAGCGAACGTAAGTCCGCGGACGGCGCGACAATCGCGACCGTCAAATACGAGGGGCTAGCGATCCGGGGCTGTCATCGAGATCCTTACATTGCACCTGGAGCACGATGGTCGAGGTGACGATGCAGCCCGCCCTCCACGAATTCATGTCGGAGAACCGGAGCCGCTTGCTGGCCCTGTGCCTCGAGAAGGTCAGGATGAGGGCCCCGGAGCACGCCGACGCCGCGCTGGTGACCGGCGTGCCTGGCGTGTTCGACGAGATCCTGCGGGCGCTTCGCCTCGACGCCGGCCTGCCGGACACGCCGCCGGAGACGGAGACCGCCGGGGCCGACCTCGGGCGGGCGCGCCAGCGTGACAACGCGGCGATCGCGCTGGTCGCCTACGGCATCGGCGCCATCTCGGATTCGATCGGCGAGCTGGGCGCCGAATCGGAGCTGAGCTTCACGGCCCGCGAATACCAGGTGTTCAACCAGGGGATCGACGCCAGCACGGCGTCCGCCATCGAGGAGTACCAGAAGTACGAACGCGAGGACCAGCGACTGGAGCACTCCAAGCGGCTCGGCTTCCTCGGCCACGAGATCCGCAACGCGCTCGCCAGCGCGCTGATGTCCTACGCGACGCTGAAGAAGGGCGTCATGGGCATCAACAGCCGGACCGGCGACGTGATGGGACGCAGCCTGTTCGCGATCCAGAACCTGGTCAATCAGGCGCTGGCCGCCGTTCAACTGGAGGCGCACGCGCCCGTCGTCTCGCGATCGCTCCAGATCAACTCTCTGTTCCTTCAGCTCGAGGCGACGGCGATCCCGGAGCGCGGCGTCGTGGTGCAATGGATCGCGCCGGCGCGTCTGTCCGTCCACGCTGACGAGCGGCTGCTCTCGTCGGCGATCGGCAACCTGGTGCAGAACGCGCTCAAGTTCAGCCGCCCGGGCAGCCTGGTGATGGTGCGGGCGCGACGCGACGACGCGTCCACCGTGATCGAGGTGGAGGACCAGTGCGGCGGGCTGGCCCCAGGCAGCGAGGAGTCTTTGCTGGCCCCGTTCGCGCAGCGCGGCGACAACCGTCACGGACTCGGCCTGGGACTGCCGATCGTGCGCGAGGCCGTGGAAGCGCAGGGCGGCCGGTTGACGATCACCAACTTGCCGGGCAAGGGGTGCATCTTCCGCGTCACGCTGCCGGATTCAGCGAGCGCGCCGTGACGAGGGCGCTGGCGAACGGCGTCAGCTCGACGACGCCGACGTCTCGATGAACGCGCGGATGCGCGGGTAGACGATCTCGCGCCAGCGGCGGCCGCTGAAGATGCCGTAGTGGCCGGCGCGCGGGACGGTCAGGTGGTGCTTGCGATCGGCGGGGAGGCCGGTGCACAGGTCGTGGGCGGCGCGCGTCTGGCCGAGGCCGGAGATGTCGTCCAGCTCGCCCTCCACGGTCATCAGGGCCGTGCGGGCGATCGCGCCGGGCTCGACCCGTTCGCCGCCCACGTCCCACAGCCCGCGCGGCAGCAGGTGCTGCTGGAAGACGATGCGCACGCAGTCGAGGTAGTACTCGCCGGGCATGTCGAGCACGGCGTTGTACTCGTCGTAGAAGCGGCGGTGCTCGTCGGCGCCGGCCGCGTCGCCCTGCACCAGGTCGTGGAAGAAGTCGAGGTGCGAGCTGACGTGACGGGCCGGGTTCATGGCGATGAAGCCGGCGTGCTGGAGGAAGCCCGGATAGACGCGGCGGCCGCGGCCCGGATAGCTGGCCGGGACCTCGTGCAGCAGGTTCGACTCGAACCAGCGCAGCGGCTTGCTGGTGGCGAAGCGGTTGACCTGGGTCGGGTTGCGGCGCGTGTCGATCGGGCCGCCCATCAGGATCAAGCTGCGCGGCGCCGGCTCGCCCGCCGCCGCCGACAGCGCGACCGCCGCCAGCACCGGCACGGCCGGCTGGCAGACCGCCAGCACGTGCAGCTGCGCGGCGTCGATCCGCGCGATGAAGGCGCGGATGTAGGCGACGTAGTCGTCCAGCGTGAACGCGCCGTCCGCGAGCGGCACCAGGCGGGCGTCGACCCAGTCGGTGACGTAGACGGTGTGGCGGGTGAGGAGCGTGGCCACCGTCTCGCGCAGCAGCGTCGCGTGATGTCCGGAGAGCGGCGCCACCACCAGCACGGGCGGGTCCTGGTCCAGGCGCGCCACGACGTCGGCGTCGTCGCTCGCGCGCGAGAAGCGCAGCAGCCGGCAGAACGGGCGCGCTTCGGCGATCTCCTCGAGCACGGCGACGCGCGCGCCGCGCACCTCGACGGACGAGATCCCGAAGGCCGGCTTCTCGTAGCGCTTGCCCAGCCGGTAGAAGAGCTCGTAGCCGGCGGCGACCCGCGCCGCGCCCGGGAGCTGCTTGAGCCAGCTCTCGTGCGACGAGAACATCCGGGCGGTTACTTCCGCGAGCTGCGTTGCCGGACCGAGCAGCGAGCGGTGGTAGTCGTGAAGGTGGTACAGCACTTCGTGGACGAGCCGCCGACATCCACTATATCTGGTCCGGGCTGACCCCGAAAAAAAACTTCGAGGAAACTGAAGCTCGACCGCGACGAAAACTGCGCGCCGCGCGGTTAGCCGCTCGAACTGGCGCCTGTTGCTGAGCCGTTCAGTTCACGGGCCGGCGCTACTGCGCCGTTCAATTCACGGGCCGGCGCTACTGCGCCGTCCAGCCGCCGTCGACGACGATCGCCTGGCCGCTGATGTTGCGCGCCGCGGGTGACATCAGGAACGTGGCGATGGCGGCCAGCTCGTCGATGCCGATGAACACGCCCTTCGGCATCGGCTTCAACATGATCTCGCGCACCACGTCGGCCTCGGGGATGCCGCGCGTGCGCGCCTGGTCGCCGATCTGCTTGTCGACCAGGGGCGTCTTCACGTAGCTGGGACAGATCGTGTTGATGGTGATGTCGGTGTCGGCGGTCTCGAGGGCGATGGTCTTGGTCAACCCGAGCAGGCCGTGCTTGGCGGCGACGTAGGCGCTCTTGTTCGGGCTGGCGACCAGCGAGTGGATGCTGCCGACGTTGACGATGCGCCCGAACCGGCGCTCGCGCATGCCGGGCAGCACCGCCCGCGTCAGCCGGGCCGAGCCGACCAGCATCACCTGCACCAGGTAGTTCCAGCGGTCGATCGGAAATTCCTCCAGCGGCGCGACGTGCTGCAGGCCGGCGTCGTTGAGCAGGACCTCGATCGGGCGCGACATCGACGCCAGGGCGGCGGCGACGCTGGCGTCCGAGGTGACGTCCAGCTCGACCGCCTCCGCGGAGCCGCCCGTGGCGCGGATCAGCTCGGCCACCTCCCGGCAGTCGGGCAGCCGCAGATCGCTGACGACCACGTGGTGACCGGCGCGCGCCAGCTCGCGCGCCAGGCCGGCGCCGATGCCGCTGGCGGCGCCCGAGATCAGCACCGTCATCACGGCGCGCTCACCAGTCGATCAGCGCCGCGCCCCACGACAGGCCGCCGCCGAAGCCGCACAGCATGACCCGCGATCCCGGCCGCAGGCGGCCGGTCTCCGACGCCTTCTGCAGCGTCAGCGGGATGCTGGCCGCGGCGGTGTTGCCGTAGTCCTCGACGGTGGTGATGGTCTTCGCCATCGGCAGCTCGAGCGACTTCATGATCGCCTCCAGCATGCGGAGGTTGCTCTGGTGCAGGATCAGCAGGTCCAGATCCGCGGGCCGAAGGTCGTGCTCGGCGAGCAGCGTGCGGATCGTCTCCGGGACGGTGTTGACCGCGAACTCCCAGACGCGCGGCCCGTTCATCACGAACTTGTTCAGCTGTTTCTCCAGCACCTCGGGGCTGGCGGGCATCCGCGTGCCGCCGCCCGGCACGGCGATGAACTCGCGCCCGCGCCCGTCGCTGCCCAGGTGGAAGTGGAAGCGGCGCCGCTCGCCGTCGGTCTGCGACAGCAGCACGGCGCCCGCGCCGTCGCCGAAGAAGACGCAGGTGCGGCGATCCTTCCAGTTGAGGATCTTCGAGAACGTGTCGGTGCCGATGACCAGCACGTTCCGGTACCGCGTCGGCTCCGTCAGCATCATCCCCTGCGCGACGTTCAGGGCGAAGACGAAGCCCGCGCAGACCGAGTTGACGTCGAAGGCCGGGCAATGGGTGGCCGCGATGCCGAGCTTCTCCTGCACCAGGCAGGCAACCGCCGGCTGCATGTGGTCGGGGCTGGCGCAGGCGACGATCACCAGATCGACCGCGTTCTTGTCGACGCCCGCGTGCGCCAGGCAGCGCAGGGCCGCCTGGCAGCCGAGGTCGCTGGGCGCCTCTTCGGGCCCGGCGAGCCGGCGCTCGCGGATCCCGGTCTTCGAAATGATCCACTCGTGCGACGTGTCGACCATCATCGCCAACTCGAGGTTGGTCATGGTGCGCGCCGGAACGTAACCGCCAATGCCAGATACCCGAATGCCCATCGCTCTTCTCCTAACCTTGCAGGCTCGCGTCAGCGTTCGAGCGCCCACCAGCGGGGCTCGGCGTTGCCTGCGCGCCTGTACGTCTTTCGCGCCGTCTGCGGCTGCTGCGCGATCTCGGATTGCTCCGGCGCCGAGCGGGCGCGCGGATCCGACGGCGGCGTCGAACGATCGGCGGCCCAGCGCGTCGCCTCCGGCCAGAACTCCCGGTGCGCCCGGGCCCCCACCACCAGGCCGACGTGGCCGGCGCGGATCGGCATCGAGGTGACGTCGCGCGAACCGAGGTGCGGGCGGATCCCCTCCGTCGATTCCGGCGCGACCAGGTGATCGTTGCTGGCGGTCAGCAGCAGCACGGGACAGGTGACGCGGTGAAGATCGATGCGATGCTGCCCGAGGCGCAGCTCGCCCCGCACCAGCTCGTTCCGCTGGTAGAGCTTGCCGACGAACTCCCGGAAGGTCGCCCCCGCCACGGGGATGTTGTCGTTGAGCCAGCGTTCGAGCGCGAAGTGGCTCTCCATGCTGCGCGGGTCGTCCATCTGCTCGTAGAAGGCGATGGCCTTGTCGAGAAAGTTGCGGACCGGATTCATGGCCAGGAAGCACCACTGCAGGAACCACCCCGGGCAGTTGCCGTAGCCGTCGATCAGCGCGTCGACGTCGAAGTGCCCGCGCTGCGTCCACAGGTGCAGCAGCGACTCGCCGCCGGCGAAGTCGATCGGCGCGGCCAGCAGGGTCAGCGTCGCCGCCGTGTCCGGCGCCAGCGCGGCGTGCAGGGCCGACAGGGTCCCGCCCATGCAATATCCGACCAGGTGCACCTTGGCGCGGTCGTGCGCGCGCCGGACGAAGTCGACCGCCTCGGCGAGGAAGTCACAGACGTAGTGCTCCAGCGTCAGCCCGCGATCGGCGTCGGTCGGCACGCCCCAGTCGATCAGGTAGACCTCGAAGCCGCGGCGCAGGTACTGGCCGACCACGCTCTTGTCGGGCTGCAGGTCGAGGATGTACGGGCGGTTGACCAGCGCGTAGCAGAGGAGCACCGGCTCCGCCTGCGTCGCCGGCGTGTCCCGGTGGTAGCGGAGCAGGGTGTGGGTGCCGCGGCCGAGGACCACGTCGTGCGGCGACGTGCCGACCTGGATCTCCAGCGCGGTCTGCACGACGCGCGGCACGCTGAGCAGACTTTTCCACAGCCGTTGCTGCTCTCCGAGGACCGCCGCGATGACCGGCTTCGCGCGCTCGAGTCCCCGGTTCGTGTCCACCGTCTTCCTCGTCGGCTGGATGTCTCGGCGGCGGCCGCCCGGCCCTACATCGCCATGCCGCCGTTGATGTCGAGCACGTGGCCGGTCACGAAGCCGGCCACCGGCGACGCGAGGTAGAGCGCGCTCGCCGCGATCTCCATCGGATCGCCGAGCCGTCCCACCGGCGTCGTGTCGAGCACCGACTGCAGCGCCTTGTCCGGAACGGCGTCGAGCATGCGCGTCCGCACGAAGCCGGGGGCGATCGCGTTGACCGTCACCCCCTTGCGGGCGTACTCGCGGGCCAGCGTCTTGGTGAAGCCGATCAGGCCCGCCTTGGCGGCGGCGTAGTTGGCCTGGCCGAAGTTGCCGATACGCCCGACGATGCTGGAGATGTTGATGACCCGCCCCCAGCCGCGCGCCGCCATGCCGTCGATGAACCGCTGCGTGATGTCGAAGACGCTGGAGAGGTTGGTGTTGATCACCTCGTCCCAGGCGCCCCGATCCATCTTGCGGAACAGACCGTCGCGCGTGATGCCGGCGTTGTTGATCAGCACGTCGACGCTGTCGAAGTCGGTCTTCACCTTGTCGCACATGGTGCCGACGTCGCCGTGGGCGCTGACGTCGAACGCGTAGGCCTGCGACTGCCGGCCCATCTCGCGGATCTCGCGGCAGACCGCCTCGGCGGCGTCGACGCCGCTGGGGCTGGAGCCGACCGCGACGTCGGCGCCCGCGGCGGCGAGCGTCAGCGCGCAGGCGCGTCCGATCCCGCGCGAGCCGCCGGTCACGAACGCCCGCTTGCCGAGCAGGCTGAAACTGGGGAACACGACATCGCTGGTGAGTTGATGTGCAACAGCCATTGGAGCTCTCCTATCGCGCTGGCAACGCCATTGATTGCGCCGCTTTGATCATCGTTGGATGGGTTAGCAATGTGAGATTGAATCTCATCATTGCAAGGAATGCGGGAGACTTTGTGTAGTCCGCCGTGTACCGTCGCATCTCGCTCAACCAGCGGTCGCGCAATTGATGCGGATCGTGCAGCGCGGCCAGGCGATCGAAGTGCGCCCAGCCGAGCGCTGCCGCCCGGCGCCACCAGTCGAACCACTGCAGGCTAAGCGCGAGCATCTTGAACGATCGCCGACGATTTTTCGTAGAAGGTCTGGAAGTCGCGCAGCTGGCTCTCGGACTGCAGCTTCTGCAGCTCGAACAGCTTGCGCCACAGGTCCTCGACGGTACGGCGGTAGTCGTCGGGCGACTTGGCCTCGGTGGCGTAGAAGGTCTGCTCGATGATCTGGATGCCCGACTTGTAGGCGGTGTCCAGCGCCTCCCGGTGCCGATTGAGCATCTCGAGGCACAGCTCGACCCAGCGCCTCTGGGAGGCACGCCCCCACTCGTTCGGCGTCCCCGCGTCGTGGGTGGTGCCCGTGAACAGGCGCGTCCATTGCTTGAACATCTCCTGCTGCATTTGCAACGACGATTCTGATGCTTTTCGGACACCGTCAATCAGCTGGTCAAACATCGCGCCTCCATTCTGGCTGCGGGAACGCCGGTAATCCCTGACCGGGCGCGCCCGGAGCGGTTGTTTTGTCGCCGGAGACAGTAGGACGCGGATCAGCGGCGAACAGTAGGGGCTTGGATTATTCCGCGCGACGATTCGCGCGCGGCCCCGAAGGTCAGCGACGTCACGGAGGAATCAGAAGCGGACCAGGAACTGCACCGGCACGACGAAGCCGGTCTGGCCGACCGAGTACATGTAGTAGCCGCCGGCGTAGGGGCAGTCACGGATCCCGACCGCCTCGGCGTCGATCCAGACCTGGCGCGTGTCGAACGGATACCAGTTGAACCCGACAGACTCCTCGATCGCGGTGGCGAAAGGCCCGTGGATCAGCGACGAGCGGGCGAACAGCTCCAGGCGCTTCGGCGCCACGAAGTAGCCGACCGACGCGTCGTAGCCCCAGTCGAACATGCTGGAAATCGGGAGCGGCCCGTCCGCCGAGAAGTTGTTCAGCCAGCGCAGGTAGAACTCGACGTTGAAGGCGAACCCGCGGTACTTGATGCCGGCGTCGATCGCCCACAGGAAGAAGTTCGCCAGCGAGATCGTGACGTTCGGCGCCAGCGAGCCGGTCTCGAACAGGAAGTGCCCGTCGGAGATGAAGGTCGCGTTGTTCTCGGGGCCCGCCTGGGCCAGGTCGGACAGGCGATCCTCGCGCGCGAACGTGAAGGCAGAGCCGATGCGCAGCGCGACGCTATCGTGCTGCTCGTAGTCGTTCCAGTATTTGTTGAAGTCGGCGCGGTCGTACCAGACCGACACCGCGTAGGCGAGCTTGTTGTCGATGTTGGTCGACTTGATGTCGAGCGTGTTCAACGAGTTGCCGACCATCGCGATGTAGTTGATGCCGGGCAGCGCCTCGCCGTTCGCCCAGACGCCCTGGGTGAAACCGGGGCGAAAGTAGTTGGTCGACATGCTCCGGTCGGTGCCGTGGAAGAACGGATAATTGCCGGTCAGGCTGCGCACGCTCGGCAACGAGAAGAACCCCGCGCGCAGCGCGAAGGCCTTGTCGAACACGAAGCCGACGTAGCCCGCCGCCGTCGCGACCAGCGTCGCCGTCGACGTGAAGACCAGGATGTTGTAGTCGAGGCGCGGATCGAACGCGTAGCCGGAGAAGTAGAAGACGTCGCGCGCCAGCTGGACGTCGTTGCGTCGCTGAACGTCGTGCTCGACGCCGAAGTGATCGGTGTAGGTGCTCTTGGTGGCCAGGCTGTTCGTGTACTTGAACTGCGACACGTGATTGAGGACGAGCCGGAACGGCATCCCCGCGCCCGTCGCGGGGGGCGACACCAGCACGAAGCCCTTGTCCCAGTGAGGCGGCAGCCAGGCACCGGGCGGCGGCGCGGGCGGCCCGCCCGGCGGCGGCGCGTCGGGCGGCTTCGGCACCTCGGGCGGGGGCGGCCGGAGCTCCGAGGGCGGCCCGTCGGGCGGGGCCGGCGCGCCCGGCGGCAGCGGGGGCGGCGGTTCGGGCGACCGCGGCGTCTCCAAGGGCTGCACCGCCTCCGGCGGCGGCGGCAGGACGGGCGCCGCCTCGGGCACGTGCTGCGCCCAGGCGCGCGCCGGCAGCGCGGCCACCAGCGCGGCGGCCAGCACGACCCGCGCGTCAGCCCGGCCCCATCGGTCCATGCTGCTCGATGCTCTCGACCAGCGACCCTTCGGGCGCCGTCGCCGGCGGGTGACCGATCTCGTCGAGGAAGAGGTCGGCCTGCGACTCGCCGTCGGCGATCAGCTTGTTGATGTGACGCGGCTGGCGCGACAGCTTGCTCGGATAGTCGAGCCCCTTCTGCAGGTCCTCCGACATGCGGATGAAGCGCACGGCGATCGGCTCGCGCATGTCGAGCCCGAAGCGCGCGCGAAAGTGATCGGTCAGCGCGCCCTCCTGGATCAGGACGTTCCACATGTCGATGATCTGCAGCTCGTGCTGGAGGCTCAGGTTGCCGGCCAGGTGGTTGCGGCGGTCGGTGATGTCGCTCGGGATGTCCGGGACGGTCTCGTGGTGCGCGCGGTTCACCTGCAGGATCCAGATCTCCTCGGGACGCGGGCGCGCGCCCATCGACGGCCGCTGCATCAGCGCGATGATGGGCGGGTTGCTGGCGAAGATGCCGTCCCAGTAGGCGTGCCCGGACACCCAGACCGCCGGGAACAGGTTGGGGATCGCGGCCGACGCGAGCAGCGCCTC
Source organism: Polyangia bacterium (assembly GCA_036557265.1). GTDB lineage: Bacteria > Myxococcota_A > Polyangia > Fen-1088 > Fen-1088 > JADGRB01. The sequence goes on from DATBHU010000217.1 coordinate 27,129, forward strand.
GACGTTGATCTCGCCGTTCGCCGAGCTGAAGATCTTGAAGTTCCCCTGCAGCACGTCGCCGGCGCCGACCAGCAGCACCGGGCTCAGCGGCTGGACCAACCCGGGCAGGGCCTCGAAGTCGATGTGCTTTCGCAGCAGCGCGCCCAGATCCGTGAACTCGGGGCGCGCGATCATGGCCGAGGCCGCGCGCGACCAGAACTGGAACTGCAGCGACGACGGGCTCATCGCCAGGCTCGGCAGCACGCCGTGCTCGACCATGCGCAGCGTGTCGATGCAGAACTTGTCGAGCACCATCTCCGACGGCGTCTGCGCCGTCAGGTCCTTCCAGATCGCGACGATCCGATCGCCGACCGGCGTCTTGTCACCGCGGGCGCGCTCGAGCAGGCCCCGCCACGCCACCGCGGCGGTCAGCGCGCCGCCCGACGTCCCGCTCAGGCCGACGACGTCGAAGCGCTGATCGATGCCGCGATCGAACAGCCGCTTCAGCGCGCCGGCGACGAACGCGCACTGGCTGCCGCCGCCCTGACAGGCGATCGCGATCCGCTTGCGAACCATGGGTGGTGGTTTCTTCTCGACCGGCGGCGCACCGACGCGCCGACGGGGTTTCGATCGGCGGGCGCTCACCGCGATCGGATGTGCGGACGGCGCGCGCGTGTGTCAATGAACGGCGCCCTCGGGCATTGCCTGATAGGGCGGCGTCAGTTCGACGCGCCCGGCGACGGCGTGGCCGCGATCTCGAAGTCGTGCGCGTTGTCGTCGCTGTCGTGGCCGTCGGGCTGGCGCGCGATCGACTGGGCCGCCGCGGGCGCGGCCGCGGGCGCCGTCTCCACGAAGGCGTTGGCGGCGCTGCCCCACCCGACCGCGTCGACGATGTTGCCGTCCGGCCCGCGCAGCGCCAGCCCGCCACCGTCCAGCGCCAGGCCGTCGGTGTAGTGCGCGTCGGCCGTCCCCGCGAAGCCGCTGTTGGCGCAGACGAAGTACGGCTTGCCGGCGGCGATCGTCTCGACCGTGAACGTCACGCGCGGGAAGTCGCCGGCGCCGGTCGCGGCGCGATAGACCAGGCTGTGGCCGGCGAGGCTGAAGGCGCGATCGGGGCAGGTGTTGTAGAGCTCGATGAACTCGTCGAGCGCCGTGGCACCCCCGGTCTGCACCTCGTTGATCTTGATCGTGCACTCGTCCGCGTCCGCGTCCGCACCCGTCGCGTCCTGACCGGCCGGCGCGTCGATCGTCGTCGGCACGTCAGGCGTGTCCGCGTCCTGCCCCGCCGCGCCGTCGCGTCCGCCCGTCACCGTGCCGCAGCCGACAGCCCCGCTCGCCGCCGCGAGGATCACGACCACCACCACCCCGCGGCGAATTGAGACCACCATCCTGGAACATCTTTTGTACAACGTTCGTCGCGCCGACGCGAAATCGCGCGGCGCGCCCGACAACGCGCGCGGGTGAACGCGACGGTTCAGGGCAGCAGGCCGTAGACCTGCAGCTTGCCCGCGGCGGTCGACGACGTGTCGGACATCGGCGCGACCTGGCTGCCGACGTAGACCTTGCCGTTGGCGACGGTCGGCGCGTTGAACTTCGCCAGCAGGCCCAGATCGTCGCGCGCCTTGTTGGCGGTGCTGGTCCAGATCGGCGTCGTCAGGTTGTTGGCGTCGAACGCGTAGAAGGCTCCGGGAACCAGGTAGTGCCACGCGTCGCCCGAGCGTCCGGACGTGGTGTCGACCTTCGGCGACGTGAACGTCGCCCACAGGACGCCGCTGCCGCTCGTCGATCCGTTGGCCGACAGGCTCAGCGTGCCGCCCGGGTGCGTCGGGGAGTCGGTCGTGTACTGCGACGCCGCCGTCGACGACGCATCGGACATCGGCGCGACCTGGCTGCCCACGTACACCTTGCCGTTGGCGACGGTCGGCGCGTTGAACTTCGCGAGCAGCCCGAGATCGTCGCGCGCCTTGTTGGCCGTGCT